>JACMPL010000030.1 GCA_014377525.1 Candidatus Saccharimonadota bacterium
GATCTCTACAAGAACGGTACCAACCTTGGTGCTGCAGTCGGTAGTGTCTACGGCAAAGATGCTGAAACTACTTTCAACACCGTTTGGAAGCTTCACCTTGACCAGTTTGTTGCCTACGCAGTAGCTGGAAGCAAGGGCGACGAGGCCGGCAAGAAAGCCGCTCTTCAGAGCATTGACGCCAATTACACCAAGCCACTGGCTGCCTACCTAGCCAAGGCTAACCCAAACTTGCCACAGGACGCACTCTACTCGGGTCTTTCTGAGCACGTTACGATGACCGCCCAGATGATCGATGATCAGGTTAAGGGTGACTACCCTGCTGCACAAGCACTTCGTGCACAAGGTGTCCAACACTTAGACGGCCTATTCAGCACACTTGCTGAAGGTATCGTTAAGCAATTCCCAGACAAGTTTACAAACTAGTCAGCTAGCGCTCGCAAGAGCGCTATGGAATACTAAGGCGAGTCGACCAAGGTTGACTCGCCTTTTAAAAAAATTATCACATGCAACAGCAATAAGGAGAGATATATGGGTGCTATGAAGACGACGCTGCTGAGTAGTAAGGTTAGCTTACCGCAG
This sequence comes from Candidatus Saccharimonadota bacterium, assembly GCA_014377525.1. Classification (GTDB taxonomy): domain Bacteria; phylum Patescibacteriota; class Saccharimonadia; order Saccharimonadales; family UBA4665; genus UBA4729. The sequence continues at coordinate 580 of JACMPL010000030.1, forward strand.
GGGCTACTATTAGGCGCCTGGTATCTTAATCTTCTCGTCGTAATACTTTTATGGGCCAAAACTGCTGCCCCGCTTATCACTAGCGGAAGTCTCTCGAACGTTTTACTTGCTGCCGGCCAAATACTCGGTATCCTCGCCGCCGTCTTTGCCCTGACACAGTTTCTGCTGATGGGCCGAATCACCTGGATCGAAAAGCATTTTGGGCTGGATCGATTAGCAGCCTACCACCGATTTAACGGCTACGCCGCAATTATACTTATAATTCTACACCCCATTTTCATCGTAGCTAGCTATACGCTTGCAGCAAAATCAAACTATATCACCCAGTACATTTCAACTATAAAGAACTACCAAGACGTAATCCTTGCACTTGTCGGGCAGATCTTATTTATTACTGTGGTAATCAGCTCGATTTATATTGTCCGTAAGCGTCTTAAGTTCGAAAATTGGTATTACGTACACTTAGCCGTTTACGCGGCGATTGTATTGGCGTTTTTGCACCAGATTGCTGTCGGTAGTACTTTCCTGAGCGATCATTCAGCGCGGATTTACTGGCTTATTGTCTATGGATTTGTTGGTCTCAGTGTTGCCTACTGGCGATTCATTACCCCGGTACTCAAATTATCTCGCCATGGCTTTGCTGTTGCTAAAGTTGTTGCCGAGTCTCCAACCACAACGTCTATATATATTTCTGGCAAAAAACTCGAAAAACTCAATATTCTGCCTGGTCAGTTCGTTATGATTCGAGTGCTAAGCCGTAAGTATATATTCGAAGAACATCCTTTCTCGGTTTCGGCTATACCCAAAAACGGCCAATTCCGGCTGACAATTCGCAAGTCTGGCGATTATACCTCGAAAATTGCTCAACTAGTCGCTGGCACATCAATACTCGTATCTGGACCGTACGGTCGATTCGTCGATGCTATTGCGGTGACGCAAAAGCGATTGTTTATTGCTGGTGGTGTCGGCATTACGCCACTTGGCACGTTGGCTCGCAGTGCGATAATCGCTAAAAAAGATTCAGCCCTGATTTATGGTAACCGGACACCCGATGATGTTGCGCTCAAGTCAGAAATTGATAATTTGGCCGATCATGGTCTCAAGACAACCTACGTTTACAGCGATGCCACTACCGGTTTCAAAGGCGAAAAGGGTTATGTTACCGCCGATCTCGTCGAGCGGCTAACGCCCGATTACCTAACGCGCGATATTTTCATCTGTGGCCCACCGGTCATGATGGAAAGCATTGTCAAAGGCCTGCTAGAAAAGAAGTTTCCAACCGATCAACTTCATTATGAGCAGTTTAGCTTACACAGCTAACCTGGGTTACCAAGTATGCTGAGGCTATGCCAGTAACTACTCCGTTCAAAAATGTTCATATAATTTTTAATCCCAACAGCACTAGCGACAGCCTGGCGATGGCCAAACAGTTTTCTAAGGGCGCTACAGCAGCTTTTCCGGAAGTTCCTGTAACATTGATCGAAACCCAGCATGCTGGCCATGCCGAGGAACTAGCCTACGCCATAACCCGCGACAACATCGCGCCGTTGATCGTATCGGTTAGCGGCGATGGCGGCTACCACGAGCTTGTTAACGGCGCTCTCCATGCCACGGATGAGGGCCTCGGCCAGCCGTTCTGCGGCGTTCTGCCGGGCGGGAACGCTAACGATCACTATAGGCACGTTTATAAACGGCCGCTGCTAGTGGCGCTCGAGGACGCCCAGCCGACAGCACTCGATGTCTTAGCGATCACCAACGGCCAGACAGTCCGGTACGCCCATTCGTACGCTGGACTCGGTATCACACCGCAAGTTGCCATGGAACTGAATAAGCACTCCCTGTCGACGTACCGCGAAATTATTTTATGCATTCAATCGTTTCGAAAGTTTCGACCGTTTGAACTACTGCACCAAAATAAAACCCAGAAACTTGATAGCCTGATTGTTTCGAATATCGAGGCGATGGCCAAAGTCATTACGCTCGACGAAACTAGCGACCCAACCGATGGTTTATTCGAGCTTATAATCTGGCCGCATGGTAGTAAACTCCAATTGCTGAAAATACTATTGCAATCGGCTCTTGGCAAGCCACCCCGCCCCGAGAAGTCAAAACTACTCGAATTCAGAACGACCAAGCCGCTCCCCATGCAGTTAGACGGTGAAATTATTCAGCTGAGTGCTGACACCGACGTCGTAATAAAGTTAGCGCCTGCCAAGTTAGTCACGTTTTTATAATATTTCCCCAGATTATTCGGTTCTGAGCGCTTCGATTGGATCGAGCCGTGATGCTTTGCGAGCTGGCAATAGCCCCGCCAAGATAGCCACAAAAACAAGCCCAACGATGAGTAAGCCAATTTGAGTCGGTTTGAATTCCAATAGCCTGACGTCACCAAGTGCCAATTGCCTAGATATTACCGGGTTAAGTAGCGTACCGGCAACGACGGCAACGACAGAACCAAGCGTGCCACCTAGCAGACCAAGTAGGGCTGCCTCGATTCTAAACAATCGTTTAACATCCTTTTTATGCATGCCGAGCGCTTTCATGAGCCCGATTTCCCTAGTGCGTTGCAGCACCGATATATACATCGTGTTGACGACTCCGAACACTGAAGCGACTACCGCGATCAGCCCAAAAACGGCGACGATGCCTTGGAGTACCGTGATAACTTGGGTAATAGTTTTCTGGGTATCCAGGACGCTTTGGGCACCGTAACCTTCTTTTTTGACGCTAGCTTGCACGCTGTTGAGTTTCGTAGTATTACCGCCGTTAGCAACTTTTACATAGGCCGATAAGTACTTATGGTAGCTGGCCGTGCCTTTTGTCGTGTAATCGTTCAGTTTAACGAGCTCCTGTTCGTTTACGAACAGATTGAGCGCCGAACCAGGCTGAATCAGCGTCGAAGGTTTCTTAGTTACTGCCGTAACCGTAAAATTTTGTTCGTTAGCTGTCGGGGCAGTCTTAAGTGAAGTCGTGAGTGCCGAAGTATCGCCGCTGAGCAGCGACGATATCGCCGCCGATTGATCGAATTGCTTTCTGACTGATAGCCGAACCGTCTTGCCGATCGCATCCTGCGGCGAACTAAAACCAAGCGACGGCACAAAGCCCTCTGGTAAGACGATGGTCTTGTCCGGTAGGTTACTTGGGATAGACCCGGCTAGTAAGGTAGGTTGTTTGTAAGCACTATACGACTGAACATTCCCGACATATTTTTTCTGGCCGTCACGGGTGATATATTGCAGACTAACCGAAAGAGCCGGACGAACCGATTCTACGCCGCTGACCTGCGCCAGTCTGGTCAAATCGCTATCGCTCAGCATGCGAATTTGGCGCGATGTGCCGCCGGCACTCGTCACGCTGCCAAAGTTTTGATCGTATACTTTCGGCTTAGATTCATCGGTCGTACTAAAAATCGCATCGTCATTGGTGACGATTAGCTCGGTCGGGTCAAAATTATCTTTGATGATAACGTTGGTATAGCTTTGAGCACCGTTGCTCGCCCCAAGCGTTAGCGTCAGTGCAAAAGCGCCGACGGCAATCGCAAACGCGGTTAGGATTGTCCGTGTTTTGGCGCTCAGCAAGCTACGAATCGAGCGCCGCAGTATATCAATAATGAACATTACTGCTGCCCTTTTTTAGCAGGAACAGTTTCGACTGACGCAACACGGCCATCTTTGAGACTGATCCGCATGCCGCACTGCCGAGCCAGGTCTGCATCGTGCGTCACTAGAATCAGAGTACAGCCGAGTCGTTTGTTCAGGTCAAACAATATACTCATTATTTTTTCACCGGTCGTACTATCGAGATTCCCGGTCGGCTCGTCAGCAAAAAGAATGCTTGGTTTATTGACGATCGCTCGTGCTATTGCCAGCCGCTGTTTCTGTCCACCGGATAGACTACCGGCTAAGTTTGAGGCCTTTTCACCTAGCTCTACTGCCTCTAAAGCTTCCATAACTAATTTGCGACGCTTCGTGAGCGGAACTTTGGCAATTTCCAGCGGTAGCATCACATTTTGGTGGCAAGTTTGGTTAGCCTCCACAAAGAATGACTGAAAGATAAAACTCATCTGACTCGCCCGGAAATTATCCATCACAGCCGGTTTCATAGTAAATAAATCGACACCGTTCACAACGACTGTTCCGGTCGATGGATGGTCTAGCCCGCTCATAATGTGCATCAACGTTGATTTCCCGGAGCCACTCTTGCCGATTATCGACACCGTACTGCTATCGGCGATGGTGAATGTCACGTCGCTCAAAGCCGTGAATTCAGCATCTTTCTTACCATAGTTCTTCGACAGGTTGGTGATGGTTATCATTTGTTTGCGGTTCCGGTGATTACCTGCGCTACTTGTCGGGCGATAGCGGCTTGCCCAGCTTCGGTTGGGTGGTATGGCTGCTTGTCGCTGATACCTTGCACCCAGGAATCGCTACTGCAGAGCTCGTGCCCCGTAAAATCAAGCGGCACATATTTAGCGAACGAAAAATCTTTGGCAGCGCTTTCTATCGTTGTTCCAATGGCTGCTTGCTGTTGCCGGCCCCAGGTAAGTTCCGACTGGTCAATGCCTTTAAGGTCGGTGCAAGTCGCGCTGGCTACTGGAAAGACTTGGTAATAACCAGTCAGAAGTACTGTCGGCGGATTATTTTTATAATGGTCTTTAACGCTAGTTAAAAACTTCTGAATATTTACCGTGACGGTTGCTAGCTTATCGTTGACGGCCACAGTGTCGGCGTCACTACCACATGTACTGGTATAACACTTCGCAATAATATTCGTCCACTGGGCATCGTTTGCACCAATCGTGACTGATATGACATTGGGCTGTGCCAGCGCAAATAACTGATCAATTTGCGGTGTTACCAGTAGCTGATTAACGTCTTGCTTACCGAGGATTCCTTCGTTCAGTGTCGCACCACTACAGGCAAGATTCTTGACAGAATAATTAAGGCTTTTCGCTGTTACAACCGGATATGACTGATTGGTGCGGTTACAAGCGCTGGAGTCACTGTCGGTTTTGAGGCCAACACCGGCGGCAACTGAATCGCCTAGCGCGATGTAGCTTTTCGTCGGTACACTAGAGGTTATAACGGTGTTCTTACCGCTGCCGATCGAAGTAGCAGCAAACGCAAGTCCAACTATACCAAGTAAGGCAATGCCTATTAATATTCCACGTTTTTTCATAACTTTACTTAGTATAGCAATGCCAACTTACTAAACATAGTTCAGACGCGTTGATTACGCATCAAATCACCAGTTTAGCCAAGTGGTCACGCGCTAGTCTGTGCACTTAGATCACCTGCTATATAGTTATGATATCTTGCGTAAGTTGATCCTTTTGTTGCAGCAGCGGTACCTCCGGCGGTAAGAAAAATGTTCAGTTTGTAAGTGAGCCAAAAATGGGTTAGTTAATTTTTAGGTCCTAAGGCGGCTGGCGTAGTGACGAAGACTGATAGAAATGTCTCCCCCGGTTCTAAGATAATGATGCGAGGGGTGTTGCCGAGCGCGCTCGGCATTGCTGCGCCAAAGTTAATCGCGCAATCTTCGCCTTTTTCTATCAAGACTAACTGCTACTCAAGATTGCGCCGGCATGGACTAAAGGCGAATGACCCTAAACAGAGCGGTGCTGTTACACATACTCTCTCTGCACCAAGCCGAAGATACCAGGTCCTCTTTTATAGCTGTTCTCGATTTTCTAAAGTCTGGCAGATCTATTTGTTCATTTGATAAGTTCGCCGCAGGGATACCAGGTTAATAATGCTAGCTAAGAGTAAAAATTGTGATGCTGATTCAAGTGCCCTTATTGACCCGCTCCCCCCACCTGTGCTTATATAAGCATAACCGTTGAAATAATCGTCGTAATAAGCATAACGAAAGCATAACAAATGGAAACCACACCCGCTATGAAACCCCAATCGCTATTTAGTCGCCTAATACCCGTTCGCTACGTTAAACCAGCCCTGTTCGTACTCGCCTTTGCCCTAATCGGTACTATTACGATCATACTAACTCATGCAGCGACACCACCCACTGGCCCAATCAACCGGGTAGCCGGAAGCTGTTTAGATAACAGCTACAACCGTCTCCATGACGGTAACACTATCTGGCTGTATCAGTGCAACCAAACAGCTGCCCAGCAATGGGCAATACTGGATGACGGCAGCATCCGTAACCAAGGATACTGCCTAGACGTCAAGTACTCTGGAACGACTGCTGGTACGCCCGTCTGGCTGTACTCATGCAATAATACTGCAGCCCAAAAATGGACTGTCTTAGCTAACGGTGAATTAGTTAATCCTCATTCCGGCATGTGTCTCGATGTCCGAGCTAATAATCCCGCTGATCAGGCCCAAATCTGGATCTGGCAATGTAATGCCACTGGAGCCCAGATTTGGAAAGTGCCGGTTGGTGCTGTTGTTGCCGCTTCGCAGCCAACCCCGACTCCAACCCCGACTCCAACCCCAACTCCGACTCCAACCCCGACTCCAACTCCAACCCCAACTGTCAGCAATGCTGGGTATGGATTTTTTGCAGATATCCAATACCAGAACAGTAGTCAGATTGCTGCAACTCTCAGCAATTGGAAAAACAATGGTGCAACATGGGCTCGTTTCCAGTTTAAGTGGTCTTCCATTCAGAATGGCGGGCCATCGTCTTATGATTGGTCGCAATATGATATGGTGGTTTCTTCCATAATTTCAGCTGGTATGAAGCCATTGCCTGTGGTGGGAGATACCCCATCTTGGGCTTATCCAAGTAACTGTACGAATAGTGAAACTTGCGCTCCCGCTCCCCAATACTACGGTGCATTCGGTGATTTTCTAAAAAATGCTGCTGCTCGATACAATGGTCGAATAAATTACTGGGAAATATGGAACGAGGCTAACAATCCTCAATTTTGGGCGCCAGCGCCAAATGCATCGGCTTACACTGGCCTGTTAAAATCAGCATACTTCGGTATACACAGTTCCGTACCAGGCGCTACTGTTATAAGCAGTGGTTTGGCACCTGCTAGTGACACGCAGGGAGGTGGTTGGATCAGCCCGCTTACTTTCCTGAATGGAATATATAGCAATGGAGGCAGGTCCAGCTTTGATGCTATTGCTTGGCACCCGTATACTTGGCCAGCTGATCCTTCGACAAATGATCCCGGGCTATCGTGGTATCAGATGAGCAATAATGTCCGTAGTTTAATGAATAATAATGGTGATGGTGCCAAAAAAATATGGGCGACTGAGTTCGGTAGCCCTACATGCAGCCAAAATAGTCGTTGCGTCTCAGCAACTGCGCAGGCCAGCCAGATGCAGTCAGCAGTTACGCTTTGGAAGTCCTATAGTTGGGCCGGTCCATTCATAGCGTACACGTACCAAGACACCTGCAGCGATCAGACAAATCCTGAATGTTATTTCGGAGTTGTTACGCAATCTGGCGCCAACAAACCGGCTCTAGCTGTCCTTAAGAGTGCCTTCTAACAGCAGAAAACCATAACTCAAGCGATTCACGCTCGTTCGACATAGAACAGCTAAGGCAGGGTTACATCTAACTGAAAAGTAAATTAGCAAACCGCTGATATTCGGCATCTTCTACTCGAAGAAGTAAGAACCAAACAGCAGACAATAACGGCATAAAACCGTAATGAGGATGCTGTTTGGTTAACGGCTGAGATTTGCTAAGATGGCACTCAAGATTTCAGCCAATCCAGTACTTAAAATAGTTAGCACTTAGATTGCTGGCTCAACAAATACCTATATAGCGCAGATGTGAGTCCGTTACTATATTGTTACGAAGCGACTACATGGCTCACGGAATTTACTCTTTACACCAAAATTATTACTAAAGTTTGATGCTCCTCGCCTGTATTCTGTTCTGGATTAAAGTTTAGCAACAATAAATAAAAAGATTTTTTTAGTAACTATGCTTGGTATAGTCTACATTCGAATGTTCCAACTATTTTTGATCGGTTTATGCCCAAGATCCCAATTCGGCAATTATAGCCAGTGGTTATTACATAAAGACTCAGGCGAACGACATTCAGTTAAATACGATTGACGAAGCATACGTACTGCTACAATATGAAAACGAGTTAAGAAAGAAATATTACGTGTCACAACCAGAATCTATGCAAAAATCAGAATTTCCAGCAGTGATACCTATGATTGGAGTTATAGCTTATAATTTCGGCAAATAACACCATTTCGCTAACGCGGTCGTCAACGACCCCAGCAAAGATAACAACCAGTGGCTTTCGAACATAAAAGCGTTTTACGGCGAAGAATCCGTACTTACCGGTAATGCTTATGACGAAAAAACTGAAACAGCATCAGGTATCACGAGCTTTTTTGGAATATACGTAACAAAACAAGCTTTCGATAAAATGAATGAAAATAACGAGTAGAAGTCTAATCTCATACAATTTTAAAAGAGCGCTCATTATGAGTGCTCTTTTAGGTAAGCGCCAATCTATGAAAACAAACGACTAATGATTCTTATGCTTGGTGTACCCGGCAAGATTCGAACCTGCGACCTTTGGCTCCGCAAGCCAACGCTCTATCCAGCTGAGCTACGGGTACATATTAGTTTTTTAAATTACAGAAGCAATGGTACCAGATATAACGGCCTTTGGCTACTCTCTTTTACGACATACAATTACGGCTAATCTGATAGAATAACCTAAGTCGATATATCGTAGTATCTGGAGAGGTGCAAGAGCGGTTGAATTGGCTTGTCTCGAAAACAAGTGTGCCTTTACGGGTACCGAGGGTTCGAATCCCTCCCTCTCCACCAGAGTCTTTTCAGTAGGTTTTGTACATTGCAATAATATTTGGGTATGATGCTGTCCCTAACACTCTTAGCTGTTGTCACGACATTACGGTAAATTACGACATATGACCCCTCGTCGCTAGTTAACAACAAGACCTGCTCAATAGAATTGCAGAGCCAACCAATATACGCTTCGTTACCGCGCATTCGGAGCTCTACTACCCCGTTTCTAGTTCTGGCTATTGAATTAGCCATTGTTAACATCCAGCAACCCGAACGCGGTCGGAACAAAGCGTCAGACACGGGTACTATCAGCGCCAGCTAACTTATTAATTCCCTCGAACCAGTTCATAGTATATCCATTGCCTGTACCGCCACTGTCTTATGGAGTATCAACGATTTTTTGTAGGGTTATTTCTAGTGGTCGTGTCAAGGCTGGTGTAGTCGTTTCCGGGCTGCCATATGCGGGTGCTCGGCAGTCCAGCGAGTAATAGGTCGACTACCGCAAAAGACTACAAAATTACTGATTGCCAGATATCATAAATGGATGCTTCGCATAGTTTTGCGATATTTGTCCGCTGACTCGTGGCGCAAGCCTAAGCGACCCATAAATGGGAAGATTTAAGAATAATTTAATAATTGCTCGCAAATTAGTCTTCTAATCGGTTTTGACTACCCTATTTAGTTAGCTATACTCACGATATGCAGGACAGTATTTTTACGAAAATCGTGAAGGGTGAAATCCCCTGTTATAAAATCTATGAAGACAAGTTAACACTGGCCTTTTTGGACATTCATCCAGCGCAGCCGGGCCACACGCTGGTTATCCCTAAACGGCAGATCGAGTTCTTGTGGGACTTGCCCGACGAAGATTACGCCGCAGTCCAAGCGACTACCAAAAAAGTTGCTTTGCGCCTTCGTGAAGTGACACGCAAGGCGTGCATCGGTGTAAAAGTCAAAGGGCTCGACGTGCCACATGCCCATATTCACCTGATTCCATTTGATAACGTCGATGAAGAATTTTATGCAGTCCCCGATATGCTAGCCGAACCAGACCACCCTGCCCTCGCCAAATTAGCTAAAACGTTAGCATTTTAGTACACTAAGGCCAATGTCACCATTTCTTATCTCTTTCATCTTAGCATCTGGAGCGGGAGCTTTCGCCTACTCTAAGCTCGGCAAACGAGTTGGCTACGGCAATTCGGCCGGCGTTTGGCAATTAGTCGGTATTTTCTTTGTGCTCACGTTCATCGTTGTCTTTATTCTACTCAAATACATCATTCGTATTTAATCTAGCCGTTTAATACTCTAAAGTCTGTTATATCGCCGCGATAACTGGTATTATATGGCTATGGACGAGAAAGGGTTGGGAGCTCAATTGCAGTCGGCGCGTGTTGCCGCCGGTCTGACGCAGCAAGCGCTGTGTCATAAAGCCAATCTAAGCTACTCGACTCTGGCTAAAATTGAACGCGGCGCGATCCGCTCACCGTCAATATTCACGATTCAAGCGATTGCCGACGCTCTCGATCTTGGACTGGATGCGCTCATAGGCAACTCCCCTGCTCTATCTCGAGTAAATCGAGTGCTTAAGCGTAGTAAAAATGGTGTAAGTTTTATATATTTTGATGTAAATGGTTGCTTGATCCGGTTTTATGAGCGGGCTTTTGTTAGGATTTCAGCGGATCTTGACATCCCCACCGACCAAATAGAAGCCGCTTTCTGGCGATATAACGGTGACGTTTGCCGGGGCATACTTAGCCTACAGGATTTTAATGAAACAGTAGCCAAGCGTCTGCAGGTAGCAACATTCAATTGGCAGAAGTATTATCTCGAAGAAGCTGAGGCTATCACAGCCATGCACGACCTGGTCAAATGGACGGCGACGCAGTACAGGGTTGGCCTGCTCACGAATATCATGCCGGGACTGCTCAGTGATCTTAAGCGGCTTGGCAAAGTCCCTGATATTACCTACGATTCAGTCATAGATTCGTCGGAAATCGGCTTCGTTAAGCCCGAAGCCGGCATTTTTAAAGTGGCTACCGACAGAGCCGGTGTGCCAGCTTCGGAGATTTTGCTCATCGATGATACCCCCGGCAATTTAACGGCCGCCGAGCAAGCTGGCTGGCATGTCACCTGGTTCGACTACGCCCGCCCCGAAGAGCTAGTCGCCTCAATTCGTAAAGATCTCGAGCCGGCTGATGGTCCGAACGTACAAGCTAGTTAGTAAAACGCTCAGTTTCTTTTTGTAAACTTACCAGAAGGTCACGGGCTGTTTGGAGTTGTGATCTCGTCTGTTCGACCACCGTTTTTGGCGCTTGATTGACGTAATCGCTGTTAGCTAACCGGGCTTCTAACTTACCGATTACAACTTGTTGCTGCTGTTGCTTGGCCGCCAGTTCACCGAGATAGGCTTGCGCAGTACCCTGATCGATATCAAGCCAGCAAGTAACCGTAGTCGATGTTAGATATAATCCGGTACCATCGGTGACACTGACGACGTCTCGTAGCTTGGTGAGATGAGTAATGGTGGCGGCGTTAGCGCCAACAAAACCGGTATCGTTATGGTACAACGTGACATTCTCGGCTTTAAGGGCATTCAAAATAAATCGTGTCTCGGTGACAATGTTTTGGATTTGCACGAATTCATCGGCTTTCGCCTGGTCGCTGCTCATAACTTTAGAAATTTGTCGGCCGGCTAGAATAGAGTCATTCTCCCAACGCAACGTCTGCCAAATAGTCTCAGTGACAAATGGTGCGAATGGATGAACCAAAATGAGTATGGACTCTAGAACGTAGCCTAGGATTGCCTTATTCGGAGTAGCTTTACTGGCTTCGAGGTACCAATCGGCGTAGTCGTCCCATACGAAATGATAGAGCTTATCGTAGGCTTCACTAAATTTATATTGAGCCAAATCAGCAATAACGCCTTGTTGAGTCTGTTGTAATTTATGCAATATCCAGTGGTCAGCAACGCTGGTTGGCTTGGCGTCTTCTGCTAGTGGCGAGTCGCCAACGACGGTTTCGACGTAGCGGGCTATATTCCAGAGCTTGTTACAGAAATTGCGATTCGCGGTAATTTTTGTGAGCCCAACTCGCTGATCGTTACCGGGTGACATACCTTGGATGAGCGCTAGACGCAGAGCATCAGTGCCATATTTAGGGATTATTGTCAGTGGATCGATAACTGTTTCCGGACTACTTTTACTCATTTTGCGGCCATCTTCAGTCCGGATAAGACCGTGCAAGTAGACGGTCTTGAACGGAACATTGCTGGTGACGTAGGTAGTGGTTAAAATCATGCGGGCCACCCAAAAGAACAAGATATCCCAACCGGTTTCTAGCACCGTTGTTGGATGGTAGGCCTGATAATCGGGACTTTGCCGTAATAAATCTTCTAGTGATAACGAGTAGTCGCTTGCTAGTTTAGGGTCAATGAGTGTGCTCCACGTCCAGAGCGCCGAACTAAACCAAGTGTCGAGGGTGTCAGGGTCTTGTTGCCACTCACGCCAGCCTTCGCTCTCATCGGTTGGTGGTAAAACGCCCACGAACGTCTCTTGCCTACCGTCGAGGTCTTGGCGGTACCAAACCGGTATCCGGTGTCCCCACCAGATTTGACGGCTGATGCACCAATCGCGCAGATTATCGATCCAACTGAAGTAGGTTTTTTGGAAACGCTCGGGAATAATATCGATATCACCCTCGCGCACGACGCTTTGTAGAACTTCCTTGAGAGAGCAGTGCCGCCCCTTCCAATTAACGACCTGTTTATTAACGTCTATGAACCATTGCAGACGTATTTGTGGTTCAATGACTTCCCCACCCCGGCTGTTGACGGCGACCGAATGAACGTACTTCTCATCGACATTTACGAGCAAACCTTTGTTACGCAGTTTTTCGACTATCTTTGGCCGGGCTTCCTCAATTTTCATACCGGTAAACTCAGCCGCTATCGGCAGCAATTTACCATGAAAATCTATCACCTGCTCTTTTGGCAAATCATGCCGTTCGGCGATTTCGAAGTCGGTGTGGTCATGCCACGGTGTGATGGTCATAACACCGGTACCGAAGGCTGGATCGACGGCTGAATCCTTAATCACGGTAGCCGTCACGTTGCCGTTAATCCACTCGGCTTCAAAGTTGTCACCATGTTTATAATCTTTGTAGCGGTCGTCATCGGGGTGCATGACGACGTACTTGTCGCCAAATTTGGTCTCAGGACGAGCGGTACTGATTTGGAACGGCCCATACTGGAACGTGTAGAATTTGGTGGTCTCTTCCCTCCGTTCAACTTCGTCATCGGATACATTTGTCTCAAGTTTCGGATCCCAGTTGACGATTCGATGACCCCGGTAAATAAGACCGTCATTGTACATTTTTGTAAAAACCTCGTTGACGCTTCGGTTGAGTGAATCGTCGAGCGTATAACGAGCCCGACTCCAATCAACGCTTGCCCCCATCGCTCTGACCTGTGTGTTGATTATGCCGCGACTACCAGCTACAAACGCTCGAGTTCGTCGCATAAATTCATCTCGACCGATGTCATGCTTGGTAGTTCCCTCTTCAGCGAGTTGTTTTTCAACAAGACTGTTGGTAGCCAGCCCGGCGTGATCGGTGCCTGGTAGCCATAAAACGTCCTTGCCGAGTTGGCGGGCATGACGCGCTAAAATATCCTGAAGCGTTATGAATATCGCATGGCCGATGTGGAGCGTTCCCGTCTCATTTGGCGGCGGCATGCTGATGGAATAATGCTCCTTGTGGCTAGCTGGATCGGCGGTAAATAGACCACTTTTCTCCCATAAAGCTGAAATATTATCTTCATAATTGTTTGGTTCGTAAATTTTTGGTAAATTCATAATAATATTATCATACCACCTCTGTAAAATAACGACTTATAAAATCTTGAGAATGAACAGAAAGCGAACGAGTTGTTTAAAAACATCCACATGAATTATTGACTTTTAAGTAACTTTTCCTTAATTACATCGACAAATTCGGCATGATAGCCAATCGATACGGATCGGCCGTCGTTTCTTTGGTAGCTAAGTAGCAGCCTAGCGTGGCAATCATTGCGGCATTGTCGGTGCAGAGCTTGGTATCAGGATAGGCCAGGGGAATCGGTAAGTTTGCGCTTAGCTGCTCGCGTAGTTCGAGATTTGCCGCGACGCCTCCGGCCAGAACAACGCTGCCAGGACCGTATTCGTCATAAGCTCGCATTACCTTCGTAACGATCGTTTTGGCGGCCGTATACTGGAAACTAGCAGCAATATCGTTTTTCTGAGCCTCTGTTAGGCGCTCAGACAGCTTAAACGAAGGGAAGTCATATCCGACACCTATCTGGGCTTGGGCTAGTCGCAGAACAGCCGTCTTAAGGCCTGAGAAGCTAAAGTCGTAGCCCGCAACTTGGGCTAAAGGTAATTTATAAGCTAGCGGATTGCCGAAGCGGGCTGCCGCAGCGATACTCGGGCCGCCAGGGTAGGGCAGGCCGAGAATTTTGGCGACCTTATCGAACGCTTCGCCGATAGCATCGTCGCGAGTTTGGCCGAGTAATTGGTACGCTAAATGATCCGTAAAAAGAGCTAGTTGACTATGGCCACCGGAGACAATAACGGCTAACATCGGGAACTTAGGCTGCACCAGTGGCATAGCCAGGCCGGGCAGGGTAGTACTCGTCAAAAAATTTGCGTAGACGTGTCCAAGTACGTGGTTAGCGGCATACAACGGCTTCTTATGGATGATTGCTAGCGTTCGTGCCGTCAGCACTCCGACCAACAGACTTCCTCCTAGGCCGGCACCGTATGTCACGGCGATACCGTCAATGTCATCCCAGTCGCAGTTGGCTGCTTGGAGCGCTTGGTGAATCACCGGCAGGACGACATCGATGTGGCTGCGAGCCGCTATCTCCGGTACGACACCACCGTACTGCACATGCAAGTCCATGCTACTAGCAACGATGTTGCTCATTAAATGGTGACCATCCTGAACAACGGCCGCGGCTGTCTCATCACAACTGCTCTCAATTCCCAAAATCTTCATTTTTCCAGCTTACCACGTAATAAAACTGGCCATAGTATTCGGCTTACCGACAAACGGCCAACGGTTGCTATACTAAACGTATGAATCCACGCAAAATCGTCAAAAAAATCGTTCCAAAAGGCTTATTTCCAGCTATTGAACCTTACGGCCACCTCGTGGAATCCATGGCCTACAACGTTCTCAACGGATTTCCAGCAAAAGGCATGAACGTCATCGGCATCACCGGGACAAATGGTAAGACAACGACCTGTTTTCTTGTCCATCGCATGCTCTGCGAGGCTGGCTATAAAGTTGGTATTATGACAACAGTTGGCTACGGTATCGGCGACGACATCAAACCACAGGTACACCACATGACGAATGTCGGTCCTAAGGAGTTAATGCGCCGACTGACATGGATGAAGTCTCAAAATATCGATTGGCTAGTTTTAGAAACAACCAGTCACGCGCTCGCCCAGAACAGGGTATTCGGTGTGCCATATTCGGTTGCGGTCATGACGAATGTCACACACGAACATCTTGATTATCACCGAACATTCGAGCGTTACCGTGACGCTAAACGAAAACTATTTAAACTGACAAACAAATACAAAAAAGGGCTTCGTGTCGGTGTGATCAACGCCGACGACCCTAGCGCTCAATTGTTCGCCGGTGACATCAAAAACGCCATGCTCTACGGTATTAATAATGGTGACATCAAAGCAACAAACGTAAAACTTTCCCCAACGGGCGTGTCGTACCGCACTGTTATCGCCGAGCAGTCATACGATATTCACTGCAATATCCCCGGTAGTTTTAATGTCGCCAATTCGTTAGCTGCCGCCTGTGTTGGTAATGCCCTCGGTATGACTAAACAACAGATCCAGCAGGGCATTGCGGCCCTTCCTGGCGTCGAGGGTCGTATGACCAGGATCGACGAAGGCCAGGCCTTCGATGTGATCGTCGATTTTGCACACACGCCCGATAGCTTCGAGAAACTATTTAAAGACCTTAGGCCGGTCGTTAAAGGCAAGCTAATTGTTATGTTTGGCTCGGCCGGACAGCGGGACGAGACAAAGCGGGCCGTACAGGGCGAGTTAGCCGGCAAATACTGCGATGAAGTGATTATCACTGAAGAGGATGACCGTGACGCCGATGGCCACCAGATTCTCGATCAAATCGCAGCCGGGGCAGAGCAGCAGGCTAAAGTTCGCGGTAAAGATCTCTTCCTAGTGCTCGATCGGACCGATGCTATCACCTTCACGTTAGCTCGTGCACGGGAGGGCGACACGGTGTTATTACTTGGCAAAGGTCACGAAAAAACTATCGAACGCGCTAATGGCGAAAACCCGTGGGATGAAATTGGCACAACCCGAGCAGCGCTTAAGCTTCTTGGTTGAGCTCAGTTGAGAGCGCCCGGAGTGCTGCCGTGCTACGGCTTGCAGGCTTAGCGCAAATCCTGGATCTAAACTTCACTTGGTATACAAACAAGCGTGGCGCGGTGGACGCGTCACGACAACGTCAGGGTCGTGCAGCGAATATAGCCACCACCCTTGGCGAGTTCGGAGACGGCCGGGGTGATTGTCTTGAGTCCATGCGCCTCGATGGCTGCCTGGAGTAGCGGAGCTGTCGAACTCATAATAACTGTTTCGCCAGTTGATATAAGGTTGCAAGCAAATGACTGGACGGCTTCCTCTAAGCTGACTTCGATTTTATCGATAGGTAGTGCGCGCATGATCTGTTGGCTCTCGGGAACGAAGGCATCGGGGCACCAGGCAATAAGATCTGGTTTGAGCACGGAGATGGCCAGGTCGATGTCGTAAAAGAAGCTGTCTGGCCAACCACTGGAGGCGTTGATCACGGCAAGGCCTTCGCTGTCGAGCTGTGGCATGGTCTGAAGGCCTATTAGCTCATAATCGAGCTCTTTTGCCAGATATGAGTGTACGGCGGCGTCAGTGCGGTACTGCGGGCCGCACAAGAGGTATTTGCCGCAGGGTAGGGCATCGCCCTGGCCGCTAAACCGTAATGAGTCAGGAACTTTAATGATTGTTAAGCCTTGAGCTTGTAAAACTTCTTCGGCATACGCTTCCTCAGCTTTGCGGGCGTTTGGTAGCATGGACATGATTGCTTTTTCGCCGACGACGAGCGCCCAGTTGGCGGTGTAGACGCCATCTTGGCAATCAATAGGTGCAGAAACTTCTATGACTTCTATACCCGCTTGAACTAAGGCTGTTTTAATTGCCCTGTGTTCATGTTCTGCGATCGCTCGATTAACGGGTACAGCAGCATCCATGTATGGGTTAATCGGCTTGGAATCATCAAAATATTTAGGGCTGGACATGAGGACGCGGTTGTTCATAAGCATGGCTTTAGTGTAGCGAATAATCGGAAAAGTTTATATATTCTTAACTCATTTGACAGGGTGATTGGCACTTGGGTATTATGAGTGCTGATGCATTAGCACTCTCACGTGCTCAGTGCCAGTAACTAAAGGAGGAGTACCATGAGCACGCCATTACAACCGTTAGGCGAATATGTCGTCGCCCAAGCTGAACTAGCTGAAACCAAGACGGCCAGCGGTCTCTATCTGCCTCAAAACGCTGCTGAGAAGCCGAAGATCGCTAAAGTTTTGGCTGTCGGAGTCGACACTAAAATCGTGAAAATTGGCGACAGAATCGTGTTTAAGGAGTATAGTTCGACACCGGCAAAAGTTGCTGGCGAAGAATACATTCTGGTTAAAGAAGAAGATATTTTAGCAACCGTTAACAGCAATTAGGAGTTCACATGGCCAAAAAAGTTTTTTATGATGATGATGCCCGCCGCCGAGTCCTAGCCGGTGCAGAAATTTTATATAATGCAGTCAAGACGACAATGGGGCCAAAAGGCCGTAACGTGGTCATCAGTAAAAGTTTCGGCAATCCAACGGTTACGCATGACGGCGTGACCGTTGCTAAGGGCGTCGAGCTGGCTGACGTCGACGACGAAACGCTCGGTTACAAAGTCGGTGCGGAACTCATCAAGCAGGCTGCTAGCAAAATGAACGATGTCGCCGGTGACGGTACTACCACCGTTACTGTGCTGACGTACCACATCCTTAACGAAGCCAACAAGCTGGTCGCGGCTGGCCATAACCCGATGCAACTCCGCAAGGGCTTAGAAGCTGCCGCTCACGATGTCATATCGCAGCTTGAGACACTCTCCGAAGATATTCGTGGCAACAAAAGCCGGGTTGCCGAAGTCGCAACGATCAGTGCTGGCGATGCTGAAATTGGTGAGTTGATCGCTGGTATCATCGATGCTGTTGGCCAAGATGGTGTCGTGACGGTCGAAGAGGGCCAGGGGCTAAGTCTCGAGGCTGAGGTTGTTGAAGGCTTTACGTTCGATCGAGGATTTATTAGCCCATACATGGTTACTGATACCTCGCGTATGGAAGCGGTTTATGACAAGCCAGCTATCGTCATCACCGACAAGAAAATCTCGAGTATTCAGGAATTTTTACCGGTCCTCGAAAAATTAGCCCAAGCTGGCAAAAAAGACTTGGTGCTAATCGCTGACGATGTCGATGGTGAAGCACTCGGCACATTGGTGTTAAACCGCCTTAAAGGTGTCTTTAATACCATTGCAATCAAAGCTCCAGCCTTTGGTGATCGCCGCAAAGAAATTTTGAATGACATCGCAACGCTAACCGGCGCCGAAGTTATCACTGAAGACCGTGGTATGACATTCGAAAACGTCGGTCTTGATGTTGTTGGTACGGCTCGCCGAGTAATCGTTCGTAAAGATGAAACTACGATTATCGAGGGCGGTGGTAATAGTACGGCGGTTGACGCCCGCGCATCTCAGATTGCTGAGCAGGCCGATAATGCCACGAGTTCATACGACAAGGAACACTTAGAAAAGCGCCGCGCTAGCTTGAGTGGTAAAGTTGCCGTCATAAAAGTTGGTGGTGCAACCGAAACCGAAATTGAGGAAAAGAAATATCGTGTCGACGATGCTGTCGCGGCCGTCAAAGCGGCGCTTGCCGAAGGAATTGTCCCTGGTGGTGGCGTCACGCTAATCCACTTAGCGACTACTATCGATACCAGTGGAAACGATGCATTTGCGGCCGGTAAGCAGCTCCTCAAGAATGCGCTCGAACAGCCATTCCGAATCCTACTTGGTAATGCTGGATTGAACGCTGACGAATGGTTGCCGCAGGTCCGCGCCGGTAACGGCCAGCAGGGTGTCGACGTTAACGACGGCACGAAACTAGTTGAGCTCAAGTCGGCTGGTGTGATTGATCCGGCTCGCGTCACCAAAGAGGCTATCCAAAACGCTGCTTCGATAGCGGGTACGGCCATTACCATGGGCGCTTTGATCGTCGATGTGCCAGAGCCTAAGTCGGAGTCAGCTGGCGGCGGCATGCCGGGTATGGGCGGCATGGGTGGCATGATGTAGCGATGTTAAAAATAAAATATCCGGAACTGTTTCCGGATATTTTATTTTGCAGTAAAAAGACCACTTTCGTGGTCTTTTTATTTGTTAATAGTCAGTTAGGCAGGTTGTTGGGTGAAGTAATTGATCTCGTTGACGATGTCGAGTAGGGCTTGGGCTTTGGCTTTTTCGTCCGGAATTGCCTGAGCTGCAGCATAGGCATCTTTGACTAAGTCTCGGTTGTCACTGGCTTGAATCATCATCATAGTTGTTCGGAACTTTTCTTCGGGAGATTGCTCAAGATGGCTAATTAAAGGACTGAGCTCGGTTAGCGCTTGTTGCTTGATACTCAGAAGATCGTCAGCTGTCGCCGGGTTGTAATCGGCCGGAGCTGGAGCCGATACGTCTTGGGCGGGCAATGGCACGCTTGATGGCTGGCTGGGGTCACTTCTGTCGCCAAATGTAGTACCAGGGTTCGGCAGAGCAGGGTTGAAGTCTTGCTGCGGCGGACTAAGAACGACATCATTAATTGGTTGTTCCTGAGCCTCAGAATCTTGATTGTTATTTTGGCCAAACATGGTTTCCCCCCGAGTTATGCTGTTTTTGAATCAGTCTACTTAACATTGTCAACGTATGCCTTCTATCATAACAAATTGCCTGCATAAGCTCTAGCTTTTTGCGCCTGATTCGGGCTATATTGGAAAAAAATTTGGTAATCTATAGACATACCCGTAACGATTGGAGCCAGCATGGACGATGTACCAAAGTATGATGCAAAAGATTTTAGTATTGATAGTTATGTTAAACGAATTGATAAGCCATGGGGTTATGAACTTCACTGGGCGCCCGATTCGGCCCCGTACATGGGCAAAATAATTCATATCAACGCTGGTGCCCGGCTTAGTTTACAAGTTCATGACGCCAAGCAGGAAAGTTGGTTGCTGATTAGCGGTGAAGCGGCGGTGATCTGGGAAGATATAACCGGTGATCTTGTAGAAACTATCTTAGAAATGGGCAAAGGCTATAGTACGAAAATAGGCCAAAAACACCGGTTAATGGGTGTTACTGATTGCGATATCGTCGAAGTGTCAACACCGGAACTGGGAACGACCTGGCGCCTCGATGACGATTATGCCCGCCCACATGAAACTCCACAGCAACGGGGGATTGAGCGTTCGAACTAAGTATTGTGTCGGGTTTGAGCATTAGTAGTGCAACTTATTGGTATACTAGCAACAGATATGGCTACAAACCGAGCCTTGCGAAGGCAATTCATACTCGCATTCGTGCTAGCCTCTATCGCAAGTACCGGGCTCTTCTTCTACGGTGCGTGGTTAGAGGGAAGCTTCAAATACAATTATTTGTTGTGGAATCTTTTCCTAGCTTATTTACCGTTAGTTTTTACCATCTGGCTTTTGCGGATTCTTGAGCGAAAACTTTGGTCATCATGGGAAGCCTTGCTGGCGACGTCAGCTTGGCTACTCTTCTTGCCGAATAGCTTCTATATGATCAGTGATTTTATTCACTTACAAGAAGTTCCGGCTAAGAACGCCTTGTATGACAGCTTGTTGCTGACTTCTTTTATATACACTGCAGTAGTACTTGGATTCAGCTCACTTTATCTGGTGCATCTGCGGCTCAAGCAGCGTGTCAGTCCCCGGACGGCGGCAGTTATGATCGCCGTTATTCTGTTTCTGTGCAGCTTTGCCATATATATCGGCCGCGATCTTCGTTGGAACAGCTGGGACGTCGTCACAAATCCCGGCGGGCTACTGTTTGATGTGTCTGACAGATTAATGAGCTTGAGTAGCTATCCACAAATGCTACTTATTACGGGGGGGTTCTTGGTGTTGCTCGGTTCGATGTACGGCCTTGTTTGGCGTGGCAGCCAATTGCTCCAGTCGTTCGGCCGGCACGATCTGTTATAATTTCTCGATATGAAACAGCAACTTGAACTCGAAATCGCCGCTCTTGTCAGCCGCTTATTCAGCGCCGATACAGTTGTCGAGCTAACTCGTCCCGACGAAAAGTTTGGTGACTTTGCAACCAATGTAGCGTTGCAACTGGCTACTGCCGCGAATATGAATCCTCGAGCGGTTGCTACGCAATTGGCAGCTGAAATTGAGTCACATCCGGCGATAGCGAGCGCGACGGTTGCTGGCCCTGGTTTCATTAATCTCACGTTGACTGCTGCCGCGCTTGTCTCAATGCTTCAGGCTGATCTTACCGCCGTGAACCATGGCAAGCGGGTTCTGTTGGAATTCTCCTGTCCGAATGCCTTTAAGGAGCTGCATACTGGCCACCTGTACCAGACTATCGCGGGCGATGCTATTGGTCGAATCCTGGAGGCAACCGGTGTCACCGTGTTTCGAGCTAACTTTGGTGGTGATGTTGGTCTACACGTCGCCAAATGCCTCTACGGTATTCTCGAAGAAATCGGCGGTGAGACGGAGTATACAAAAATATTCGTCATAGACCAGGCAGCCCGACCGGAGTGGTTGAGCTCGCAGTACGTCCGCGGCGCGGCAGCCTACGAGCGGGACGAAACGATTAAGGCCCAAATTGCTGCTATTAATTCCCGGGTTTACGCGCTACAGGCCGAACAGGATCATGACAGCGATTTGGCTAAAATATATTGGGAGTGCCGCGACTGGAGTTACGACTACTTCAAGCAATTTTACGATGATATTTCGGTTCAGCCGTTCGATAAATACTACCCGGAAAGTACTACAACAGAGGCAGGTCTAGCGATCGTACGGGCTAATACGCCGCAAACGTTCCAAGAGAGTGAGGGCGCAGTCGTTTTCAAGGGTGAATCAGTCGGTTTGCACACCAGTGTCTTTATAACCTCTAAAGGCCTCCCGACGTATCAGACGAAAGATCTTGGTGTCATCATGGCCGAAGTCCAAGATTTTCCCTATGACCAGCGCGTCATTATGACCGGTAACGACCAGACCGAGTACATGCGCGTCATATTCGCGGCGCTGGCGAGCTTCGACCCTGAACTTGCCGCCAAACAGCTGCATCATCCGAATGGAACGGTTAAATTCAGCAGTGGCCAGAAGATGAGCTCACGACTCGGCAATGTCACCCGCGCGGTCGACGTACTTTGCGTAGTATCTGAGGCAGTTGCTGCGAACGACTTGCAAACTAGGAATGACATTAGCCTAGGAGCTATCAAGTACTCATTTCTCAAGCACCGCATCGGTGGCGATATCGCCTTTGACTTGAATGAATCGATCCGCCTAGAGGGTAATAGCGGGCCGTATTTACAATACGCCCACACCCGGGCAGCCAGTATCCTCAAAAAATCTAATGAGGTGAGTACTGAATCACTGGACGCTATCAAAGCTGACGAACGCAGTTTGACCCGTAAACTAGCAGAATACAACGAAGTTATCATCAAAGCAGCCGAAGAGCTTATGCCGCATTTGATTTGTACCTATTTGTACGAATTGGCGCAGGCGTTTAATCGCTTTTATGAGAATAACCGGGTTATTGGCGACGATCGCCAGGCTATACGATTAACGTTAGTAAAAATTTACGCTGATACGCTCAAATCTGGTCTCGTGTTGCTTGGCGTGCCTGTCCCCGAAGAAATGTAGCTTTTTGCATTGCTTGTGAAATATTATATTCAGTTACGTAGCTAAATTGGCTAAACTATCTGCATAACCAAAGGAAGATTATGCCTGTACAACTGACTGAAGACGAGTGGAAAGCAAAATTAACCCCTGAACAGTACCGCGTACTTCGCGAAAAGGGAACGGAAGCACCTGGAACAGGCGCATTGCTTAATAACCACGACACCGGCGACTACACCTGCGGCGCTTGCGGAGCTGTCGTGTTCACGAGTGAGACGAAGTTCGAAAGTGGCAGCGGCTGGCCAAGTTTTTACAACGTCGCTAACACCGAGGCAGTCAAGCTTATCGATGATAGTACGCACGGTATGCAACGAATCGAAGCGACCTGCGCAAACTGCGGTAGCCATTTAGGCCATGTTTTTAACGATGCTTTTGACCAACCAACCGGCATGCGGTTCTGCATTAATTCGGCCTCGCTCGACTTTTCTAAGAAGTAACGGGCGGTTCTGGGTGCTCGAAATGCTTGGTACCCCACTCGGCCATAGCGTACAAGATAGGTAGTAAATCTTCGCCTTTTTCGGTCAGCGTATATTCGACGCGGGGTGGAGTCTGTGAAAAGCATTCTTTACTGATAATATCGTTTGCTTCTAAGTCATCGAGCCGTTGACTGAGGGTTCGTGGATTGATGCCGCCGACACTGCGTTCTAATTCGCAAAACCGCTTCGACCCACTGAATAGGTCACGTAAAATAAGGGCAGTCCATTTATTCCCAATGATACCCATCGCGCTAGCGATGCAGCCAATTCTTGATTCGATTATTACGTCTATAGTGCACATAGCTTTACAAAGTATAGTACAAACAGTGTCCTAGTGCTATACTTAATTCACTATACAAAATATACCATACGAGGAGCTAACTATGAAACTACAGATAATCGTTGGGTCTACTCGCCCCGGTCGTGCAACAAACTTACTCGCAAAGTGGGTCGCCTTGGAAGCTGCCAATTTGGAAGCAACTGAAGTCGAAGTTGTCGACCTTGCTGACTATGATCTACCTTTTTTTAACGAAGCAGTCAGCCCTCGTTACAACCCAAACCGTCAACCAGACGCAGAGGTTCAAAAATGGCTCGATAAAATCGCCGAGGGCGACGCCTACGTTTACGTGACGCCGGAGTACAATCACTCAATACCTGGTGTCCTTAAAAATGCAATTGATTTCCTGACGAATGAAATGGCTCAGAAGCCAGCTACGGTTGTTGCGCACGGCAGCGTTGGCGGTGCCCGCGCTACGATGCACCTCAAAGAGATTTTGAGTGAATCGCAGGCTGTCATCGTGCCCGCAGCGGTAGCTTTTGGATATTCAGTTGCCACAGGCGGCGTCTTCGATGAAAATGGTAATCTGCTCGACGAATCTGTTAAAGCCAATCCTTATGGCCCGCAAGCAGCTCTCAAAAAAGCCTTAACCGATCTTACCTGGTTTGGTAATGCCCTCAAGGTCGCTCGCGGCTAGTACTGGCAAATACTAGGCTAACGTATCAAAAACTCCGCTGCAACCCGTAGTGGAGTTTTTAAATTGTCGTTCAAAGGCTATAATAGCCATACATGAGTAATAAACACGACGTGCCAACGAAGCTACTTTGGGTTGATCTCGAAATGACCGGACTGGACGCCCAGAACGATGTCATTTTAGAAGTCGCTGCCGAAATCACTGATTTTGATTTCAAAACGTTGGCTAGCTACGAGGCGTGTATTCGCCAGCCGCATGACCAAGTCGTCGATAGAATGCAGAAAAACACCTGGTGGCAATCCTACCCTGCTAACCGCGATGAGTTTATTCGCAAGCTCGAGCAGGGGACTGACAGCGCCCAAGTCGAGAATGATCTCATTGCACTTCTCGAACAGCAGTTTGGAAGCGAGCCAGCCATCCTCGCCGGTAATTCAATTCACAATGATCGCAATTTTATTAAACAGTGGTGGCCGGCACTTGATCTCAAGCTGCATTATCGAATGTTAGACGTCAGTAGTCTCAAAATAATCATGCAAGGCAAGTACGGTGAGCAATTCGAAAAACGCGAGGTTCACCGCGCGTTCGATGATATTCAAGCTAGTATTGCCGAACTACAACATTATCTCGAATGGTTTAAAACTGGCGAGCAGAAATAATATGACACGTACAGAAGTCGAAGAGTACGTTCTGAGCATGCCAAACGCTCAGCTCGATTACCCATTTGGTAAAGACGTTGCTGTTTACAAAGTTGCCGACAAAATGTTTGCATTAATATCCGAAGATAAGCAACCCCTGCAGATTAGTCTCAAGTGCGCTCCAGAATTATCAGACGTGTTACGAGAGCGTTACGACGTAGTAATGCCGGGCTACCACCTCAACAAGAAGCATTGGAACACTATTTTACTGACCGGTCAGCTTCCGTGGACCGAGGTTCAAGACCTGATTCGGCTATCGTATAATCTTGTCCAAGAATAATTATCTTTTAGCGAGTTGCTTGTTAAGTAAAATTGAACTAGCGTAAGTGTTCTTGAGTAATTCGCGTCCAATTGTGCCAGTCGTCTTGTCGTATGTTTGAGCAAGGGCAGTTTGGTAAGCGTCAAGTCGACTCTGCAATATTTCCTTTAGCGTCGGTTCGTAAGTGCTGACTTCCTTGGCCTGCTTAAGTTTTGCAGTGGTTGAAACCGTTGAATAGGCGCCGATATCTTTCGGTCCAACTTTGAAACCTTGTGAACTCAAATAACTCAACAGTGCTTTTTGCTCACTCTGCAGGGCTAAGTTTGTAGTTATAACGGCGCTCTGCGTCTCGATTGACAGGTCTCGGGTATTATTCTGTTGGCTAGTGATAAAGATTAGTTCTTGTTGCCGCGCAACGAGGTTAGCGATCGAAGGTAAATTAGTCGTCGGAGTGAGTAAGCCTTTGACAACCACAAAAATAATGAGTAGTAGTACCAGCCCGCCGCCAACGACGACGATTCTTTTCACCATGCCACCACCGAACCCTTTGACGGACCGACGTTGTGGCTGCTGTGGATTAATAATAAAGTCGAATTGATTTGGATTCTGCGGCTGCATACTTACTATTTAAACATAAGCATCGAAGAATTAGAACGACGGTATCAGTACGCAGACGATTGCGGTGGCCGCGGCTATACCGGCTGCCTGCAAATTCATCTGTTGAGCGCGCTGCTTATCTTTACTGACGGCAGCCTTATCGGCGACTACACTCGCTTTGGCACTTCCTTCGGAAGCATTCTGTTGTCCGGCTGCACCGTACCCGACGCAGAATCGGTTCCTGGCTTGTAGGAATCCGATTGCTGCTAAGAATGCCGGTACGAATAAGGCTAGCCGCGCATAGCGATTGATACCAAGTGTCAACATAACGGCCAGGATGACAACAAAGATCGCGATTCCAAGATAGCCAGCTTTTTTTCGATAGGCGATTTCGGCATGGTTGATATTGCAGACGCCTGGAATATAGGCATCTGTTTTTGAGGCTGTAGATGTGTTCATATAATCATAATACAACATTTGTTTAAGTAAATTAACTAAATAGTTCACAATCTTTGAAATATATGAAATTTCATCAAAATTTTAGCTGGAACGCCATGCAAAACTATACCAGGGCTCATAAACGCGGTACGCTATAACTATGGACGCTGTTGAAGAAGTAAAAAACCGGCTGAGCATCGAGGATGTTATTGGCGAGTATGTTCAACTGCGGCGAGCCGGCCGGAACTTCAAGGGGCTGAGCCCATTCGCCGACGAACGGACACCAAGTTTTGTCGTTAGTCCCGAAAAACAGATCTGGCATGATTTTAGTTCCGGTAAGGGTGGTAATATTTATAGCTTTATTATGGAAGTCGAAGGGCTCGACTTCAAGGGCGCTCTCGAGCTACTGGCCCGCAAGGCTGGTGTCGACCTAGAGCAGTTTCGTGGCAAAAATACGGCGGGAGGCAACCGCGGTCCGAGTAAGGAACGACTGTATGATCTATTGGAGTTAGCCACCAAGTTTTACCAGGTTCAGTTCAGCCAAAATCAAATCGCTCTCGAATATATTTTTAAAAAGCGACAATTTACCAAAGAAACAGCCTTAGAGTGGCGGCTTGGCTACTCTCCTAACAACGGTGACGCACTAATTATTTTTGCAAAGAGTAAGGGCTTCTCCGAAGAGGAGATCAAGCAAGCCGGGCTGTCATCACAACGGTACAACGGCGGCATCGGTGATATGTTCCGCGGGCGCTTAATGATTCCACTGCAAGATCAACAGGGCAGAGTCATCGGTTTTACCGCCCGGCAACTCGACGATAACCCGAACGCACCGAAGTACATCAATACACCGCAAACGGTGCTTTACGATAAAAGTCGGCATATCTACGGACTCCATCTTGCCAAAGAAACTATTCGCAAAAGCCAGTTCGTGGTCATTACCGAGGGAAATCTCGACGTCATCATGAGCCACCAGGCTGGTGTTCGCCAAGTGATTGCAACGGCTGGAACTGCGCTCACCGAGCCGCATCTCAAAGCGCTCAGCCGGTTTACCGGCGATATCAGGCTTAGTTTCGACGCCGATAAAGCCGGTGTTGCCGCCACCGAGCGGGCGATTCCCATCGCGTCTCGCGTCAAAGTTTCGCTCAGCATGATAACAATACCGAGCGGTAAGGACCCGGATGAACTTATCAAGCAGGACGCCGATATCTGGCGAGCGGTTATTTCGAAAAACCAGTACGCGCTCGACTGGTTGATTGAGCGCTATCAAACCTTACTCGATATCACTTCGGCCGAAGGCAAACGAAAATTTAGCGACGAATTGCTGCCGGTTGTTAAAAGCTTGGCCGACGCTGTCGAGCGCGACCATTACATGAATACTATTGCCGGCATCATTGGCGTTAGCCGCGATGCCCTTGAGCAAAAAATGGTTACTACGACCGAGCAAACCGGTCCCAAAATTCAGAAAACCGTCAAAACGACTACCGTTGTTGACCGTGGATCGGTAGAACTAGAACGGCAGCAAGATACCTTTCTTTGTTTGATGTTAGTCAGGCCGACGCTGCGAGAATTCCTTACCATAATGGAGCCAGAAATGTTCCACACCGTGCAGGCCAGTGCACTATTCATTTTTCTAAAGGAAAACCCTGATTTCTATGATAAACCCGAACAGCTAGCCAAGCTCTGGTCGAAAGAACAGGCGACTGCGACGACCGATGAGGAACGGCAGCTCACCGTGCAAGTCTTGCAAGATTATGTTAAAATACAGTCATTACTCTATGAGGAACTCTACCAGGGTCTCGAGCTCAACGAACTTCATTACGAAGCCGCTCGATTGCAGGCACGGCTGGTAGAACAATTTGTAAAAATTCAGAAACAAGCGCTTGTCAGTAAATTTGATACATCAGACGAGGAAATGACTCGTGCCTTGCTGGGCCAAGTGAAACAGTATGACCAATTATTAAATCAATTGAAGGGGAACGCCCGTGGCTAAAGCTAAAGCAACCAAAGCAAATAAAGATCGTAAAGAGATTTTAACGCAAGAACAAAAGAAGCAGCTCATTATCGAAACTGCTAAAAAGGAAGGGGTGATTGATCAAAAAGCAATCTTTGCACTCATCCCAGAATCGGCCGAAAACGCCGAAGTTCTTGACCTTATTTATACTGAATTAGCCGATGCTAGCATCGAAATCACCACGACTGGTCCTAACGTTGATTCATTCACTGATGAGTGGGTCGAAGAGGCCGAAGAGGAAGAAGCTCCGACCAACACTGCTGTCTATCTTGACGATGATGTTGCTGACGACTCCGTACGTCTATATCTCCGCGAAATCGGCAAAATTCCGTTGCTATCATCCGAAGAGGAGCTAGCTCTGGCGCATCGAGTTGTTGCCGGTGAAAAGGACGCTAAAGATAAGATGGCTGAAGCTAACATGCGACTCGTCGTCTCCATAGCGAAACGCTATGTGGGTCGCGGCCTCGATTTGCTCGATCTGATTCAAGAAGGTAATACTGGGCTGCTACGGGCTGTTGAGAAGTTCGATCCAGACAAGGGCTTTAAATTTAGTACCTACGCTACGTGGTGGATTCGACAGGCGATTACTCGAGCGATCGCCGACCAAGCTCGCACTATCCGTATTCCGGTGCACATGGTCGAAACCATCAACAAGTTACTCCGCACACAGCGTCGCCTAACCCAAGAATTGAACCGCGAACCATCGAACGAAGAAATTGCTAAAGAAATGGAAATTGAAGTCGACAAAGTCGAACACATCATGAAAATTAAGCAAGACATTTCCAGTCTTGATGCTAGCATCCGTGACGATGAAGAAGATTCCGTTCTAGCCGACTTCATTGAAGACGAAGATACTGTTTCGCCAGAAGAGTCAGCCACCGGTCAACTTCTCAAAGAGCAAGTTAGAGATATGCTGAGCGCCTTAACTGAACGTGAACAAAAAATCTTAAAACTACGATTCGGTCTCGAAGACGGCAAAAGCCACACACTCGAAGAAGTCGGCCAAGAATTTAGTGTTACCCGTGAACGTATTCGTCAGGTCGAAGCTAAAGCACTCGCTAAGCTTCGCAAGCACAGAGACGCCAAAAAACTGCACGACTACATTAAATAGTACATAGTATGTGATAATTAGTTTATAGTATACTTTCATGTCTGACGTAGAACATCCCTACAACCTTAGCCACGTCCAGCAGCATATATTGCCGGATCGCACGAGTGCTGTTTACGGGCATGACGGCCAGCTAGGTAACGGTGACGCTGAAATACTTGTTGGAGATAATGTTGCATTAAATATTCTGGGGCGGTATGCCGTCGTAAAAGGCGATGTTGAAGAGCCAGGTCAGCAATCTTGTCTACACAAGTACCTGAACACGGCATAAAATTAGATCGGGAAATGCGACGCTCAGCAGACCAGGAGGCTAACAGCACCGTAAACTTAGTAACAAATAAATGTGATCTTACTGCCCCGAAAGAACGGAAAATTGTTGGCGATACCGTCAGTAAAACATATTATGGGAGAGCTCTTTATTTGAAAAAATTGCTTGAATATCCGATGTTTGATCCAGAAGATCGCAATCAAAAGATGACTGATCTCAGCGCTGTATTACAAAAAGGGCTAGCTGCTAAACGTTTCCTGCACGAGGATAGCGAGTCGGGTAGGCAGCTAAATGATACGCGTACTGCTGAGCTATTAGCTGATGCTAAACTAGGTGATCACGCAAAACAAACTATGGTGTTAGCTAATCTAAGATTAGCCGTATATTACGCTAAACGCTTTAATATCCCATCGAAATCTAGCCTAACATTCGATGATTTAATCCAAGAAATGAATCAGTACTTCATCGAGCGGGCTGAGAAATGGAACCCAAAGCTAACAACATTTGCTACTTTTGCTGGAACGTATGCTGTTAGACGCTTAGTCCTGGCCAGCGACTATCAAGCTAATATGATAAGACTCCCTCATAATATGGCAGCTGAACTTAGAGCTCAGAATAAATACATTGTGCAACGAGAAGCTGAACTTGGTCGAAGTCTTAGTAATCGAGAAAAATTATCTATTCAAGAAAAAAGAAGAAAAAAGAGTAAGAAAAAAAGTACTGGCCCTTATTTATTGCAAAGTGCTCGCCGAGCACAAGTTGTAAATGAGTTAGAACTTAGCAACAATCTGAGCCCAGCTGTCGAGGAGCTAACTGATACCGATAATGATACAGCTAAACGCCGTCCAAAACGTACAGAAATTAGAATTGCTGAAGACGCTATCATTGCTTACGGGTCACAGGATCTCGGAGAAATACTAGAGATTGCACTGTTGGCGTTATCCGCGCGTGAAGCCAGTATTTTGCGCCTTCGTTTCGGCCTTGTTGACGGCAAACCTAAGAATCTTAATGAGATTGGAATAGTTTACGGCTTATCGGGCCAGCGTATTGGTCAAATTCAAGCCAAAGCTCTGTCGACGTTACGCCACTCGCAGCGGTTACGGCCATTACGGATGTTCCTTGACTGTATGTAGAGGTAGCCTAAATTTGCTTATCGAGCTACAATAAAACATATGGAAATCATCGGACTGAGCGGTACAAATGGTTCCGGCAAAGACTTTGTCGGCGAACTGCTAGCCCGTGAGTATAATTTTATGTTCATTTCTGTTACCGACTTGCTGCGGGCTGAGGCAACACTGAGGCGCGAACCGGTCGAACGGGAAGTGCTGCGCTCTATAAGCGCCGAATGGCGCCGAGAATCCGGCCTTGGAGTGCTAGTTGAAAAAGCGCATCAAGAGTATCTTAAAGTCGCTGATAAATACGACGGTGTCGTAATTGGAAGCATGCGTAACCCGGGCGAAGCCGACGCTATCCACGAACTTGGGGGTGTGATGGTCTGGCTCGACGCCGATGCGCGTATCCGCTACGACCGTATCCAGGTTAATGTGGTAGCTCGCAACCGCGCCGAAGAAGACAATAAAACTTTCGAACAATTTATAGCCGAAGAAGAGGCCGAAATGCACCTACCTGAGGGCGGTGATATTGCCCAGCTCGACGGCCAAGCTGTTAAGGATCGCTGTGATGTTTTTATCGTAAACGATGGTAGCGAGGCGGATAGTATACGTGCTGCTATCGCTGAACTTCTTAGCTAAATATCACGAAGCACACGGCGAGAGCCGTACTTTGAATCATTTCTCGGTGACGTATCGAGCAGTCTCCAAACCTTCGCAAATGCTTTGCAAGGGGAGAACGGATGAGGACGGTTCCGAGTACGTTATTGAAGCAGATGGTAGCGAGTGGCTAATCTATAGTCCATCGAGCTATCTCCAGTATAACGGTCCCGATGACTACGTAGGCTTTTACCGCGAATAGCTAGCCGCGTAGTTCGGTGTGGAGCGCCACGACCGCTCGCCGGCTGTGCTTGCGGGTATGTCTCTGGGTGACGCGGACAGCGAAGTAGGTTACGGCGCAAATGAGGGCTGTCAGCCAGTCGGTCCAGCTCAAGCTCCCAGTGCGAAAATAACTTTGTAGGGCAGGGATGTAGATGATTGAGCCAATCAGCCCAAATGATATTGCAAAGGCACCGAGTAGCTTTTTGTTGCTCCACAGGTAGCTTGTGAAGAACTTTTCATGGCTGTCGGCGCGTTCAAACAATAAATAGACGTATAAGCAGAGCACAAGCGTCACGTACGTGAGCGTCGTGGCTTGTTGATACTGCGGGTTAGCGATGTCGAGGTAGGCAGGGCTCAAATTGGCTCTAACGAAGAAAAACAAGTAGTTACCGTAACTCAGCATGGCAGCTAGCGCACCGAATCCAAGGAACCCTCCGACGGCTTGTTTGTTAATAATGTGCTCCGTCCGGTTACGCGGTTTTTCGCGCATGATGCGGGCCCGAGCGCTATCCCAACCAAGTGCAGTGATCGGCAAAATCTGCGCGACGACGTCGATCGCTAGAATTTGAATGGCTGAGATTGCTGGCGGGACGTGCAGTAAACTCAGGCCAATTAATCCAAAAATCACGACTAATAGCTCACTAGCATTAGCTGTTAGGGCGCACCGAGCGGCCTTACGTATGTTTTTGAACGTCAGGCGGCCTTCTTTAACGGCGCCGATTAGGGTATTAAAGCTATCATCTAAAAGAACGATTTCGGCAGCATCTTTTGCGACATCGGTACCGGTGCGGCCCATCGCAACGCCGATATCCGCTCGTTTGAGGGCGGGAGCGTCATTGATGCCATCGCCAGTTACGGCCACGACGCGGCCACTCTGCTTGACGATCTCGACGATGCGTAGCTTATCCTCGGGTGCAACTCTCGAGAATATGGCACCTCCTTTTTCGACCAGACGCATTATTTGTGAGTCGGCTAAACTTGGCAAATCAGCGCCTTCGACGATGACGATATCTTTAGCGAGCCCGGCTTTGCAGGCGATCGCTTTGGCGGTTACCGGTGAGTCACCGGTGATAATCGATACTTTGATATGGGCATTATTGGCTGAGCGCATTGCGGCCGGAACATCGTCACGCAAAGGGTCGACCATGCTGACTATGCCGAGGAAGGTTAAGTTTTTCTCAACCTCGTTCATCTTGAGGTTTTTGAGATCGGTAGTGGCTGGTAGGGTGCGGAAGGCGTAAGCAAGATTCCGCTTGGCATCGTGGGCCAGCTCTTGGTTGTAGGTCGTGTAAAATGCGCGGTCGCTCGGCGTTAATTTGCGGTTATGACCGTGATCCCACAGAGAGTTACTTCGCCCTAAAACTGATTCCGGCGCGCCTTTGGTAAATGCGACTATCTGGTTTCCGCGCTGCCGCACGGAGCTGAGTAACTTACGGGCGGAATCAAATTGGAATTCTTTGATTTCAGGATTATCAGCTTCCCATTCATCTGGGTTGATGCCGGCTTTGCGGGCAAGGGTTATCAGGGCGCCTTCGGTGGGATCACCGAGAACGTGCCAAAGTGCGTGTTCGGCGTCAGGAGGATTAACTTTGGCGTTGCTGGCCAAAGCTCCGGCCGCAAAAAATAGTTCGAGCTCTTTGAGCTGTTTTTGGCCGATGTGTTTGCCGTGTTCGCTCAGAATTTCGCCGTTGGCCTCGTAGCCAGTGCCGCTGACGGCGTAGCTAGTGCGGCCAATAAGTAGTTGTTGTACGGTCATTTCGTTCTTTGTCAGTGTTCCGGTTTTATCAGTTAGGATGACATTGGTGGCGCCCAATGTTTCGACGGCAGATAGTTTTTTGACGAGCGCCCGGGCCCGGGCTAGCCGAGCAGCCGTCTGAGCCAGAGTGATGTTAACTTCGGCGACGAGGCCGCTTGGAATCATCGCCGCACCAATGCCCACCCCGAACAATATGGCGGCTTGCAGCGTAATATCGCTCTGGTAAGCGATGTAGGTCAGGAGAACGCTCAATATAATGGTGCCTTGGGCTAATCGCGTCGAAAGATTGCTCATTTCTTTTTGCAGGGGCGAGGCGGGAGTATGGGCAACTTGGCTTAATCCGGCGATACGGCCGAGTTCGGTTCGCATACCGGTAGCAATTACGACGCCGTAGGCGGTTCCGGTGGCGATGGTCGTGCTCATAAATAATAGATTTCCGCGATTACCAATGGTGGCGCTAGCGCCGATGGCGTGAACAAATTTTCGCGATGGGTTACTTTCTCCTGTCAGCGCAAAATCGTTACTGCTCAGTTCGTCTTCTTCGATAACTCGCAGATCGGCTGGAACACTGTCGCCCGATTCAACGTAGACGATGTCGCCCATAACGAGTTCAGCCGAATCAATCTGGGCCAGTTTACCTGAGCGCAGTACCTTGGACTGTGGAACGAGTAGTTTTTCGAGCCCACCCAGTAGGGAACTAGCTTTGTATTCCTGAAAAAAACCGACGGCCGTATTCATAAGTGCGATAGCGAGCAATATACTAGCCGTTTTACCGTCATGTAAGTAGAGCGCCAGCCCAGCGCTGATTAGCAGCATGACGACGAGTAAGTTTTTGACCTGCCGGAAGGCGATAGTTAGGGCCGAATCATGCTTGGCGCGGTTAAGTTTGTTCGGGCCGGATTGCTCAATGCGCTTACGAGCTTCTTTTGTTGTCAAGCCCGAGCGAGTCGACCCTAGTTCCTTGAGTACCTGCTCGGCAGTTAAGCGATAATAATTTAGCGATGTACTCATACATAAGCATTATACCTCTTCGGTGGCATATTGCGGACGACGAGTCGGAATCGTGTGTTTATTAAACTATTGTTAAATCACTGCCTACCGCTACTACTTACCTGTATACTTGTTGGATGACAGAGGTGACGTCCAATAAAAAACGACTAGTGGTGATAGACGGCAAAAGCGTGTTCTACCGTGGCTACTACGCCATGCCGAACCTGACGACTAAGGATGGTCTGCCAACTGGTGGCGTTTTTGGCTTTGCGACGATGGCCTTAGAAGTTATTCGTCAGCTTAAGCCCGATTACGTCGCTGTCGCTTGGGATAAACCGAAGACGAACATTCGCCGTCGCCTAGAATTGTACCCAGCCTATAAAGCCGGGCGTAAGCCAGCTCCAGCTGATTTTAAAGAACAAATTCCGATACTCCATGAGCTACTCGATGCATTCGGCTGGCCATTGTACGAAATGGACGACTACGAGGCCGACGACATTATGGGTGCATTCGCTGTCCAAGCTAGAGTAAAGGGTATCGAAACGCTGCTTGTGACCTCCGATATGGACATGTTGCAGCTCGTGAACGACGACGTACATGTTTTTGCCCTCAAAAAGGGCCTCAGCAATATCGAATTGTATTCACCCGAAAGTTTCGAAGCTAAATACGACATCCGGGTCGATCAGTTCCTAGATCTAAAATCACTCAAGGGTGATAGCTCCGATAACATTCCGGGCGTGCCGGGAATTGGCGAAAAGGGAGCGGTTGAACTCCTAAAACAATACGAAACACTCGATAATATTTACGATAATCTATCACTACTCAAGGATTCGATGAGCAAGAAGCTGATTGCCGGCAAAGAACTGGCCTATCTCAGCAAGGAACTGGCCCGTATCTGGACCGATGCGCCGATAGAGCTTGATCTGAGCTTAGTCGATGGTAGTAAGGCCGATCCGGCCAAGATTATCGAGCAATTGCAGCGCTTGGAATTCCGGACGTTGGCGCGGCAGCTTCCCGATATAATGCAAGTTCCGGCGCAGAGCCTGCCGAATACCAGTGGTGTTCAGCTAGCAATTGGCAAAAACATCATCGTAGATACGGCCGAAAAACTGGCCGCACTCGATTTATCAGCCCCAAAAATGTTTGCCTACTCTCGGGCCGCCGGTAAACATGGTCGTAAGCCGCAGTTTATTAGCCTGAGCGTCGACGCCGCTACGACGCATACCATCGATCTAACAAAATTACTGACGACCATGTCGTCATCCGATATTTCCGCTAAATTGGCTGAGATACCAGCGCTCATCGGTCATGACCTTAAAAACACGCTCAAGGTACTTTTGAGTGTTGGGAGCGCCGATACTGCTCGGGTCAAACTCCCGGGCGTTCATCACGACACCTTTGTGGGAGCTTTCGTACTTGATAGTTTGCGCCGCGAACAGACATTGACCGAACTTGCCGTCAGCGAGCTCAGCTACTTAGGCTCCTCTTTCGAGGATCTTGATACCGACGAAGCAATTACTCGCGTGCCAGAAATAATGGCTGTCATCAAGGAGCTGTACGATCGTCAGGCAAAAGAACTAGTTGCTGTGCCGCTTTTTCCCAAGCTCGTTCGTGATATTGAATGGCCAGTCATTCCAGTATTAGCCGATATGGAATTTCGTGGTATCGAACTCGACACTGATTACCTAGCTCGCTTCGCGGTCGAAATTAATGATGCAATGTCGGACTATGAGCAACAAATATATGGCCACGCCGAACAGGAGTTTAACATCGGCAGCCCAAGCCAATTAGCCGAAATATTGTTCACGGGTATCGGCTTACCGACACAGGGAATCAAAAAAGGTAAAACCGGATACTCCACCGACGCGAAACAGCTCGATAAACTCCGTGACAAGCACCCGATCATCGACCTCATCACGCAGTACCGCGAGGTCGCCAAGCTCAAAAATACCTATGTCGATACGCTACCCAAGCTAGTTGATGAGAATTCGCGGGTCCATACCACATTCAATTTGACGATCGCACAAACCGGTCGTCTCAGCAGTACCGATCCGAATTTGCAGAATATTCCAACTCGAACCGACCTCGGTCGCCATATTCGAACTGCCTTTATTGCGGGCAAGGGCAATAAACTGGTCAGCGCCGATTACTCACAATTCGAGCTCCGTTTAGCAGCAATTTTAGCGAACGATACCGAACTTATCGAAATGTTCAATCGGGGAGCCGATATTCACCAAACGACTGCCGCCCAAGTCTATGGGCGTAACATCGAAGATGTCACTAAACAGATGCGCCGTGCTGCCAAGGTCATTAACTTCGGCATTTTATACGGCATGAGCCCGCATGGTCTGAGTATTGCAGCTAATATGACCCGCGAGCAAGCGGTTACCTTTATAGATCGCTATAAGGATTTACGCCGGCCGCTATTCGACTACATGGACCGGTTGCTGGTTCAGGCCCGCGAAGACGGCTACGTCGAGACATTATTCGGCCGTCGTCGGCCAATGCCGGACATTCTTTCCAGTAATTTTATGGTGCGGCAGGGGGCTGAGCGGGCGGCGATCAACATGCCGATCCAAGGTACGGAAGCCGACTTAATGAAGCTAGCCATGATCAATGTCGAAAAATCATTACAGGACGAGTATCCACAGTCTAAAATGCTGCTGCAAATCCACGATTCGATTCTCATTGAGTGCCCAGCTGCCGATGCTGATGCCGTTGCTAAGCTGCTAAAGGACGAAATGGAGCAGGTCTATAATCTGCCCGTACGTCTCGACGTCGATGTTACGATTGCCGACAATTGGGGAGCGTTATAGTATGGACGATATTCTTGCCCAACAAATACTCAAGCAACTAAAGTTTCTTAATCGCTGGATAAAATTCATGACATTTGTCTTCGTCGTAACGATTGTTATAGCCGGTGTCGTCGTATACAAAGCTGTTATTTTTGCTCATGGCGCCGTAAATAAGGTTAATAATCTACAACAGCAGGCTAGCCAGACGTTGAATGTAAAACAGCAGCTCTGCAGCAACAGTGGTACCGGTGCGCTCCTCAAAAAAGATAGCACCTACTGTAACTAACCCGGCAGTTAGCGCTTACTAATGGGGTTATGCCGGCTTCGCGGTTTCGATTTAACGGGCGAGCGAACAATACGGCCCCCCTTGGATTTACTAAGTCGGTAAGCCAAGACGATTACCCAAATTGCCAGCGCTATATCAAAAATACTCGTGAA
>JACMPL010000031.1 GCA_014377525.1 Candidatus Saccharimonadota bacterium
ACACCGGCCATTACAACCCGTGGACTTGTCGAAAAAGACATGGAACAGATTGCCGAATGTATGCGCCAAGCATTCGATGCGCATGACGATGATGTTAAGCTTGCGGCGCTCCACGATGAAGTCAAA
This sequence comes from Candidatus Saccharimonadota bacterium, assembly GCA_014377525.1. GTDB lineage: Bacteria > Patescibacteriota > Saccharimonadia > Saccharimonadales > UBA4665 > UBA4729. The sequence goes on from JACMPL010000031.1 coordinate 127, forward strand.
AGTTTTTCACTGCGTTACCCATTGCCTAGCGACGAGCCAATAGCAGTTTAGTCTCTGTGCCTAGCGTGGCAGTAATTCTGGTTCCTGCTGCAGTTCGATACCAAACTTACCAGTAACTGCATCAGTAATCTTCAGTTTAAAGGCTAATAGTTGGGCCGTTGTCGTAGCGCTTTCGTTGACGAGCACCAGCGCCTGGTTCGACCAGGTTCCCATACCAGTCTCTGCATCATGAACGTCCTTGAAGCCAGCTTGTTCGATCAGCCACGCGGCTGGTAGTTTTACGCTGTCTTCAACCATCCAATGGGGAACATCGGGATATAACAGCTGAATATCTTTGAATAACTGCTGGGTTATTATGGGATTACCGAAGAACGAACCGCTGTTGTGCACGATTTTTGAATCGGGTAATTTAGCAGTTCGGATTGCAATGACAGCTTCTCGGAGAATAGCTGGAGTGACGTTTTGAACGGAATGTTCGTCAAAATATTTTTGTACAGCTGGGTAGTATGGTGCTTCCGGATTTGCACGGCGGAGGTTATAGGTGACGGCGGTAATATAAAACCTACCTTGTTCGACACCGTTAAAGCGGCTGGTACGGTAACTAAAGCCACAATCGAACCCTCGAATGATCACGTATTCGTTTAAAACCGTATCGTAGGCTTCGATGGTTGTAATTGTTTGGGAAACGTCTTGACCGTAGGCACCGACATTCTGTATTGGTGTCGCACCGACCGTTCCGGGAATTAAGCTGAGGGCCTCTATGCCACTGAGACCATCTGCAACAGTCCTGGCGACAACATTGTCCCAATTTTCACCGGCGCCGGTACGTAAATAGAAATTACCAGGGTCCTGCTCGAGTAATTCGTAGCCTAAAATAGCGTTTATAATGAGTAATCCATCAAAGCCTTCGTCCCGCCAGATAATGTTACTGCCGGTGCCGATCATTAGTGTCGCTTGCTGATGATCTTTGGCCCAAATCAATGCTTCCGCAAGTTCGCCGCGGCTCGTAACCGTACAGGCAAACCGGGCGGAGCCGCCAAGACCCATCGTCGAATGCTGCTTAAGCGAAATATTTTCTAAGATTTCCATACTAGCCATAGTATACAAAAGTCCGACGAATTACAGTGTAAAACCAGCCAAAAAATATTGCCGTGTCTGTTGGAACAAAGCTTACGCTTGCGACAGTCTTACTGGCGCGCTACTATTACTGTATGAGCGAGCAGCAAAAACCAGCACCATTTAAGACTTTAGGTTCACACTTGAAGCATCTCCGTGAAGAGTCCAGCGAAAGCTTGGCTGAAGTTTCGGGCGCCGTCGAAATCGAAGAGTTGGTACTACAGCGCTACGAAGACGGGCATGAGCGGCCGGCCGAAGATATTTTATCGCTGCTGATAAGCCATTTTGATATGTTAGAGCACGAAGCCTCCCGCCTCTGGGAGTTAGCTGGCTACAAAGCCGAAGCTTTCGGTCAAAAAATGATCGAAGAAGTGATGAGTGGTAACAAAAATGTTGTCATGCTTTTAGCAGTTGATATGCGAACTGCCTACACCGATAGTTTGAACGTTACGACTACTAAATCGGGTGTTACGATGCAGTTTAACCAGACGAGCGGAGAGGGCAATGCCCAGCCCGTTGCTCGTCTCGGGATGAGCTACGAGCAAGCCGAGACCGTTATTGCCGAACTACAGCGCGCTCTGCTGCACCATAAGTACCTTAAAGGCCCCAAAGGTCTACCAAGTCCAAAAAGTGATGTCCAAAAAACCGATTTAGACTCTGGTGACAGCATTAACGAAGCTGATAAATAGTACGTGACCGGTAGAACACATGATCTTGCGGCGGCCACGCTGCTTTTTGCTGTCGTGCTGTCTCAACCGTTGCGCCCAATCGCTCTATCGACTGCGGCCATCGCGCTGCTCGCTAATCAAATTGGTGGAATAGCGCCCGACATCGACCAACCGACGGCACCATTCTGGAGAAATTTACCGGTTGGCAAACTGTTTGGTAAGGTCACGCAGGCCGTGCTGGGCGGCCATCGCTTTCTAAGCCACTCGCTGCTCGGGTTTGCGATATTTGGTTTTGCCGTTAAAACATTACTGGCTTTCTTAGGGCCAATTTTAGGGCAGGTGGACACTGGCCTGGTATGGTGGGCCTTTATGATCGGTATGTTCTCACATCTAGTGATGGATAGTTTTACGCGCGAGGGTGTGCCGTGGCTATTACCGGTACCGTATAAGTTTGGTTTTCCGCCGGTTAAGCGTTTCCGTGTGGTGACAGGTAAAAAGTTTGAATCGTTGATAATTTTCCCAGGTTTGATCGCTATCAATGCCTTCATATTCAGTTCGAACTACGAAAAGATTATTACCTTTACGCATGCCTACATCCGTTAATGTTGTGCTGGTAGACGCAATCAACGATGCTGTCCGGCAACGTTTAACTGTCTAGCGCCGAAAAGGAGTCGATACTACAACGATTGTAAGAAATATTACAATCAGCAACGGCCTGCAGGCCTATTATAATTCTAGAAATCAAAAAAAACAGGAGCTAAAATGACAATTGAACAAATGTTAGGCAATATGAACGCCGCTGCTATCAAGAATCCACTGCAAAAAAAGACAAAATTAGTCAAGCGCTACACTAGGCATAGCTAAATAGCTTTCGAAATCTAGCGCTGGTCATCTATAATACTTCCTAATGATCAAAAAATTTTTTGCTGAACGTAAGGCGATGGTCTGGCAGTTACTATTCATTACCAGCGGGACAACGTGGTTGCTCGCGCCGTTCTTGAACCAAATATTGTCGCCCCATACAAGTCTGATAAGCGAGTTTGAAACATCGATGCAGCCATATGCTTGGCTGTTCAGAATCGGCGACTTTGTAGCATCGCTACTCCTTTTTGGAGCTATTTTTTACTTACGTAATAAGCCTAAAAACATTGGCATAAAGGTTAATCCATTACTGTACGTGATTGCGGTTTGTATGCTTTTCGACCCTATTGCAATTACGAACTGCCAAGTAATTGGCCGAGAATGCACCGAACACTTTAATTTATTATTTTATGTTCACGCTGTAGAAAGTGTCGTTGGAGGCACAGCTTTGCTCGCACTTAGTTTATACGACTCGTTTCAACGAAAGCGTCTAACTTCAACGGTGTTTTTAATTTTTCAAGTAAGTTATGGTATTTTTAATATAACTCGGCTAGCCGACACGTACAACTTTGGAACGCTCAGCCAATTTGTCTACGTCACGCTAACTATTACGTATTTAGCATGGTACGTAGTCAGCCTTTTGCCAGCTCGCAGTGTAGTCGACGCTGCTAGTACCCGAATCATACGGCAATCATTTACGACTTGGGCCTACGCCAACGGTATATTTGCTATCCTGTTAAGTCTTGCGCATATTCGTGTTTTTGGCTTTCTACGTAACGTTTATTTTGGTTATGATACGGCTTGGTTGGCGCAATACGGCGTGCTGGCCGGCATAACGATGCTCTATGTAAGCCGCCATTTAGGTCGTGGCGAACACCGAGCTCGGCAGTTACTATTGGTACTGCTATTCGTAGAAGTACTTAAATATTCGGTCATATCTCAGCGTCCGACATTATTAGCGTTTTATGGCCTAACATTTGCCATTCTTTTTTTAAGCGGCAGCGCATTCACTAGAGGCAGCGTGTCTCTGTCTTGGCATGCTCGCCTGCAAGAAATTGGTATTATATTAGCCGGAATTTTGGCGGCTTTTGGTGCGGTTGGCCTGACGTTGATTCATGACCATCGTCACTTCGAAATTGTCCGCGAAACTCTCAAGAATTTTAGTAACTTCGAAATTTATTACGATAAAGTTCCACCTCATTTGTTAAGAAGTTCACTTTTAGCGCACACGCTCACGGCGCTTATTTTTGGTACCATTCTAATAATTTTGTGGAGTCTATTCCGACCTACACGGCAGAAACCAGAATTTACCTCTTCGCTGGAACGTAACGAAATGCGCACCTTACTCGACAAAGCTGCAAATTCCTCCGAAGATTATTTCAAACTCTGGCCAGCTGACAAAGATTACTTTTGGAACGCTGAGCGTACGGCTTGCGTCGCCTATAAAGTCACCAAGTCCGTCGTGTTTGTGCTAGCCGACCCAGTAGCTACAAGTCCTGCCGATCGGACAAAATTGTTCACGGATTTTGTAACGTATTGGAAAGCCCGAGGCTACCGAATTTGCGTCTTGCTGGTTGCCGAATCGTCAGTTGAGCTATATCAGCAGGCTGGTCTCACGACGTTGCAAATCGGCTCGAATGCCTTGGTTGATAGTGCTCAATTTGCCGAAACGACCGCCCGAAATAAATGGTGGCGCTGGCAGACAAACCGCGGCAAAAAAGCCGGCTATGAGTACCGGGTATCACCGGCTCCTCATACTGCCGCATTGCTCGCCGAATTGAGAGCTGTTTCAGATGCTTGGCTGACAAGGCCGGGCCACCGTGAGCAGGGGTTTGCACTCGGTAGTTTCAGTGACGCCTACATGCAAGACAGTACGATCCACTACGTTGTCGACGAACTAGGTAAAATTGTCGCTTTTGCTAATCAGCTTACAATATTTAACGACTTACCGCTGACGACTGTCGATCTGATGCGTTTCTTGCCCGAATCAAATAACGCAATGCCATTCCTGCTCGCGACGACGATCACTGGCATCAGTGCCGAAGGAAAATACCGTTATTTTGATCTTGGTTTTGTGCCGTTAGCAAACATGGATACGTTACTTTCAAAAATTGCTAAATTCGCCGGTGCGGGCCGCTTTTCAGCAGCTGGGCTGGAGCAGTTTAAAAACAAATTTGATCCGGAATGGCATAAGTGTTTTATCGCCTACGACGGTGATGTGGCCGATCTGGCAATCATAGGTTTGACTATCGAAGATGTCATGAAACCAATCGACGAAACCGTCGATAACGGGTTTAAGCTTACAAGCGGAGCGGTCAGCGAAAACGCTGTAGGCACTGTGCGAAATATTTCATAGTCAGCCCATAAACGGTAGCGCATACTGCTAGTGTTAAATAAGGATCTAGCTATGAAAATAAACTGGAATAAAATAGCAAGTAATCAATTCGAATCGATGGACAGTAAAAGCCAAGACAGCTGGAGGGATCTGCGCGATCTCATCGAAAAGCGAAGTTAATACGTCGGGTAATTATCTAATATGAGTGGTTCTGCTACTATAGTAAATGTATGGACAGTAGCGACGACCAGGTAGTGCACAGTTTTGATAGCGTCTACGGGCACTATGAGGTGGTTGATCTAATTTATGGTGACCGACCAGCTAGAGTGCTGTTTAGCGGCAACCAAGAAGCTGCTCAGTCTGGCGTTGCTAAAGACAATATTCCAGAACTGCTATTTGATTATAATGAACGGCTGCTAGAACTATCTTTGGAACTGCAGCCAAATCGGATACTGCTGATTGGTGGCGGTGTATACACGCTACCGATGGCCCTCCTAAAAGGATTACCTGAGGCCTGTATTGATGTTGTTGAGCTTGACAACGCTCTGTTGCCAGTAGCCCGTAAATATTTTGACTTGCAGCCAAACAGCCGGTTAGAAGTGTTTCATAATCACGGTCGAGCCTACCTAAGCTCAACTAGCCGTCGCTATGACCTCGTTATTATAGATGCCTTTAACCACACCGATATACCCGTTGAACTTGCTTCAGTCGAGGCTGCACAATCTATACGCGAGCTTCTCAAGCCGAATGGTGTTGTCGCCCTCAACATTATTTCTTCGTACTACGGCAAAAATAATGCAATCACGCGTAACCTCTGGGCAGCCTATCAGGATTTATTCGAGCATTTGAGATTATCGCCAGCCAGTAATGACCAATCACTCTGGCTACCACTTAATCTTATTTTGCAGGCTAGCGATAACCGAGCTTCGCTAGCCAGTCTCCGCTACGCAGCATTGCCAGCTATCACTGACGTTACTGTGCTCGATGCGCTCCGCGATTAATAATCAAAACGACAAATTTAGACGAACTTGGTAAATACATAGTTGACGAAGGTGTGAAATAGACTCATTTGGTGCACCTGCTACGACATCTTTCACACCCCACGGCGGCCACATCTCGGCTGGTCACAAGCCTCAGCGGTCGTGGAGGGAAGCGGCCACCTCGCCAAGACAAGTCCACTGTGGTGATGCCCAACCGGATCCTGCAGCCTGACGAGGCCCGTGACCTCATCGCCGAGTACCGAGCCGGCAGTTCCATGGCCGCGCTCTCTCGCAGCTTTGGCGTCCACCGCGAGACGGTCCGGACGCACCTCGACCGAGCGGGCGTGGAGCGTCGCTCGGCCCAGCCGGTGCTGTCCGAGGAGCGGGTGAATGAGTCCGTCACTTTCTACGCCAGGGGCTGGTCGACCTACCGCATCGGGGCCAAGTTCGGGGTAAGCCAGAACACGGTGCAGCGGGCGCTGCACAAGCAGGGCATCACCTTGCGGCCTAACAACATTGAGCGCCAGGCTAAATCGAATGCGGATTCGCGTAACTTAAAACATGTGTTCGTCGAGAATGAACAGGATTAAACCTAAACGCTGATTGCAATAAAGCAAATAACATAGTATAAATATATTCCTATGTCCGATTTTGAGCAACGAGAATATTTAGTAAAGGGAGAGCTATCGCCAGAAGATTGCCAGCTGCCCCTTCAGTTCTTGGGAAAAATCGGTGTTACTGTTTCACAACTTCCTGCAGCTGATATGCAAGAATCGCCTACAGTTGAGACCGAAACTGTCCTTGAGCCAGGGACGATTCCCTACAGACTTAGTGAAATTAATTCGGCGGAACAATATTTGAGTAACGAACATCTCGGCGAATTCTGGCCCGAGTACCGCAAGAGTTCTCCAAACCCTGGTACTAAATTTGACTGCTTATTGCGTGGGATCGAGATGTTGGCAAAACCTACCCCAAAGGGCCCAAGGGGGCAGGCAATTGGGCTATATGCATGGCAGCAGGAAGAATACACTGCTAGATTGGGTATTATTGCTGTCCGCCCGCGTACCAAAGTCGGCTTTGCTGATGAAACCCGGTCAGGTAGTTATGGACTATTGAGTGCCCCGTTATATGCCAATTCAGTCGTACAAGTTGGGAGCTTTATAGCTTCGGTAAGGTCGATATCTGAACTAGATCCAAAAGAACGGCCATTTGGTATCAATCCTAGGACAATCAGGTTCTTCCTGTCCCTTGCCGATAAGCTTGAAACTCAAATAGATCCGGACAACTTTGAAGATTTATAAACACTAGGCAGCTTCGTCGTGGCCCTGAGCCTCGCGTTCGGCCTGCTCCCGAGCGCTCTGCATCTCGGCTAGCTGTAGGAACGCTATGGCCAACTTCTGGATGTCGGGTTGTCGGCGAGCTACGCCACGCACCGAGATGTGGCGGGTGCGGAGGACGGCCGGCTCACCACGGCGTCGACGACGGGCACGGAGCGGCGTTACGTCAGTGACGGAAGGCGTGGTGGGGGACGAGCTGGCTTGTTCACTCGCAAGTCTTGTCATCACTTCGGCCTGGACGACACCGAAGTGCTTGCCAGCTCGTGCGCTGAGCGATGGGTGCTTGGCGTCCAGCTGAGACCGGTTCTCCAGCATCTGCTCAACCGTCCAGTCTTCACCGGACCAGTAGTAGCTCAGGGTCACCAGCTGGTGCTTATACGGAAGGACGCTCAGGATCCCGGATCCGTCGTGGTAAATCTTCCTGATGAAACGGCACCTTGTTACGTAGTCGTTGTTTGATAGTCGGGGCATGGTCTGTTCCTCTTATACTAACGAGGAACAGTTTAGGCGACAAAGATTAACGCATGTATGATACATCTTTTAAATGCCCGGCTTCTTCTGCAAGCCGGGAACGCTTAACCTATGTGTTTGCCCTTATCGTCTCGTTCTACGCGATCGAGTCCTTGAGTTAGGCCTGTAATACCCATGGCAAAGCAGAACACGACGCTGACGGACAAAAGCCACCACCAGCCTCTGTAGTCCAGCACCAGATAACCCTGGCCGACCGCTGCCAACAAAAAGATCGCACCGAGCCAAATTTCGAACGCGTTCCGGCGCTTTGACAGGTCGTCCTGAATCATCAGTTCGACTCGTCGATCGATATCCTGAAGAAGTGACTCCCGACTTTTCGCCTTCTCTGGCAGAGTTCCTAGGAGCTCAATATCTTTCAGAATTCTATCTCGACCACCCTGGCGAGCTTTCGATAGTTTAAAGATCCCAACCAGCGCAGGTCCCACAACCCCTGCGATCTTGATAAATGTCTCAAGCACTTTCAGGCACCTTACAATTGAGGGTATTCATGAGGTCAGTATATTACAATCGGCATAGTTGCATAAGGTACCTGGACGCTCATCGACCGGTACATTTGGCGTAACAGCAACAGGGGTCGCCGCTGAAGCTAAATGTTGTACCGGTGGTGACGCGGCCTAGTGGGATGACAACCCCGTAACGGGGGGTGGAGTTCCGCATGGCGCGAGCAGGGAAGGTGGGCGGCAGGTGGAAAATAACCCCGGTGCAGGTCATTCCATCTCAGTAATGCATATGATAATCGTATTCATTGGTGCGCCCGGCAGGATTCGAACCTACGACCCCTTGGTTCGAAGCCAAGTACTCTAATCCGCTGAGCTACGGGCGCATAACAGTGGTTTAACGTATACTATCGTAACAGATAGAAGCAATCAAGGATATAGCTATGAAAATACGTAATTTACAAGAAGCCACTGCGGCGCTGCAGATATATGTTCCGTTAATTGCTTTAACGGGAACAAACACGACACTTGAGCGGATTATTCCACTCATGACTGCGCTCGGTAATCCAGAAAAGCGACTTCGGGTGGTGCACATCGCCGGAACGAGCGGTAAGACCTCAACGGCCTATTATATGGCTGCTTTGCTGCAGGCTGCCGGCCAAAAAGTTGGACTGACTGTTTCGCCGCATATTGATAGTGTGACTGAGCGAGTGCAGATCAACGGTCGTCCAATAGCCGATGAAGTTTTCTGTGCCGAACTGGAACTATTTTTGGGAGTTGTTGAGACGCTAATTGAGCCGCCGTCCTATTTCGAACTACTGTACGCTTTTGCTATCTGGGAGTTCGGGCGGCAACAAGTCGATTACGCGGTTGTAGAAACGGGTCTTGGTGGCCTACATGACGCTACTAATGTCATTACTAACCCCAATAAATTTTGCATAATCACTGATATCGGCTACGACCATATGCACATTCTGGGTACTACGCTACCGAAAATAGCTCTGCAAAAGATCGGTATCGTGCACGCCGGTAATGATGTTCTCACCTATCCGCAGTCCGACGATGTAATGGCCGTGTTCGAAGACTGGATTCGCCGGCAGCCGGCAAAGCTGTATACCGCAAGCTCGCCAAAAATTGTTGGCGCAATGATGCCGCAGTACCAACAGCGCAACTGGCAATTAGCCTACCAAGCGTTCAAAAAAATAGCATTACGTGACGGCTTGTCTATGCTACCGAAGTCGGCGTTAGACGCTTCTAAGCTGCTGCAGATTCCGGGCCGTATGGAAATAATTGCGATCGGTAGCGCCACCGTAGTTATGGACGGGGCACATAATCAGCAGAAAATGGAAGCTTTCGTAGCGAGTTTTAGGGCAAAATTTCCGAGTGTGCGCCCAACTATTTTGCTTTCGCTTAAAGCTGGCAAAGAATATGCACTGGTCGTACCGCTGCTAGCGACTATTACGGATCAAATTATTGTAACTGGTTTTGGCGGCTCGCAGGACACGCCAGTTCACTCGATGGACACTGCTGAGCTAGCAAAAGCCTGCCTGCGGGCCGGCGTTACAGTTGTGTTGGAGATTACCGATCATGCTACGGCAATCAAACAACTCGTAGCACAGTCAAAAATTTGCGTAGTAACCGGATCGTTCTACTTACTGAGCCAATTACGAGCTGAAGGTTATCTATCATAAAATAGTAAAATAGTAGATTTTAGCGATAGATTCGAAATAATAGTATTAAATTCCAAACCCAGTCATAACAGATGTAACAACAGACTAAATTTCTAGCATAAGTTAAAATAAGCGGTTTGTGTTAAAAAATTCATAGTGACTATTACAACCAAGTCCTAGTATGTATTCATGAACCTAACTAAGGAGAAAGATATGTCAGAAGAAATTGTTCGTTGCCGAACTGTCGCATCATCGCCCTATGATTTTACCCGACAATACGGCCCCGTCCTAACTACTGCATAGGCAAGTACCCATGCGTAACGTCTCTGCGTTTATTAGTTAATAACAATGAAGGAGAAACACTATGAGTTTAATTATCACAATCATTTTAGGTGGAATTATCGGTTACGTCGCATCTAAGCTTATGGGCCGCGAAGAAGGCATAATCGTGAGTGTAATTATTGGTATTGTTGGTTCATTCATTGGCGGGTTTATCTCGACGCTACTGACAAACTCAGATAAATCTTACTTAGCATTTAGTTGGATGGGTCTGTTCTGGTCACTGATCGGCTCAGTCATCTTAGTTGCGATTCTCAACAAGCTCTCGAGTCCACGTCACCACCACGCCTAGTTAGTAGTAATTCGACGCTACTGAAAAAAATGGAGCCCGCTAGGGCTCCATTTTACTATGTCCGCCGCAGTAAGTATGACGATATCGTAAAATACGGGTATAATAACTAATAGAAATGAGTGGTATAAGTCTAGGAATTTATGGCCCCAGTGTGCTGGATGGTCCGATGGTGTTCGTTGATATTGAGACGAACGGGCTGAACCATATCCGCGGCCGTGTAATCGAAGTCGCAGCCATACGGATAGAAGACGGTGAGGTAACCGCTACCTTTCAATCGTTAGTCGATCCAGAGACCGAATTACCGCATTATATCACCACCTTAACTGGTATTACGACCGATCAAGTCAAAAAAGCGCCGACCTTTGACCAGATTGCCGACGAGCTTCAAACGGTTCTTAAGGACGCTGTTTTCGTGGCTCATAACGTGCGGTTCGACTACTCCTTCTTAAAGCAAGAATATGCTCGTCTGGGTATGGCTTTCCAGCCGAAACAACTCTGCACCGTTAAGCTGTCACGGGCGCTGTATCCTCACGAAAAAGGCCATAAGTTAGCTGATCTCATCAGTCGTCACAACTTCTCATTTACCAATCGGCATCGGGCCTACGATGACGCAGCAGTACTTTGGCAGTTCATGGCGCACATTCGCAAGAATTTTCCGCCCGAACAAGTCGAAACGGCACTGAAGCGTCAAATTAAGAGCCCGTCGATTCCAAAGGGTCTCGAACCTGAGATGGTTCGAAATTTGCCAGAAGGGCCCGGCGTATATATTTTTGAGGATGCTGACGGTACCGCGATATATGTCGGTAAAAGTGTGACAATTAAAAAACGCGTACTGAGTCATTTTTCGCGCGATCACGCTGAAACCAAAGAATTTAAGATTGCTCAAGCTATCAAAGGCATAACCACCCATCAGACTGCCGGAGAGCTTTCGGCGTTATTGCTGGAGTCACGGCTCATTAAAGAGTTACAGCCAATTTACAACCGAAAACTTCGCCGCGTTAGCAAGCTGACTCTAGCTCGACATACGCCGGATATGCAGGGGTACGAACAAGTCGAGCTTATGGAAAGAGCCCGGATCGAACCTGATAGCGCTGGCCAGATTCTGGCTGTGTATCCTCGGCGACAACGCGCTAAAGAATCGCTGAACGAAATTACGAAAACCTATGAACTGTGCCCCAAAATTATGGGCCTCGAAAAAACGACCGGTGCTTGTTTTATGTATCAGCTCAAAAAATGTCGTGGCGCCTGTATTGGACTGGAGCCGCCAGTGGTGTATAACCACCGTTTATTGGCTGCCTTCGAGCGTCTCCGTATTCAAGAATGGCCTTACCGCGGTGCGATTCTACTACAAGAAAAATCGGAGGCTAAAACTGTTAAGGGAATTATCGTTGATCAATGGTGTATTATCGGCGAGCTGCTGCAAGAAGAATACTGTGAGCCTGTCGTCAAGGCCTGTGTCAAAGCGTTTGACCTGGATACGTACAAGATTCTGCAATCGCAGATCGCTAGTAAACTCGATACATTGCGTATCAAACGATTAACGCCCGATGAACTTAGGTCGCTATCTCTGGCTCAGTAGTCTTACTGCTTGGGAGCGGTCGCCCTAAATTTATCTAATGTATCCAGTCGAGCCTGTTTGTGGTCGACGATTGGCATTGGGTAATCTTTACCGAGAATACAGTCCGAGTTGGCTTGTTCGTCGGCCGTCATTAGCCACGGTGCTGGAATGTGTTTGTTGAGAACGTGCGCGAGCTCGGGGACATATTTGCGGACGTACGCACCGTCGGGATCATAATTTGTCTGTTGGCTACTGGGGTTGTACAGTCGACGGAAGACTGGCGCAGGGTCGACGCCGACACTGGCAATCCATTGCCAGTTGCCGTTGTTATTAGCTTCGTCGCCGTCAATTAGTAGGTTCATGAAATGGGTTTCACCGAGCCGCCAATCGAGCCACAAATCTTTTGTTAGGAATGACCCGACAATCAGCCGGGCGCGGTTGTGCATCCAGCCCTCTTGCCTGAGTTGCCGCATCGCCGCATCGACAATCGGATAGCCAGTTTGGCCATCTTTCCAAGCTTGCAGATATATTTCATTCGAACTCCATGTCAGCGCTCGGAATCGCTCCTGAAATTCCGTAGTAGTATTCGCTGGAAAGTTGAGTAGGATGTAATGATAAAAATCACGCCAGGCCAGTTGACGTCCCCATGCCTGTGCACCAACAGTGCTCGGCAGCATCGTCTCGATTTCTAAGGCGCTCAAACAACCGAAATGGAGATAGGCGCTAAGTCGAGAGGTGCTGTCCTTGGCCATAAAATTGCTCTCGTCTTTATACTGTTTTATGTCGCCCTCCAAGAACTTGCGTAACCGCCTGCGGCCGACTGTCTCGCCGCCGGGGAGGACGTACGGTGACAGTACACTATCCGAAGCGACAGTTGATAATTCTGGAATTTTACCGACGGAAACCCCCGTAGGCAGACTGAGCTTCTGAGGATTCGTGGCAAGCTGGCGACGTTGAATCTGTAACCAATTCTTCCAAAACGGAGTAAAGACTTTGTGCACGTTGCCTGCTTTAGTTCTGAGCTTGTCATGGTTGCTGACAATTAATCGGCCCGGAAATGATCGAAATTCTATAGCTTCTTTGCGTAATGCAGCTTGAACGGCTTTGTCCCGTTTTATGGCCCCCGGTGAATAATCGGCGGTGTAGTACACACCGGTAGCGCCGGATGCCTTAGCGAGCGCAATTAATTCATCGGCGGCGTCGCCCTGTCGGCTAACCAAATCAGCGCCTTTGGCTTGCAGCGACTGCTTAAGATCGGTTAGGCATTCTAGTAGGAAGCGGTTACGATTGGCGCTGCTGTGCGGGCCATGTAGTAGCGAGTCTTTAAAAATGAATACTGGTACGACATGGTCGGCGTCGGCCGTGGCAGTCGATAGAGCGGGGTGATCGTGAACGCGTAAATCATTTCGATACCAAACAAGAATAACTTTCATAAAATCATTCTACCGTAAAACGTGTCCGCGGTGACTAGATTATTTCACAGTTAATAATTGCAATTACGTCGCATTTATCTATACTAACAGCATGAGTACATTTCAAGATAACTTTATCAACATTCTCAAAACTAATGGTCTGAGTATCACCAGGCAGCGACAACTACTGTTTGACCTCTTGCAGGACCAAGATCCCCTGAGTATGAACGAATTGACAGAATTAGTCGGTACAACGATCGATCGAGCCAGTGTCTACCGAATTATTGCCACCTTCGAAGAAACCGGTATTGTTCGGCGTATTAGTATTGGTTGGAAGTTTAAGATTGAGCTCAGTGAAGCTTTTGTCGCACACCACCACCACCTTACCTGCCTAAGCTGCCAGCTGGTCGTTCCGATTAATCAAGAAAAATTAGAATCATTTATTAGCGAACTGGCTGATATAAATAATTTCCAGCCAATCCAGCACCAAGTCGAGATTCAAGGTTACTGTCAACGATGCCAAGCCAATCGTAACATAGCCTAAATTTAGTCGTCTTTGAATCGTTTCAATAGTGGCCGCAGCCGGTAATTATTCGCTAATTGATCTTTATGTCGTTCCAAAAACTTCCAGTACAATCCCGTCCACTCCGACTCTTTAGCCGCCTTTGTTGTCGGCCACCAGTGACCCATCTTTTGGAGGTAATTACTACCAGAAATATACGGTTTGGTCGCAAAGCCACCGTTGTCCATACCGCCATCAGCAAATTGGCTCATACCAATCACGTTAGGCACCATCACCCATTCGTAGGCATCAACGTACATGCTCATAAACCACGCGTAAACTTCCTTAGGATTATAATCCGCTAGTAGCATGTAGTTACCAAAAATCATTAAGCGTTCAATATGGTGTGAGTAACCGTAGCGTTGTAATCGTTCTAAGGCGTCTTGAATTGGTGGCTCGGGTGCACCGTCAAGCTTCCACCAGTAGTCCGGAAGCGTCTGTTTCTGCTGCAAGAAATTAGTATTGATCCAGTCCTCGGGCAGGTGATTGTACAATCCGAACATGAACTCGCGCCAACCGATAATCTGCCGGATGAAACCCTCTTTACTGGCAAGTGGTACATCGGCTGCTACGGCAGCAGCAACGACTTCTTCGGGGTGCAATAGTCCAATGTTGAGCAGCGCGGACAGAGCCGAGTGATATAAAAATGTTTCGCCTTTGACCATGGCATCTTCGTAATCACCAAAATTTGCAAACCGGTTGTCGATAAAATCTTTAAGCCAGGTTCGTGATTGACGCCGGGTCGTCGGCAGCCATAATGTTTCGATCGAGCCAGGATGATCATTAAAATAGGTATCAATTAACGCCCGTACATCCGCGTAGTGTTTCGACGGTTCGGGAAACTTGATGGCGGGAAGTTTATGGCCGTTCGGTAATGGTTTACGATTTTCGTGGTCGTAGTTCCAGGTTCCGCCAGTTGGTTTAGCCCCATCCATTAAGATTGATAAC
This sequence comes from Candidatus Saccharimonadota bacterium, assembly GCA_014377525.1. Classification (GTDB taxonomy): domain Bacteria; phylum Patescibacteriota; class Saccharimonadia; order Saccharimonadales; family UBA4665; genus UBA4729. Next base: position 15,173 of record JACMPL010000031.1, read on the forward strand.
CGTTTACGCTGCCAGCGATAAAAGACTTCCATCTGAAATCGTTTCTGTCCCTCGGCCCACTCATCGAACAGAGCCGTTGGCGTTAGGAATTGCCGGTTAGGCGTAACAATTAAACTGATTGAATGCTGCTTGCACCAGGCTTCCAGTTTGCGCTGTGGTGTCCGGTCGTTTGAGCGCATCACGATAATCTCGTCATATGACTGAGCTTTGCAAATTTCCAAAAGTTTTTCGTACCAGTCAGCGCTACCGGCTTCTAATTTAGAATAACGTACCGTGCGACCTATTTTGGTCAGCTCGTCAGCATATTCGCGCATGGCGGTCAGTACAAATAACAGTTTCTGTTTATGATATTTATATTTTTTTGAGATGCTCCTGGATTCGATAATAATAACTGGGGCAGTCGGCTCGGCAAGCAGTGCCGACTGATACTTGACGCTTAACTGCGTTCCCCAAATGACGATTGCTTTCATAAAATTATTTTGACGGTATTTAGTAGCTTACGCAAGCGAATAACAACATTTGTAGACAAGTCGTTGTCGGATTAAGTGGATCCCACATAGGATGAATACGTTATGTTACAGTCACAACGGTGCTATACGGCCTATGATAGAATCATTAATAAGGAGAATACCAATGACGGATTTAACCGGTAAAATAGCACTGATAACTGGAGCTTCCAGCGGTATAGGCGAAGCAACGGCTCGTCATTTATCCAATGCCGGCGTCAAAGTGGCCCTAGCTGCTCGGCGTAAGGATAAGCTCGATGCCCTAGTTCAAGAAATAGAGGCTAGCGGCGGTTCTGCCTTGGCAATCGAAGCAGATGTTACTGACATGACAGTCTGCCAAGCAGCCGTTGAACAGGTGATCAACAAGTGGGGAAAACTCGACATCCTCGTTAATAACGCTGGGGTAATGCTAATTGGTCCCGTTGCCGAACTGCCCGTTGAGAACTGGGAGCGAATGATCAAACTTAATGAACTGGGGCTGCTATACATGACGCGCTCATCGCTGAATGAACTTAAGAAAACAGACGGGCATATTGTAAATATTTCTAGTGTAGCCGGCCGCACAACCGGCCAAGGTAGTGCTGTTTACAACATGACAAAGTGGGGAGTTAATGCCTTTACTGAAGCCCTTCGTAAGGAGTTAGTCGACGAAAAGTCTGGCGTCAGAACAACATTAATTGAGCCAGGTGCTGTTGCCACCGAGCTGCAATCCCACAACACTCCCGAAACGCAGGATAAGCTAAAAGCTCGGTTCGGCGATATTAAAATACTTGAGGCGGACGACATTGCTGCTGGTATCATGTACGCCGTTAGTCAACCGAATCATGTCAATGTTAACGAAATACTCATTCGGCCTACGCAGCAGCCGCTGTAGGTCCTGAAGTATTTGCATCTGTTCGCAGTTCGCTAAGGTAACATAACAGTAAACGTCGTACCGTTACCAGGTTTCGACTGTACAGCAACGGTTCCACCATGCAGGTCGATAATACGTTTAGACCAGTACAGGCCTAATCCAGTTCCGCCAACCTCGATAGATAGTTCATTATCGAGCCGCGAAAACTTTTTAAAAAGTTTGTCCATATCGTTCGGGTCGATGCCAATGCCTTCGTCGCGGACGGTTAATCGAACACCGTCAGGCATTTTGGCGACGCCAACTTCGACTCTTTTTCCGTGATACGTATATTTATGAGCGTTATCCACCAAGTTTTCTATCACCATTCGAAATAAATTCGCATCGATAACTGCGTACACTTCTGGTTTCGTCGCTATAAAATTAATTTCTTGATTACTCGTTTTGAAATTCGATGACTGTTCGTTAATTATGTCCGTAATGAGCGGTACTAAATCTATTTCTTGCTTGTGTAGCTGGACTTGTCCGGAATCAACGCGGGCTACTTTGAGTAGGTTGTCGACAATCCGTAACTGCCGTTCATTACTGCTATATGCCGTGGTTAAAAACGGTAGTAATGATTCTGGAATTTCTCCGGCGTAACCTTCTAGTATCATTCCAATGTATTGTTTAACGCCAGTAGCCGGTGTGCGAAGTTGATGCGACGCCAAGTTTATGAATTCATCCTTTGCCAAATTTAGAGCTACTAGCTCGTCGCTGCGTGCCTGTAGCACTACGGCCGCTTTCTGTAGCTTATTTTCGCGGGCCAATGACCGAGCGATCCGTTGAGATGCTTGTTTTTCTAGGCTGATGTCACGGAACTCAATGACGGTCGATGTCGCGCCCTTGTCGCCGGCAACAGGCATACCGTTGATGAGAGCTGGGAATGCTGAACCGTCTTTTCTGAAAAATAAATCTTCGATTGGTTCACTGCCAATACCGTTCTTGTAGCTATTGAATCGAGCGCACTGTTCTTCGGTATATACCGAACCGTCAGGATGGGTATGATGGATTAGGTTGTGGATAGATATGCCAATTGCCTCATCGGGAGTGAAACCGGTTACGGTCACTGCTGCCGGATTCATGAAGGTTATCACGCCATCGATATCAACCATAAATAAACAGAGGGTAGTGTTATTGGTAATCGCCTCGGTCAGCAATAATTGTGAACGCAGAGCATTTTCCGCTAATTTCCGCTTATGAATGTCGATAACCGACCCGACGTAGCCCTCGAAATCACCGGTAGAACTGAACTTAGGTAAGCCCTTGTCGACAACCCAGCGGTATGTTCCATCAGCAGCTCTCAGCTGAAATTCTATAGTATACGGGCGACGCTTAGCACTTGCTTCCATAAAAGTTTTACCAGCCAGTTTAGATTCTTTTGGATGTATGGCCCGTGTCCAGCCGATACCTAAAGCTTCCGTTTCAGTCTGGCCAGTATAGGAATACCATTGTTTGTTTAAATACGTGCAAGAACCGGTTTCATCCGAGACCCATGTTATAGTTGGAGTACTATCCGCCATTTCTCGGTAATAAGACTCGCTCTCGATGAGTTGTTTCTCGGATATCTTGCGTTCAGTAACATCAGTGAACAAAATTGCAACTTGCTGATTATTTTCGGCGCCGAGGCGGGTTGCAAGTACATCGAACCATCGACCCATTTGCACTGAACCTTCGCTAAAACGAGCTGGTTCTCCGGTTTTCACGACATTCCCATATGTTTCGAACCAGTGACCCTCTAAATCCGGCACTAATTCGTGGGCAGTTTTACCAACAGGATTCTTAAGACCAGTTTGCTCCTCGAAGATACGATTCACTTCTATAAACTCGTAGTCAATCGGTCTGCCATCGTCGTCATATATCATTTTAATAATGCAAAAACCTTGGTCGATAGAATTAAACAGTGTCTTATACTGATCTTCATTTTGTTCGGCCTGCTCACGGGCAAATACTTGCTTGGTAATTTCTGTAGCGTGTACGAAAATACTGGTAACTTTACCGCTAGAGTCTCTAGCTGGTAGGCACACGTAGTCAAAGTAGCGATCTTGAGGTTGATCGTTGTTTAGCGCGTCGAACTTAAAATTTACTCCTTTGCCTTGATATAATCTGCCGGTTTTGTAGACTTCGTCTAGTACGCGTATTGTGCCCTGCTGTTTTAGCTCTGGAAAAACTTCGAGAATTGGCTTTCCGATGATCGCATTGGTTTTACCAGCAATTTCTAGGTATAAATCGTTAGCAAATTCAAAAATATGACCTGGTTCCCGCATAACGGAAATAAGGGCCGGCGCCTGCATCAATAAATCGTATAGACGAGTATCGTGTAGAAACTTCTTAGATGTAATTTTGGAATCTTCAAATTTTGCCATTTTGTTTCCTTGACATTGGGGTAACGGTATTTAAATTAAACCAAATTTAAAGCAGTTTCAGTATAAGAATTATTGCTCAACACTATTTTGGGTACCGTTTGGTTCATCGGTGTTTGAGATACTAATGACAATTGTTCCTACGGCAGCAATGCTGGCGCCGATAACTACCAGAAACCAAGATCCATTCTTTGGTACATCACCAAGCAGCTTCGCGCCGACAGCGATAGGTATTAATGTTTCGAAGGTTATCATGGCGGCAGTAACGACACTGGCCCGCTCACGCTGCAAGGCTACGGTAAATGTCGCAATGCCAACAAGCCCGTAGACGATTAAAGCTAGAAAGACCGGGGAATACACAATATGCCAGTACGGCTGCGAAAAATTAAGAATCCGGCCACTGATTGCCACGCTTCCGAAGGCTGTACCTGCAACCGCTGCCAATGCAACGGTCGCGTAGCGGGCGCTGACTTTTACAAGTACGGTACCGATAATTCCTAAAAACAATGGCGCCAGAATAATTATCCAAAAGCCAACACCCCGGATGGTCATTGAATGTTCCACCGTCGATTGAAGGGCAATCGCCAGCAGGCCTATAATTATTAATCCGATTGCAAATATCGTTTTTCTTCCGAGCCGACGTTTGAAGGCAAAACGCTCAATAAAAACGGTAATAACAACACTAAATGCGATGATTGGTTGGACTACGAATAGCGGTAATCCATGAACGGCAATCAGGGTAAATATCCAGGCTGCAACGTCGAGAAAAATTCCTAGTACGTATGGCCAGTTGCGCAGAAGTGACGTAGCGAACTTAAGTGTAAACGAAGTTGTTATCTTCTGGGTATCAGCCCCAACTTTCTGTAGAACTGCCGCTGCACCGTTGCAGACCGCACAAGCAAAAGCAGCTAGTATATATAGTATGAATGTAGCCTGCATGATTACTTCTGAGTAGGTATTGGCTCGTCAACAGAAGCGCCATTTACTCGGAGAATTTCAACGATAATAATCTGACAGGCGGCGGCAATTGGAATGGCTAATAACACACCGACGATACCACCTAACAGCCCGCCAACGACTGTCGCAACGACAATTAGTAGCTGTGAAAGTCGGACGACCTTACCGTAAACGATGGGCTGAATTAAGTTACCTTCGACGAATTGGTAGGTCAGTAAAATAGCGATAACTATAAGGGTTGCAACTACGCCCTGGCTAAGTGAAACTAAGGCCACGACGATGGTTGCGATCGAAGCACCCACGAGCGGAATCAGATCGAACACGGCGACAAGTGCGGCTAGCGCGAAGGCATAAGGAACGCCGACAATGAGTAATGTAATCAACGTAACAACGCCGGCGATCAAGCTGATAAATAGGTTACCATTTACGAAACCACCAATAGCAATTATTATTTTTTGAGCCACTAAATCAACAAAAATACCGTGGTTCTTGGCTAGAAGTCTAATGAATTGCGCCCACAGTAGCGGACCTTCGATCAGCATGAATAACACCATGATAAAAATAACGGCAATGTTTGAGATCGCGCTAAAGGCTGAGCCGACAAAGCCAACGACAGAAGAACTATTTTTGCTCAGTAGGTCGGGGGCTCTCTTAGCATAGTCTTTGATCTTGCTGACAACACCGAATTTTTCATCGAGCCGTTTAAATGCCGGGTTGGCCGTCGCACTATCAATTAGCGCCGGCGCATTGTTCAGTAAGCCACCACCTTGAGAAACGAGCGGCGAGGCGATAGCGCCGATGATACCGACTAGTAGTAAGACGCCCACGGTCACGGCTATAATAGCCGCCGGTATTCGTTTTATGCGGTGTTTCATCATTCTACGCATCAGCGGATTTAGGGCAATTGATAAGATAATTGAGACAATCAGTAATAATAGAACAGAACGAATCGTGTAGAGGAATATGAACACCAGCGAGGTTCCAGCGATGACCAGGAATGAAATCCAGGTACGAAGCGCGGTGTCTCTGAGTGGTTCGGAACGAGCTGTCATTACTTGAGAGTATACCAGGTATTTCCGGCCAGCTATAGTGCTCATTTTTGGTAGTATCGTCAATTAATTATTATATGGTATGATACCTGCAGATATGAAAAAAGTACATATACAAGCTACATAGTAAGCCACACTATGAGAAGTATACTTCAGTTTCTAGGCCTTCGAACGAATTGCTGCAATGCAAAAATTATGAATTGGCATAGAGACACCTTTTATTGCTCCAAATGTTTGCATTCGCTCTCGAAGCCATGATAGTTAAAATTATACAGTATTGCTTTAATTTCTGACCGAGTACGGGCGCTGCCTAAACACAACTTTGTTATACCATAGATAATTCCAGACGAGTGTTACTGCTGTAGCAGCAAGTTTCGGTATCAGTATTATGAATAGTTTTTCTAATCCAAACGGCTTTGCTGTAGCCAAAATTAATCGACTCAACGGCCCGTACGCCGTAATCGCCGATATAATAATCGGTTGCAGAATCCATATGCCGACTAGCGTCACCGCGATATAAAGAGCGACATCCCACCGGGTCATGCGTTTGCCCTGGAAGGTGTAGCGATAGTTCAGTAACAAGCTGACGATCAGCGCTGCTGAGGTCGACAATATATTGGCGGCCGTAATTGGTAGGCCGGCGTAACGCAGCGACACAAATAATAGTATATCGATGAGCGTATTCGTGATGCCAACTAGCGCGAATCTCACGAGCTTGTTAGCTAATAGCTGAGTCACGCCGGATTTTTTCACGGTATTAGTTTGCCTGAGTTGTTATGGTAGCAATCGGAATCGGCGGCACGGTGTAGTAACCGACTTGGTAAACGTATAGGGTGAGGTCAGGCGAATATACTTTTTTACTTACCTGCCGAAAGTGCGTTAGGTAGTATTGATGTACCGTGTTTTCGTAACCCTGGTCCTGGCTCAATACCAAGTAAATATATCGATGATTTTTGTTGAGAGCCGTCACGTCGGCTGGTAATGTTTTAGCATTGAAGGCTGGAATAGCGCCTGATTGCGACCGGTTCCACAGCGGTATGGTCGTAATTTGGGCACTGCCTTTGTAGTAGTACTCAAACGGATAGATTGTGAACGGCGCAGACAGCACAACTAAATCCTGCGGTTGTATCACGCTATTGATGTCACTAGCTGTCGCTTTGTAATCTTCTTTAACCGGAGTAGCGCTACTCGTGGCCTGAATGAATGAGGTAAAACCAGTTCCGATTATAAGCAAGGTAGCTACGAACACGGCAATTCGCCGCGAGTATTTGCTGAATAACCACACTAGCAAGATTAGCAGCGGTGCAACGGAAATGATCATGTAGCGGCTCAAGAAAAACGGAGTAATCAAAAGACTGGCTGCGTAAGCCAGCAGCACCGGCACGATGCTCATGGCTGCAATAAAGCTTAGCTCCGGCGTCAGACCACGGCTGCGGCGAACAGCTACTAGAGCTAGTAACATCACGACCGGCCAGGCCGATAACAGCACCGTGTTAACGGCGTTACTTTGGAATCCGAAAATAAATTGTGAATAAACATTAAAGAAATCAATCGTTGAAGGTATCGGTAGATTTGGTCGAGTACCGCTCGCCGATCCGAGCGTGTAAACGTAATACAGCCAAGGGCCAAGCGCCAGCAACACCATTGCTCCGACAATCATGACCCGCTTAAACGTACCTTGCTTAAATTGTTTACGGTTGAGCAGGTAGTAGATACCTTGCGCAGCTAAGTTGAATAGAAAGAAATAATGCGAGTAAGCGCCAATAATTGCGCTCAGTCCGTACCAGAACCAACCTTTGCCATTTTTGAGGATTCGCATGAAGAATAACTGATTCAGTGCCGATAACAGTAGTAGCAGGGTGTACATTCGAGCCTCATTACCATACCAGCTCAAGAACGGCGAAAAACTAAACAGGATAACGACGAACAGTGACCAACGCACCGACAGCAATCGACGGCTTATAAAATAGATAACTGGAACCGTCGCTAAGAAGAAGATCAGCGATAGTAACCGAATTGCCACCACGCTGTTACCAAAATAGAATATCCAGTAATGCAGTACCAGATGGTAGAGCGGGACGTGTACATCAAGCGCCACGGTATGAAGCAAACCGGCGATGGTATGGCTGCTCTGCCATAAACTCTGCGATTCATCGAGCCGTAAACTCTGATGAATCAAAGCAAAGAACGATACAAGACCAATACCAATCGCCGCTAATAGGAATGTCCAAAATATCAGTAACTGGTTGCTACTAGTCGTGCCTGTATTAGTCTTCTGAACTATGATGGCTGGATGGCTGACTGGAGCATTTTTGTGCGTCATTTGGTTCCTATAATAGTACCAGTAACGACTGGTTTGGCGCGGGTAGCCTTGGTCTTTTTGCTAAATAATTTTTCTGGTAGCGAGGCTCGTATAAATGGTAAAAATATAACGATATTAACGGCCACCCAGGAAAAGTTAGCAATCAGTGATGCACTAACGCCCTCTCGAACTAGACCAACACCTAAGCCGACTGCTGCAATTGCAATATATATGAAGTGGGGAATGACTAAGTAGACAAAATTTCCTTGTTGCTGGCTTTTTGGCGTCACTACGAACGAAGTTTTCTGATTAAGCAGGACGCCCATCAAGGCTCGTAACTGTAAGAAGAACGAGCTCAGTGAGAACGAGATAGCGGCGTAGCTGTAGGTGAAATTGCTACTTTTTTGCAGCGTATATAAATTGAGAATTATGTATGGCAGAAACACGATTGCTAGCGCCATTGTCGCCGTATTGATAGCGGTGATTCCTGTAAATAAGAAGATGAGTGGTATCAACATATCGATTAGGATGATGACGCCCGACAGGTAGTAACTGGCCGATATAAGATATTGGAATTTCTGAGGCCAGCTAAGGCCGCGCATAAATAACGGGTTATACTTGAAAATTACTTCTAAGCTGCCACGCGTCCAACGAAATTGTTGCTTGTAATAGCTCAAAAAATCTTCGGGAGCCAAACCTTCGGCCAACACTTTTGGAACGTACACGCTTTTCCAGCCTTTGGCATGGATAAATAGCGATGTTAGGAAGTCTTCGGCAATGTTAAACTCGCACATTCCACCAGCATCTAATACTGCTTTTCGACTGACGACCATGTTTGTGCCGCACATAAATGCTGCATTCAAGCGATTTTTGCCAGACATGATAGGGCCAAAAAATAGGGTCTGTTGATCCCATGATGTTTGGGTTATGACGTTAAGATTTTGATTCTTGTAATACTGTGGCGTTTGCACGAACCCCATTTTAGTGTCAGTAAAATAGCCCATGGTTTCTTGTAAGAATGATTTATATGGAACGTGGTCGGCATCAAAAACTACAAAATAATCGCTCGATGTTTCGCGCAGTCCATTGTTGATGTTACCAGCCTTAGCGCCACCAGCGATTCGCCGGGTGATGCTGGTGATGCCGAGCTCAATCGCTAATGCATCAATTTCTTGCCAGTTATCTCTGTTTGCAACGAATCCGTCGTTAAGAATAAAGACCTTAAAAGCCGGGTAGTCCATCGCAATTGCCGCCAA
>JACMPL010000032.1 GCA_014377525.1 Candidatus Saccharimonadota bacterium
CGAATGCTGGCGGCATACAGCTGTTCTTAAAAGTTGCCGTCAGCAGAACCCCTACGAATACCCAACACGTTGATTTTAGTAAAGTTACCGTCATGTTTGGTTCTTCCTCGATGATCAGCTTCACACTGGCACAACTGATCGCTGCCCAAGCTACCGGTGGCATGTCTCTCGATAAGACGCTATACGCCGGCAATACGACGATGTAACACCATCTAAGTAAGTTTGGCAGCCAACGCGGTGACTGGGCTTGGCGGTGCTCGTGCTACCGAAGCTCGGCGCTGTACTGGACTTCATGCATCTCCTATAAGGACTCATTTTGTCGCTATACATACCGGCACTCGTCATTATTTACGAGGTTCGTACCCTATTTAAGTACTACCATCGTCCGACCTATGTCCTGGTGGTTCACCGGATCTGCCATCGGCTGTGTAATTAATGCTATGATTACTGCATGACCGAAACGACCTCGTTACCTGTTACGTATGCCTTTATCGATAGCCAGAACCTTAATCTGGGTATTCAGCGGATGGGCTGGAAGCTTGATTGGCGGCGATTCCGCGAGTACTTGCGCAGTGAATTCAATGTGACGCACGCCTATTTGTTCATCGGTTACATGAGCGATAATGAATCGTTATATGAACACATGCACGAGCTTGGTTACCTGATTGTGCTTAAGCCAACCGTCGATATATCAAACTACGATACTAAGCCAGAGGATAGTGGCCAGCCTAAAAAAGAAGGTGACGAAAAGGACAAGGAAAAAGAAAAGCCAACCATCAAAGGCAATGTCGACGCCGAGTTAGTCTTGTACGCCATGAAAGAAATGTCTAACTACAAGAAGGCAATTATCGTTTCTGGCGATGGTGATTTCTTCAGCTTGGCGGAGTATCTCGAAGAAAAGAACCGTTTACTACACGTTATGACGCCAAATTGGCAGTACTCGAGCTTGCTCAAAGTATTCGAACCAAAAATAATCCGCCTGGATCAATTACGACGCAAATTAGCTTACCACGACCGCAAGAAAAAATAATTTAGCATACGAGTCTCACTGGGGCATATCATGAGCTGATGGTAGCTAGGAAACTTTACTTTGTATATTCCAGTTAGGATTATTACAGCTAGCATATTCCGGCTTTGGTATAACTAACAGGAAACGGAGGTACAAATGAAAATTACAAAATATGTGCACTCGTGCTTGCTTGTGGAAATGCCTGAACCTGTTAACCGGACAGTATTGTTCGACCCAGGCTCAATGAGCGTTGATGCCCTTGATGAGGCAAATTTGCAGTATCTTGACGATATTATTATCACGCACGATCATCAAGATCACTTTGATATGGGACTAGTTAAATCACTGGTCGAAAAATTTCCCGATGTGCGTATAACCGCTACTGAGCCGGTAGTAGAAATGCTTGCCAACGAAGGTATTGCAGCGTCGAACTCAGAGTCTGATGGAATCGTGTTCTTCGATGCGCCTCACGAAGACGTAGCTCCGATGTTCCCATCAACGGAGCAAATAGGCGTTCACTACTTGGATAAACTGACGCATCCTGGCGACAGCCATAGTTTCACGGAGTCAAAAGCGATATTGGCTTTACCGATGACGGCTCCTTGGGGTAGTACTGTCGAAGCGGTGAACTTAGCCATCAGGCTCAAGCCACGATACGTGCTACCGATTCATGATTGGCATTGGCGCGAAGAGGCTCGTCAACAGATGTATGGTGGCATTGAGCAATTATTCGCTAGCCATAATATTACGTTTATGAAGCTCGAGACCGGAGAACCGGTCGTATTGGAGGTTTAGCAATGGATAATAAAATTTCAGCCACTAGCGGTGGCAGTGTTAAGGTTGGCGATTTTCACATTAACCGAATGGGTTTCGGCGCAATGCGAATCACCGGCGATGGTATTTGGGGCGAACCAAAAGACCGGGAATCAGCGAAACAAGTTCTGCAGAGAGCGGTCGAGCTCGATATTAATTTGATCGACACGGCTGACGCCTACGGCCCGGAAGTATCCGAAAATCTCATTCGTGAGGCGCTTCACCCATACCAAGGCGTCGTCATCGCTACCAAGGGTGGGCTTACTAGAGGCGGCCCGAATGAGTGGACCCCGGATTGCAGTCCAGCGCATTTGAAAGAAGCTTGCGATGCTAGCTTGCAACGGTTAGGTGTTGAGCGAATCGATCTCTATCAATTACATACCGTCGATTCGAACGTACCCTTCGAAGATTCGTACCAAACACTGCTCGATTTACAGAGAGAGGGCAAAATTAGGCACATTGGCCTAAGCAACATCGAACCAGAGCATTTTAAAACTGCGATGGAAATGGGCGAATTTGTCAGTGTCCAGAACAACTACAATATCTTTAATCGCGAACACGAAGACATTTTGAATCTTTGCGAGCAGAACGGCATTGCGTTTATTCCTTACTTCCCAGTCGGTGGCGGCCAGTCGGACATGCAGCAATCGGTGTTGCAGAGCGTCGCCGACAAGCATGGCGTCACGACTCACCAGGTGGCCTTGGCTTGGTTGCTAGCTCATTCGCCCGTGATGTTGCCAATACCAGGCACTTCGACGATCGCCCATCTGGAAGAAAACGTCGCTGCGACCAATATTCAGTTTGACCCCGAAGATTTAGATGCGCTTGAGCGCGTTGCCGGCTAAGGCCGTAGTAGTATTCTAATTAATACCTTATGGAGAATACATGAACAATTACATGCTACGAAACGGCAGTAAAATACCGGTTATCGGATTCGGAACCTGGGAAATAACGCCTAATGACAAGGCTAAGTCGATGGTAGCGGCCGCGCTAAAAGCTGGTTACCGGCATATCGATACCGCGAAGATTTATGGCAATGAGCAGGGCGTCGGTAAGGCAATCCGCGAATCTGGCATCGCCCGTTCAGACATATTCGTTACCACGAAGTTATGGGATGACGCTCAAAGCTATCAAGCCGCAATGGCAGCCTGCGATGAATCGCTTAATAACCTCGGACTGGATTATGTCGATCTGTATTTAATCCACTGGCCAAAGACTACCGGAAGGCATGAAGCCTGGAAAGCGTTCGAAGAGTTGCAGGCTAACGGCAAAGTACGATCCATTGGCGTCTCGAACTACACCGTTAAGCATTTGCAGGAGTTGATCGACCAGGGTGGTGAAATGCCGGCTGTCGACCAAGTCGAGTTCCATCCATTTATTTACCAGCAGCAAAAACCACTGCTCGAGTTTTGTCATGAGCACGACATTGTTCTCGAAGCCTACAGCCCATTGTCACGACTTTCCGACACCAATAGTCCTGAAATTAGTGACATCGCCGAGAAATACGAAAAATCTCCGCAGCAAATTGTACTACGCTGGTGCTTAGAACAGGGAACACTGCCGTTACCACGCTCCACAAGCAGTGGGCATCTCGGCGATAATCTCGAAATATTTGATTTTAAGCTGGCAGAAGATGATATGGTAATTTTGAATGGTATTAGCGACGGTAAGCGAGTAACTTGGGATCCAGCTGGCATGGGTAACGATTAGTTCACGAACTAAATAGTGTGATTCGTCTATATCTAGCATAACCATATTGACAAAATGCCTATAATTTGCTACAGTATGGTGAAATGCTACAAAATAAAAATATCATCAGTACTCCCGAAAACGCGCTAGCGAAACTTGCGATGCAGGCTAGCGTATTTTTTGTCACTGGAGTTGTCATGCTCGCTGGTGTTAGCCACGGCTTTGAGTTTGTATCCAATCACGATACCGACAAGCGTCATACTGCCGAAGGGAATACCGTTAACACCGGTAACGGCAGCAACGAATCGCGCACTCCGCGCGAAGAGACCGGACCGCACTACACTAGTTATGGTTCGTTTAGCCGCACACCAGGTCGTTCTGGATCTTTTTAAGACATCTTATTGACATTATATTGAGCTTATGCTATCATAGCTTTATGAGTAAAAAAAATGGATCAAGTTTCAATAATCTTTCAATAACAAAAAAAGTTGGTTTAGGTCTTACCGGTGCTGCAGTCACCGCAATTACAATGTACGGTGGTAACCACATTTACAATCAAGCTCACGACAACCGCTCGGGTTGCGTTGTTCCACCACTACCGAAGGAAGGTGTTGACCATCTGCGTGAACGCGCTGAATTAAAAGGACTTGATACAAATGGAACATCCGTGATAGTTGATGCCAGCGGAATCGTCCAATCAGCTGAAAATAATTCCCAAGCTTATGTACCATCTAAAAACCTTAACATCAGTGGTGGTGTCGAATATCA
>JACMPL010000033.1 GCA_014377525.1 Candidatus Saccharimonadota bacterium
ACGTGGCTGGATACCGTCGATCAAGGCCATCATATTGAAGTGGAAAGTCGATTGTAACGGGGTTAATTTGTAGATCTGGTTCAAAAGCTTCTTAGCGTAGGCATCTTTTTTGAGGTCGATAACGATCCGGACTTTGCCACGAGCAGTTTCGTCGCGCAGGTCAGAGATACCAACCAGTTTTTTGTCGCGGACGAGGTCAGCGATCTTGAGGACCAAACTTTCTTTGTTGAGTGCGTATGGAATCTCGGTGATGACGATCTGGTTGCGACCCTTGACGCCTTCGACGATTTCGGCGATACCGCGAGCAATAACACCGCCGCGCCCGGAGGCGTAGGCGGCCCGTATAGACTCTTTGCCATAAATGACACCACCAGTTGGGAAATCAGGACCTTTGACATACTGCAGCAAGTCGTCCAGCGTCGCATCCGGATGATCAATCAGGTGTACTTCGGCGTCAACTAGTTCGCTCAGGTTGTGTGGTGGAATATTTGTCGCCATACCGACGGCAATACCTAGTTGTCCGTTCAACAACAAGTTTGGTAACTTAGCGGGGAGAACGGTTGGCTCCGTCGTAGTGTTATCGTAATTCTCGCGGAAGTCGACTGTCTCTTTATCGATATCAGCTAGTGTTTCATCGGCCAGACGAGCCATCTTAGCCTCAGTGTAACGCATGGCTGCTGGAGGATCTCCATCCATACTACCAAAGTTACCCTGTCCGTTGACGAGTGGATATCGCATGGCCCAGTCTTGCGCCATGCGTACCATGGCGTCATAAATACTCGAGTCACCATGCGGGTGGTATCGACCCATGACAGCACCAACAACGTTTGCGCTCTTACGATGGCGGGCTCCTGACCGAAGTCCCTCCTCGTTCATGCTGTATAAAATACGACGGTGCACCGGCTTCAGTCCATCACGTACATCTGGCAGGGCTCGGTCGATAATAACTGACATAGAATAACGCAAATAGCTGTCTTCCATAACGTTTTCCATCGAACGAATTTCGACCGTACGCGAGTGTCCGGAATTCATGTTGTCGGCGGCAAGCGCAACGCCGCGGCGGCGATCTTCCATGGTTTCCTCGGTACGGCTCATATTGGTAGGCGGGGTAATTTCAGGAGTACTCTCAAGCGGCTCGTCGTTAGGTGTATTTGGTGTCGTGTCGTCTGCCATGTTAAATGTCCAAGTCTTTTACGAATTTTGCATTTGCCTGAATAAAGTTCTTGCGCGGCTCAACTTCGCTACCCATTAGCTTGTTGAAGATCGAATCAGCCTTCTCGGCGTCATCGACCTTAACCTGGACTAGCACGCGCTTTTCCGGGTTCATTGTGGTCTCGAACAGCTGTTCAGCGTCCATTTCACCAAGTCCCTTGTAACGCTTCATTTCGATAAAGCCAGCCTGCTTGACGCGGTCATCTTCGATATTTACCACGCTGCCGTCGGCCTTACGCTTAGCTATTGTTGCGTCTAGGACACGATTTAGCTCAGATTCGTCGTAGATAAAAATACTCGATTTACGACCCGGCTTGACCAACTCGAACAGGGGTGGCTTTGCCAGATAGACGTGACCACCGTCGATTACTTCTTTCATATAGCGGAAGAAAAAGGTCATAAGCAGCGTCGATATGTGGCTACCATCGACATCGGCATCGGTCATAATAATGATTCGATCATAGCGGAGACCATTTATATCAAAAGAATCTTGGATTCCAACGCCCATAGCTTTGATAAGGCTAACAATTTCGTTATTTCCGAGCATTCGGTCCAGTCGGGCGCGTTCAACGTTCAGAACCTTACCACGAAGCGGCAGGATGGCCTGTGTCTTGCTATCGCGGCCGGATTTAGCCGAACCACCAGCCGAGTCGCCCTCAACCAAGTAGAGTTCGGAGCTTTTTGGGTCTTTACTAGAGCAGTCGGCCAGCTTGCCTGGCATGCTGGCGCCTTCGAGCACTCCCTTGCGCAGAATGCTGTCGCGAGCGGCCCGAGCGGCCTTGCGGGCGCGGGCGGCCAGTAAAGCCTTGCCGACGATCTTGCGAGCAACCGCTGGGTGCTCTTCGAGGTAGTAGTTGAAGTATTCGTTCATGACTTGCTCGACGTAGCCACGAATTTCCGGGTTACCAAGCTTACTCTTGGTCTGACCCTCGAACTGCGGATCCGGCAGCTTAACAAGAATAATGCAGGTCATGCCCTCGCGGGTATCTTCGCCGCTCAGATTTTCTTCTTTTTCCTTGAGCAAGCCCGATTTGCGGGCATAATCGTTCACAACACGAGTCAAAGCCGAGCGGAAACCAGTCAAATGCGTGCCACCTTCTGGATTCAAGACGTTGTTTGCGAACGTTTTGATTGTTTCGGTGTAGGCATCGGAATACTGCAGCGAGATTTCAACTTGCGTGTCTTTGACCATCTTGTCGACGTAGAAAATATCATCATCGACGACTTCTTTGCCAACATTGAGGTGTTTGACGTAACTTTGAATACCACCTTCGAAGTAGAAGCTGTAGCGCTTACCCGTTACTTCGTCTTCTAAACTCGTCCGAACACCTTTGGTTAGGTAAGCAGCATGCCGTAGGCGGTCAAGAATTGTGTCGTAACTGAAGACTACTGATTGGAATATCGTATCGTCCGGATAAAACGTGATGTCGGTACCAGTGTGGTCTTTAGTGGTTTTGCCGATTACCTTGAGGTCACCTTTTGGTGCACCCTTGGCATATTCTTGCTGGTGTATTTTACCATCGCGGTAAATAGTCACGATCAGTTTGTTTGATAATGCGTTGACGACGCTCGAACCGACACCGTGCAGGCCACCAGAGACTTTGTAGCCACCGTCACCGAACTTACCACCGGCGTGTAGCACGGTAAGAACCGTCTCGACGGTGCTCTTACCCGTTTTAGGATGAATATCGGTCGGAATGCCGCGACCATTGTCGGTTACTTTAATGCCGCCGTCGGACTGCATGGTGACCGATACGTGATCGGCATAGCCGGCCAGAGCTTCGTCGATACCATTGTCGACAATTTCCCATACGAGGTGATGAAGTCCATCTATACCGGTGCTGCCGATGTACATACCCGGCCGCTTACGAACCGGCTCAAGACCCTCCAAGACCGTAATCTGGTCAGCTGAATATTCGTCATTGTTTTTATTTGCCACTATTCTCTACACCCTCTCAACAGTTATCTAGCATTAATTTCTAGAGTATTGTTTCATTAGAATTTTCCCACTGAGTATTATTATAACCTAAGTCCATCATCGTCAACAATAGCAGTGCCGCACATCTTATATAAGTACATATGTAGCAGCTTGAACACCAGATCACCCGGATAAATATCTGCGCCGGGCGTTGTCCCATTAATGTGTGCGTAAAATCACGCTTGCCTGAACAATTATCTTTATGGTTAAATAGCTACAAATAGTACAAATAAACACATAACTAAAAAGTAGCTCACAAAATGTTTGAAAAATTGCTAGCCGTTCTTCCGTACAACCCAGGCCTCGTGCACCAATTGTCGTTTTATGGCAAGCGAATGCGCCAAGAACAGACCGTTCGCCGCTCAGGATTACTCTTGATTGTTCTCACGTTCTTCGTCCAGTTTTTTGCCGTCATTAGCCCGCCGCAAGCTACTGTAGCAAGTTCTAATAGTGATCTGTTAAACGGTGGTATTTCATCACAACAAGAAGCGATCGATGCCTGCAACAGCAACCGCCAAAATTACCAGCAAATTCTGGCTAACTTTGGCATAAGTTGCAGTGATGTTGCCAACACCCAAACGATATCCGTACAATCGACAGCTTTTGACAAGCAATTTAGCTCTTTGGGACATCTTTCGTTCGGTCAGACGAATCCTCGCACCGGCAAACCGACTGGCGAAATTCCAATTAATATTCCAGGTGTCGGCGTCATCTACTCACAGTATCTTTGGAGTTTTGATACCTACGACCATTCTGAATACAAGGTGTTAGCTGGCAAAACAGCTGCTGGTAAGGTCTTCTACATAATGTACCGCTGCGGTAACTTAGTTTTTATAGGCCCGCCGATTTCTATTCCGACTCCACCACCAACGCCGCCACCAACGCCACTACCGGCGCCACTACCAACGCCACCACCGGTCGTCCCAAAACCGCCGGAGGTTGTCGACGTTTGTAGCAACATACCCGGTATCCAAACCGATAAAAGCCAGTGTGATGTTTGCCCAGAAATCCCTGGAGTACAATCATCGCTGTCAGAGTGTAAATCATGTGATAAATCCGTCAGTAGTGCAGACAATTTGGCCTGTATCGGCGTCCATAAAACCGGTGCCAATCTGACGCAAAATATCAGTGATGCCAACAACACAACAGCACAGCCAAGCGATACGATTCTGTATACGCTATATGCCCAGAATGCAGGCAAAGCTACCGTCAAAAACTACGTTTTCCAAGAAAACATTAGCGATCCACTCGATTATGCGGACGTTGTCGATCTCCACGGTAGCAACATTGACGCTAACAACCTCATTACCTGGCCAGCGCTCGATATTAAGTCTGGCGAAACCGCTACCAAGCAAGTTACCGTTCGTGTCAAAGCAACCATTCCGGCGACGCCGGCATCAACCTCGAACATCAATCATTTCGATCTCATCATGACCAATGTTTATGGTAACGCCGTCAATATCAAAGTACCGTCGCCACCAATCAAAACGGTTGAGACGGTCGCCGCAACGCTACCGAACACCGGCCCTGGCGAGACTATGTTTTTCGGCGCAGTCGTTGTAATGTTTGCCGGTTACTTCTTTGCTCGAGCTCGCTTGCTCGCCAAAGAAGCGACTATCGCCATCCACGAAACAACTAACGGAGGACTATAGTATGGGAGAACAAGCGCCGCTGTCAATTGAACAACATGAATCATTTGATCTGTTAGAGAAGGCTGAGCATGAACGTAAAGCCCTACCAGATCATGAGCATACCCAGCAAGAAAAAACTGAAGTCGATCCATTAATCCGAATCGCTAACGCTCGCTCCGAAGCCAGCGTTAACAGCCAGGAATCAAATCCACTGGAGCAATTTACACAACAAGCCGCCCAAGATGCAGCTCCGGTGACTCCTAAAACTATCAACCGTGAGCTCCGCAAAATTACCTACAAGCGAGAACTCCGCCACATTCAACGCCGCGAATCAGCTCCCGATCGAGCACTGAGCAAAGTTATTCATCAGCCCGTTGTACGGGCGGTCAGCGAAGCAGCTGGACGCACCGTGTCACGGCCATCCGGCCTACTTGGCGGTGGTATCGTCGCATTCATCGGCACAACTAGCTATCTCTACGTCGCTAAGCACTACGGCTTCGAATACAACTACTTGATTTTCATCGGCCTATTCGTCGGTGGCTTCGCAATCGGACTAGGATTCGAACTGGTCGCTTGGCTCGTTTTAGCGGCCAGGCCCCGTGCCCAAGCGTAGGTATCCGGCCGAAGCTTAGCCAAGTAAGTCCCTGTCTGATTAGAACTAAATCACCACCAAAAGACTATCGTCCAAGGTGGTGATTTTATATCAGGCAGTGC
>JACMPL010000034.1 GCA_014377525.1 Candidatus Saccharimonadota bacterium
ACATTGTGGCAGCTGGCCTGGCTACAAAATGTGAGGTTGGACTGGCCTACGTTATCGGTCAACCGTTGCCACTGATGCAGACCATCGAAACGTTCGGTACGGCCACGGTCAGCGACCAGGAACTATACGATTTCAAAGATAAACTTATTGATACTTCCGTAAAGGGAATCATCGAAAAATTGAATCTGCGTCGGCCGATCTATTCGGAAACCAGCGCCTATGGTCACTTCGGCAAAGCTAACTTACCGTGGGAACAGCTAGCGGTAAATATTTGATATTCGCAGCAGTAGCAAAGAAAACACAAAAATCGCCCCGATGTACAACCGAATATAGTTGCGATACACCTAGCGGTGGAGCACTAGATAGAGTGCTTTCAACACTGAGTAAGCTAAAAAATATCGCGCTAACCGCACCAAAATTGCTAGCGCAATAAATTCAATAATTGCAAAATGTTCATGGGCAGCTTGGAACGTAAAAACTTTGTATGGCACGCCAGAAAATGGTTGGTAGACTAAGCCAAATACGCCAAGCTGCTCGAACCAAGCTTGTACTTGCGCCAACATCATCGGCTTTATGAACGCTAGATTACTTATCTGGCTGGCGCTTAAATGAATATTGATAGCTATCAAAGTTTCAATAATCATACCGTAAATATCGTAGAGCACGAGCTGAAATTTTCGTTCAGCGTGCATCAACAATACAATCATCAGTTAGAATTCTGGAATTTCGAACCAGATAGTTGCTTCGCCCAACGCCCATAGAAATACCAGTTCATTTGCCTCGGGGCTTTAAAGAAAGTTCTCTAAACTTACGTTTATTCCACCAAGTTCGGTCGATCGTTTGTGGAATCTAGATGAATCAATTTTGACAATCTTATGGTAAATTATTGGGTCGAACGATAGTTCCAGGCTCATGCAAACCTTGGCTAGGTGTTGTTAAGATGTCGCCGTGTGATCGTGGTGCAACATCTTGCAATTGGCCTTTGCTCTTCGGACCGGTCACTGGTATGTGGTGCTGAGCGTAGAGTCGGCGATTGCGAATAATATTTGCAAAGTAAAACCCAAATATTGATGTCAGCAGTACTAGCAATGTGCCACCGCCGAAGTATCCCACCTGCCGGGCATTTATGACGTGGCCAGCGACGCTGAATAATTCAGCAGGAACTGTACTCGTTTTCTGTGATGGGTTTTTAGATTCACTGAGCGTTGCTCCTTTATCCGACGCTGCCCGGCTACTTGGTGAGGATGCGTTTAAACTACTTGATGTAGTAGATCCAGCCTTTATTTTAGTAACTGGTGCTGGACGGCTACTAATACTACTCGATATACTAGCCTTCAAAACCGGGTCGGCAATATGTTCTTTAAGCCCGAATTGGGCTGCTTGCGCGGCAGTAGTATCACTAACAATCGCGGTGCTTCCAACTGGCTGCAGAACAACCGGTGATGGCGTAATCGGCGTAGGTGGGGATGGTGTCGTAGCCGAGTTTTTAACTGTGGCGCAGTTGGAGGCTGAATAGTCGCCAGTAAATGTAGCAATCGCCGGTCTATTATGCCCTGCTGCCCAGATGTCGGCACCCATCTGGCTAAAACTAAAACCGGGTTGTACACCAGTTTTGTTCGAATTCAATAAATTGTAAAAGTTTGGTTTGCCCGAATAAGCTCCTGATGGTAGGGTTATACCCCCTGCAGGTGAGCCTAATATTAGATTATCGGCAAACGTGGCGTGCCAGACGAGCGAACCAATTCCATAATCCTTGGCGTAGTTGATGGATGCATACACACCATTGGCGGCATGAATGTAGTAATCATTACCGATCGTTTTAGCATCGGACGCGGGATCGGTTGACACGACCTTGACCATTCCATTAGATTGTGTTTGAAAAGCTAGCCGGTAGTCCATACCAAATTCGCCAATGACCATGGCAAGGCTAGCGGCTTGCACATTTTTCCAATAATCCTGGTAAGCGCCTGGCTGCATTATGTCATCGGGACTATTTGCTTGGCCACCGTAGTTGTGTAGTGACAACAGGACGTTGCATTGCCCACTTACTAATGCCGGCCCCATTGAAGGGTCATATATTTTTTTGGCGCCGCTCCAACCAGCATCGTTACCGGCGTTCATAACGTCAGCTACGAAAATATTTTCAGCGCCAATGCTACGGATTAAAGCTAGCCAGCGCTTTTGTTCTGTTATCCATTTATCATTGTCGCCCCACTCCGGTTCGTTGGCGTAATTAAACCAAACATAGGGGTTGTTTTTGTAGGTAGTTGCGACATCGGTCCAGAACGTGGCAGCATCGTTGTCGTTGAGGTTGGCATCCTGACACTCCAACATGACGACAATTTTTTTTGCAGTGTACTCTGGTATTATTCTTGCAATATCGGCTAGCAGAACTTTATCACCGTCACTGGCGTTAACTCGGGAATAGCTTTCGGCAGTGGTGCAGTAAACATTTAACCGAACTGTATTCCAACCCCATGACAGGGCTGCATCTGATTGTCCATTTGCTGCGCCAGCCCAATCAAAGTTATTTGGATTACTGCCGACATTAGCGCCATTTGGAACAAAGACCTTGCCATCCGGATCGACGATTTTTGTGCCAACTATGTAAAACTGATTGGCTCGCGTTGAGCTGGTATCAGCGTGAGAAATTGTCTGTTTGAAAGTCCCGACATAAGCGCAACTAACAACAAACATCAGAGAAGTAAATACTATTAGTGATTTTTTGCTATGTTTGATATTCATATTTATTAATTAACAGTTATGCTCAGAATACGACAATACTGGCTAAACCGCAATAACTTCAAGATAGTATCTACTTTTCAAATCGCACCAGCAACCCAACATAAGGATTACACCGGTCGGCTGGTTCTCGCAGGCACTTGGCGGCAACTGCTGATAATCTCGTAGATAGGTAGAATGTGATGACAGAATTATCCTTTTTTTGATTGCGCTTTTCCAGGTATCTACAACTAGGCTATCAATAACTATTGTCAGTAGAAATATGACATTGTTGCTGGGCGCCGACTTTTGAGAATATCAATTAAGAGTGCTGTAATGCAATCTTTGTAGCCAAGTAAGTATTCGTCGAATCCGGGAAGCAGATAGCTATTTGCTGAAGCTGCGAATCGGTACAACGGATCTTTTGGTACCAGTAATTTTTTCCTGCAGCGGTTGTTAATCCTAATAGCGAACGATTGGCGGTACGGCCAGCTTTAGCGTCCGAATACGCAAGCCATGTCCACTACATAAAATCTTGAATATGGCCGGGCCGTGGCTACTAAAGTAGCGTCGGGTATGTTCGGCAACGTCCTCCTATCGGGTCAGTGCTGTTGGTCGATCCGCGAGTCGCTGACCCGTCCGATGATCTATGGATAGATAGCCTGCCATTATGTATCACCTGACTGCATAAATCGAATCGTTTCACGCTGTGGCCAGGTTCTGAGAATTTCTTCTGTTTTAATGCTGCGGAGTATCTTGTTTAATGTTCATTAAATATGCAAACCAAGTGCCTGTAAACTACCGTTATAGATTAAAGCTTGCATAGCTCCATGCGTTCTTACGCCGTTAGTGGCGCAGCCTAGTCATCATCAGCGATCTGTTAATTAATTAATTTGAGGTTAGTGGACGACACTATACTCTTTGACTTCGAAAGGCTGGTTTTACATAAACATATATTTTCAGAAAACCAAGAATATCATTACCGATGTTACACTGTATTTTAGAAACTATTACCACCATATTTAATTTCTGATAGGAAATACCTTACATGGCAACTGCTAAACTTCGTAAATCCCCGAACGCTAAGCCAAATACTAAAGCTAAGAAAAAGCAATTCAGTAAGCCTGCGAATAATCCCAAAAAGCTCCAAAAAAAATCGATATCTAGTAACAATATTTCTAAAAATCCAGCAGTTAGCGCAGCAAGGTCGAGATCGAGTAAGCGCGCCAAGCAACCGGTGCAGCAAGTCAGAAAAAAATTACTGATGGTGGCAGGGCTGGTTATTGTTATAGGCATCGTGGCTACAGTCATTGCTCAAAATACCAATAGTTCTAATCCAAAAGATAGCTACGCTCAAGCCGTCGTAAGTTGGAAAAAAACTAGCCTTCGTTCAGTCGTACAACAGATCAAAGTTGTTGAATTCAGCGACCTGATGCTAACTAATCCCAGTTTGGCTACCGACCCGCAAATTACTGCCATTACCGGACGCTGTACGACGCTCAAAGCTGTGCAAGATTCACTTTCAAAGCTTGCAGTCCCTGAGCTCACAAAGTCGATGCTTAGATCGGCAGGCGTTAATGCTGATTCAGCTCAGCAACAACAATTACAGTTACAGGCGTCACTCAGTAGCTATCGCCGGACAGCCAATAGCGGCCTTAACGAGATTATCAGTTATTGTAATTTCGCTGGCAAAAACGCCCAAGTTGCTACAAGGCAGATTGCTGACGAAGCCGCGCTACAATCGGCAAAAGTTAAGAAAGGTGCATCGACGAGCGTCACGAACGCGGACGGTTCAACTACCACGACGTCATGCAATTTCGATGACGGCTGTATCCCGACTGAACTGAATGCCCTGAAAGTGTACATCAGCGCATATACTACGGCTCGTCAGGATTATACAGCCTCGTTATACGCCCTATATGGCGGCGAAAATAATAGCTGTCCTCTAACCGACTTGCAGCCAGTCTGCACGGTATATGCCAGTCTAAAAGCAAGGGCGACCGCAGTCCGACAAGTCTTTATTTCAGCCGTTAGCAGCTCCACCAATACGGCTACCGACCCGGCAATCAGCAGCGCCGATGCTGCTATAACAGCCGATGACAGCGCCAGCACCAGTCAGATCCTAACATCATATGAAAAAACGTTCCCTAAAGTTGATACGCAGGCCGCCGATTATGCCCGGGTCAACGAAACTACGCTTCTAAAAAAATACGAAGCTGCACTATCAAATCTCTCTTTCAAAAACTAGCTACTGCTAGCTCGCTAACAGACTGAAATTAATTGCTCATTTGACTGGCTTATGCTATAATTATAGTAATAGCGTAAGTGCAAACGCCGGCACTTACAATTATTGATTGCATCAAACAGTTTTTATTAATAAAAACAAGTAAGCCAACCAGCAGACGAAAGTAGTGCCTCATGAACACCCAAGATCCTAGTAAAATTCGAAATATTGCCATTATTGCGCACGTTGACCACGGAAAAACCACCCTCGTCGACGGCTTGCTTAAGCAATCGCACTCGTTCCGTGACAACCAGGCCGAAATGACCCAGACACTGATCATGGATTCCGGCGATCAGGAGCGGGAACGCGGCATTACCATTACTGCCAAAATTACGGCCGTGCAGCACGAAGATTACCGCATTAACATCATCGATACCCCCGGGCACGCCGATTTCTCTGGCGAGGTTGAACGAACACTCAACATGGCCGATGGCTGTATCCTAATCGTCGATGCCCAGGAAGGCCCGATGCCACAGACCAAATTCGTTCTTGGTAAGGCGCTTGCCGCTGAGCTTCGACCTATTGTGATTATCAATAAGATCGATAAGCCTGGTAGCCGTATTTCGGAAGTCGAAGACGAGCTGGCTGACTTATTCTTGGAGCTAGCTATCCACGAAGATCAATTGCACTACCCCGTTTACTACGCTAGTGGTCGAGCCGGCAAAGCATGGACTTCGCCGCCAGCTAGTTTCGAGGATGAAGCCGATCTCTCGGTTAT
This sequence comes from Candidatus Saccharimonadota bacterium, assembly GCA_014377525.1. GTDB lineage: Bacteria > Patescibacteriota > Saccharimonadia > Saccharimonadales > UBA4665 > UBA4729. The sequence goes on from JACMPL010000034.1 coordinate 5,724, forward strand.
TTTCGATGCGATTATCAAAAAAATTCCTGCTCCGACTGTCGATATTGGCAAGCCGTTTCAGATGCTTGTTACCGCCCTCGCTTTTGACACGTTCAAAGGCAAGTATGCAATTGGGCGAATCACTCGCGGTAACATAAAGCCCGGCGACCAAGTGGTGCTCTGTAAAAAAGATGGAACTTTCGTTAAGGCGAAAATCGATAACGTATACATGAGTCATGGTACAAGCAAGGCCGAAGCCGACGAAGGTATTGCCGGCGATATCGTTCAGCTAACCGGTGTCGGTGACGCTCAAATCGGCGAAACCGTAGCTGATGCGGCTAACCCCGACCCGTTGCCAATTATCGAGGTCGAAGCACCGACGCTTCGAATTTATTTGGGACCTAATACGTCACCGTTCAAGGGTCAAGAAGGTGAATTCAACACCTCACGCCAGATTAGCGAGCGCCTTCAAAAAGAAATGGAAACCAATGTTGGATTACTCGTCAGCGACGACGGCATCGGCTTCACGGTTGCTGGTCGTGGTGAACTTCACCTCGGTGTACTCATCGAAACAATGCGCCGCGAAGGTTACGAATTCGAAGTCGGTCGACCGCAAGTTGTCACCACTGAAAAAGATGGCCAAACTTACGAGCCGATCGAGGAATTACAAATCGAAGTGCCGGCCGAACAAGTCGGTTCGGTTCAAATGGAGCTCGGTCAACGCCGCGCAATTTTAAAAGAACAATTTGCCAGCCCTAAGGGCGTCACCAAACTCGTCTACGAACTGCCAACTCGCGCCCTGCTTGGTCTTCGCAACATCATGATGACGAATACCAAAGGCACGGCGGTTATGAACAGCCTAGTCGTCGACCACCAGCCGCAAGGTTCGGCCTTGCAGCAGCTCCGCAACGGCGTGTTGATTGCCTTTGAAAATGGTATTACTACGCCGTATGCATTGCAGAGTGCCGAAGCTCGCGGCACGACCTTTATTGGGCCAGCCGAAAAAGTGTATGCCGGTCAAATCATCGGTCTGAATACCCGACAAGAGGACATGGAAATGAACGTTTGCCGAGCAAAACACCTCACGAACATGCGTAGTTCTTCGAGTGACGGCGTCGTGCAGTTAACGCCGCCAATCATCTTTAGCTTAGAGCAATGCCTCGACTTTATTGAGAACGATGAGTTACTGGAAGTCACCCCAAAAACACTGCGACTGCGCAAAAAAGAACTCGATCCGAAGAAACGTAAACGATAATACGACCAGAAACAACTAACGGCGCGCTATACTAGCTACATGAAAATCCGTATTTTTTATCGTAATGTTAGGGCCCGTGACCACCTTGAACTTTTCTTGGTATTCTCGATCGCCAGTTTGCTATTGTTACGATTCTTGTTGTATTTAACTGGCTATCCGCAGGTTGGCGGCGGCACCCTGCACATCGCACATATGTTGTACGGCGGTCTGCTCATGATGATTGCAATCATCATGATGTTGGCATTTTTGGGAGCACGCATCCAACGAATCGGTGCGATAGTCGGCGGTATAGGATTTGGTATTTTTATTGACGAACTTGGTAAATTTATTACCAAGGACAATAATTATTTCTTTCGGCCAACGATCGGTATTATTTATGCAATTTTTATGTCGTTGTACTTGATATTTAACTTTATTAGTCGAGGCTCAAAATACACCAGCCGTGAATATCAATTAAATGCCCTTAATCAATTCGAGGAAGCCGTATTGTCGGACCTCGATAAGTACGAAAAAGCCACTATTTATCGGCTACTTGATAGGGCCGATCAGCACAGCCCAGTCACCCGTGAACTGCGGTCGCTACTCCGTGGTATCGATGCGGTCGAACCGTCAAAACCAAATCTTTTTTACCGCGCAGTCGCTAAGGTCGACAGCTGGTATCGGCAGTTCTGGCTCAGCCGAAATTCAAATCAACTTGTATCAATATTGCTCATTCTGCAAGCGGTGGCTTTTCTTGGCATATCGGTGTACACCGTGGCTGATAATTTTGCTGATGTTTCGCAAATGTTAACTTCCACCGATTACGCTAGCAAATTATTGATCGGCGAACTGGTGTCATCGGTATTGGCGGCCGGTTTTATTATTTACGGGGCTATCAGAATTACTTCATCACGTGTTATAGCGTTCGAACAGTTTCGGCGGGCAACATTGATTAATTTATTTTTAACAGAATTCTTTTCATTCAGCCGGATTCAGTTCGGGGCGATGCCCGGCTTTATCGGAAACTTATTGCTACTCGGTGCTTTGCAATACGTACTATACCAGGAGAAACGGCTGCACTCGATAAGCTACAAAGCAAACTCGAAGTAACTTTACATGGCTTGCGCCGTGCATATTACTACTACGCCGCCGCCCCGGTAATAGCTTCGTCATTGTCCAAGCTGAAATAGCGTATAGTGGTAGTAATAAAGGAGGCAGTATGCCAGGATTTTTTCAGTCACTAAAGCGAATTGTTAAAGGCGAGCCGGTCTACCGGCCAGACGAGTACGATGGCCCGGTCGCGGGGTCAAGTCGGCCCGAATCAAGTGATGCGCCCGAAGCTATTGGTGCCAAACAAGCCTCTGGGTACAAACTTTTACCGCGGGTGTATATCGACGAAATAAAGTGTGAAGAACGCGGCGATCGTATGGAATGTTGGGCCAAAATCCGAAACGAGTCAGAATACGAAGTTTTTCTTGATAAAATTCATGTATTTGGTGCGCGTCGCGAGCTCGATACCAATCTTCGAAAAGACGAGCGCCGTGAGTTCCTAATTTTTAGTGATCGCCGCCCAACCAATGCGTATAACAAAGTCGAGCTACAGTACCGCGATCTAGAGGGCGATTATTTTGTCGGTATGCACGACCTGGAAGCCCGTAAGCAGGGCGATGGCAGCTACACGATTCACCGAATCAAATACATCGGCCTCAAAGACATTTAGTCCCGAAAATGGCTGGCCAAGACTAATCAGCCAAAGCAGCTTGTTTAATGAGAACTGCTAATTCTTCCGTGCGAACAACATCGGCTTCGGCAAAGTTAATTGATCGATGGTGCTTAGAGGTCAGACCACTGTTGAAAAGAGCGTCAGGATCATCAAGTTCGACACCTTTGAAGAAATTTATTTTTACATGATCTTTGAACTGGCTTACTGCACAGACATTGGTCTGTAATTTCCAAACCGCAGTATCCCATTTCCAATCTTCTTGTAACTCCGGTGCCGCCTGATGAATCAGCGCCCGCAGCTCAGCGTATCGCTGCCCCCGCCAGTCGGTTAGCTCAGCGATTCTTTGGTCAATTTTTTTAGACGGATTCATACTGCAATCATAGTCTACTACTTAGTAAACGTACAATTATTTACTAAGTCTATAATAAATAGAGATCAATTAGATATGCATAGTGATTGCCGACGGAGTCGACATCGGCAGGTGATGGCCGCCGACGATGTTCTTTATCGAAACGTGTTTACCAAGACTAAGCGTTGCAAGATTCTCTAAGTATATGGCTCGATCATCGATACCCGATACCAGGACGGTTTGGACACTTATCGCTTGCAAGTCGATTTCGATCTGTGGCGTAAATACGACATTCCGCAGTGAGCGTAGACGTGATGTCATGGTGTTACTAAAGGCCAATCGGTTGCGAACAACGGCGTTGTGCCGAGCTTTTCGAGATAACAATTGTAGCAATGTCACGGCCCGGAATAATGGCCATACAATGCCGTTAATGCCATTTCGAAGGCCCAATCTATACAGACGGTTGGTACCCAAAATTTCGGCGCGAGCTTGGTCGCTGGTCAGTAATATCGGCATGTTCGATAGGATCAATTTTTTGACATCGGTTTTATGGGTTTTGGCGTACCGCAGTGCCAAGAGTGACCCCATTGAATGGCCTACTAGAGTAAACGGTTTAGTCACTTCGGCTTTTTTGAGTGTCGCCGCAATACTAAGCAATTGGGCGTCGTAATCATAGCGGCTACGAACTGGCTTGGGCGATTTGCCGAAACCAAGCAAGTCAATATTAATAACGCGGTGTTTGCCAGTTAACTGTGGCAGAACATTGCGCCAGTAGGTTGAATTTGAGATAAATCCGTGCAGAAGTACAACGGTTGGCCCGCTGCCGGTATCACTGTAACTTAAGATTGGAGTTTTTTTCACTTTATCATCGTAGCGTAAAAGCTTAATTTAGTTAAGTATATTTAAGCATTTCACTCAGGTTAGCTTAAGAATCGAAGCTACAAGGTTGGCCTTAGCCCGCTACAACTGTTATGGCGCATCGACCGTGGTTATGATTTTGGCTGGTTTAGCGATTGGTTTTCGCACCAGTGCTGCTCTGATGGATTGGTTAGCGATTGTTGGCCTACTTGTATTGTTCACATTAGCATTTTCGTAGCTGGATGCAATTGTCGGCGTCCTGGCCAAAAGTGTCAAAGCGGTCCAATGGTTAACAATCGTTATTATTTTTCTGCTGACATTCGCTAGTAGCGCTTTTACGCCGACGGATGTGGTGAACAGTGTGCTTCGAGCTTTTGCCGAAAATCAACCGATAACGCACTTCATTAATGCCCTGCGAGCGCTGTTACTTGGCATACCTCTACATAATTACGGGTAGTACTCCTTGGCCTGGGGTGTTGGCACGCTAATTGTTTCGATTCCGCTAGCGAGTCGTTATACTGCTAGTATGACAATTACTTGTAACCACTGTGGCCGCGAGGTTGAACTGACCGAGGCGCTAACTAAAGATATTCAAAAGACAGTCATGGCTGCCCAGCACGAGAAACACCAAGCTGAGCTTACGACAGTTCGGGCTGAAGCCGAAGCGGGCGCTAAGCGTTTAACAGCCGCCGCTGCCGACCAGGCCCGCAAAACTCTTGACGTTGAGAAAGCCTTGTTGCAGCAGCGTAGCGAAGCCGACATCGAGATCCTCAAAAAGCAACTTACGGCCGAGGCAGAAAATACCCGTCGTAAAACGTTTGCCAACCAGGAGCTCACAACCCAAGCCTTAAAAGCTGATGCCGAGGCCGCTAAGAACGATAGCAACGGTTTACGGACCCAGCTAACTGACATGATGAAACTACTACGCGACGAAAAGCAGGCCAGGGCAAATGTTGAACTCGAGGCTCAAAAGAAATTTAACGCCGAGGAATCAAAAATTCGTGATGAATCGACTCGTCTTGCCGAAGAACGATTCCGCCTAAAGATTGCTGAAAACGAAAAGAAATTAGCCGATACGCAGAAAGCATTGGTGGACGCTCAGCGCAAAGCCAATCAAGGTTCCCAGCAAAATCAGGGCGAAGTATTGGAACTTGATTTAGAGAATCGTCTCCGCGAAGAATTTCCGTTCGACGAAATTCAAGAAGTTAAAAAGGGTGCACGCGGTGCCGATATGAAGCAGCTTGTTCGCAATCAATCCGGTATCAACTGCGGTATGTTGCTGTGGGAAACCAAGAATGGTAAGTGGCAGCCAGCTTGGGTTACCAAGTTCAAAGCCGATATTCGCGAAGCAAATGCCAACATCGGTGTTATTGTCTCACAGGAATTACCACATGATATCCAGGACTTTAAGCAATTAGAAAACAATGTCTGGGTGGCCAGCCCAAGTTTTGCAACTCGGCTCGCCGTCGCACTACGCGCAATTATCTTACAGGTTGACGCCGCTAATAAGATGAACACCAACAAAGATACCAGTATGGAGTATTTATACCAATATCTGGTCGGGCCGGAATTTCGCCACCGAGTCGAGGCAATCGTCGAAAACTACGGAACCCTGCAAGCAGAAATTGAGAAGGAGAAACGGGCGGCCGCTTTGCGTTGGGCTCATCAGGAAAAAGCGATTCGTAACGTGATTGATAATACGATTGGAATGTACGGCGATTTGCAGGGAATCACCAACCGGGCGCTGCCATCGATTAAGACGTTAGAGCTCGATATCGGCGAAGATGACGTCGATAGCGGTAGTTCGTCGCAGTCGTCGCTACTATAGCTGATCGACTAATACTGGTTCCGGGGAAAGACATTCTTGCCAGACGTTAGCAACTCCGTTACTGTTTGTGTATGATTGCAAACACTTCTTCCTCCGACCTACATAAATTATTTAACAATTCATTAGTTCAGGTAGTAGCCATACTGCTTATTGCTTACTTGATGCAGCGGGTTAGCCATACTTTCATCGAACGACTGGTACGGCGAGCCGTCAAAGCCGACCGTTTCGAGTCAAAAATAGACAAAATCAAGCGTGAAGACACCGTAATCCAGATCGCCCGTAAAATGGTATCGTTCGTGCTATGGGCAACCGTACTACTAGTTGTCTTGTCGCTGCTCGGTATCAATTTAGCGGCGTTAGCAACTGGTGCTGGTGTGTTCGGAGTTGTTTTTGGGCTCGGTGCTCAAAATACCATCAAAGATTACTTGGCTGGATTTTACATCTTAACCGAAAACCAATACCGAGTGGGTGACATCGTGACACTCAGCGGTGGTACTACGACGCAACTTGGTACTTCGGGCGTCGTCGAGGAAATATCGCTGCGAATCACAAAACTTCGAGACTTGGATGGGACACTGAATATTGTTCGTAACGGCGAAGCCGGTATTATTACCAATCGGACGTCGAAGTATTCGAGCGTGGTTGTTGATCTTGGCGTCGACTACAAAAGTGACATTGATGTCGTCGAGGCGGTTATCAACCAAGTTGGTATCGACATGCTGGCGGACGAACGCTATACGTCGCTCATTACCGAACCGATAAAATTCCTGCGCGTCGAGCAGTTTACTGATTCCGGAGTAACGGTTCGATCGCTTGGGCGTGTCCGACCAGCATCGCAGTGGGAAATCGCCGGCGATTTCCGCCGCCGCGTTAAAAAGGCTTTGGAGAAAGCCGACATAGCTATGGCTATGCAGCAACGGATGGTCCACACGGCCAGCTCTCATTATAAAACACGCAGTAACACGTAAGCACAAGCGAAAATGCTTACAGTCAGCGATAAGCCTTGTTCACTATGATTAGTTGTACCGCAAGCCAAATGTCGGTAATAGTAACGTAACATCAGGCAGTAATCGGAGGATATATGGATGCAGCTGAGCTTTTTACCAAATGCCTCGCCCAAGCAACACTAGTCGTCAAACAGGTTCGGCCAGATCACTACGCAAACCCGACGCCTGATGCCGACTGGACGGCCCGCGACCTGGTTGAACATATGGTAACCGAACTCAGCTGGCTTCCCGACTTGCTCGAAGGTCAAACGATTGGCGAGGTCGGCGATAAATACGACGCCGATTTTATCGACGATACCGTCAGTGACCTAAGTGTTGTTTGGCAAAATGCTGCCGATAGGGCCGATGCAGCTGTGCTTGACGTCGACCCCGAAGAAGTTGCCCACCTAAGTTACCGCGACGTAAGTATCGAGAATTACTTGGAACAAGCAGCCAGTGATCAATTAATCCACGCCTGGGACTTGGCAGAGGCAATCGGAATGTCCGTCGTATTCGATGTAGATGTTATAAGCGCGGTTACAGCTTACGCAAATCGAAACCAATCAAACATGGCGGGTAGTGGTATGTTTGGTGCGCCACTGTCGGTAGATGCCGCAGAAACTGCTCAAACTAAATTATTGGCATTATTTGGCCGCTCAGCGAGGTGGGCTGAATCACAATAAGCTTGCAAGATATATCATTACGGTATACTTAATGGCATGGACGCTCTATCAATCTTTTGGCACCGGTCGCTTGGCCGGCCGTTTCGACTGGCAAAAACGGTTGATATCGGTAACGGCGAAACAGTAGTGTTACTACATGGTATTGGCCGTTCAACTGAGGTCTGGGACAAACTCATCGAACGACTCAAAGGCTCGGCCCGGGTGGTCGCGTTTGATCTATTAGGTTTCGGAGTATCCGCGAAACCCCATTGGATCGACTACACTACCGAAGACCATAGCCGGTCTGTCATCGCCAGCATTGTTAAACTACGAGCCGGTCGACCAGTTGTAGTAGTTGGCCATTCAATGGGCTGCTTGGTTGCAGCTCGAGTCGCCCGGCAGCGGCCTGATCTTGTAAAGCAATTGGTATTATTCGAAATGCCATTGTACGACGGTCTACCCGACAGACGGTATTATAAACTACGGCTCGACATCTATCGTCGTCTTTATACCAAGGTTATTGCGATGCAACCGACATTCGAACGATCGAATGCTAAATTACTAGAGCGACTGGCGAGCCGGATCGTCGCATTTGAGATAAATGAGCAGAGTTGGACGCCGTTTGTCCGTAGTCTTAAGAATACAATTTTGGAGCAAACGGCAGCTAGTGATATCAAGGCGCTCCGAATGCCCGTCGACGTTATTTACGGCTCTCGCGACATGCTCGTCATACGTGGTAAGGCACAACAAATATTCGGGTCTGATTCCAGCTGGGTAACCGCCCATACCATCCGTGCTCGCCATGAGATTTCCAAAAATTCCAGCGACTTTTTGTATGAGCGAATAAAGTTAGGCATCGACGCAACGCCGAATAAAAGCGGGCATAGTCGCCTCAAAGATCTACTATTGTCGACGTAAGGAGATTGCATGACCAGGCCTTGCAATGGCTACCCGATAGGCATAAGCTAAATGCAGGAAGTGTGAGGCTTCCATCAGATCCGGGCTTACACCCGGATCTTTTTTCGTCTAAAATTGTCCAAATAATTGCGACATATTTGCGAATATTTACATGACAAAGTAGGATGTATTCATGTCTACTATTATCATCTTTACCTACCTAATGCAGCGAATGGCTGAGCGTTAGCACCTGCTATACTAATAATCGAAATGGAACCAGTAATCCTCACACTTCTGACCGTACTATCAACCTTTGCCGGCGGTATAGTCGCTATCAAGAACAAAGAGCGGCTGCATTACATCTTGGGCTTAACGGCTGGTGTCATACTAGGGTTAATTGCATTTGATTTGTTGCCAGAGATTTTCAGACTGGTAAATACTACTAAAATTGATGCGACCAAGCCGATGGTAGCCTTAGTGGTTGGTTTTCTCTTGTTCCACATATTAGAAAAAACCCTATTGCTGCATCATGCCCACGAGACCGAATACGGTGAACACCGTCACCCCCAAGTCGGTGTATTCTCGGCACTGGCGTTAGCCGGTCACAGTTTTCTAGACGGCGTCGGCATCGGGCTTGGTTTTCAGGTTAATTCAACGGTTGGTGTCGCTGTTGCAATTGCCGTTATCGGACACGACTTTGCTGACGGCCTCAACACGGTTAGTTTGATGATAAATCATAAGAACAGTGTCAAACGAGCTTTTAGGTTCCTGATCGTCGACGCCCTGGCGCCAATGCTCGGCGTATTATCGACGTTACTGTTCACTCTATCTGACGCGCAATTGATAATTTATCTTGGTTTCTTTGCTGGTTTCTTGCTGTACATTGGTGCCAGCGATATATTGCCGCAAGCCCACGAAAAACATTCATCACGAATTACGATCGGACTGACCGTCTTTGGAACGTTCGCCATGTTTGTTATTACGAGATTTATTTGAGCTGTGCCAACGATGGTAGAATAAGCTTATGACTATTGCCGTTATCATTCTGGGTGTGCTGGTTCTAGTACTGATGGTCACCCTCATTCGGCAAGGTAGCTCGAAGGAGGTTAGCAGCGCCTTACTGCTCAAACAAGATCTGACAAAACTAAGCGCCGATATTGGCAATCTCAAAGACGGTTTACAGACGCAAATGACCGAACGGTTCGATCGTAATCAAGCGATGATGCTGGGCGGCCTGCAGAAACAGTTCAGCGAAAGTAGCAAGATTATTAGTGAAGTTACTCGTAGCTTGACTGAGTTAAAAGAAACTAATAAACAAGTTTTTGCAGTCACCGATGAACTTAAGACTCTTCAAAATGTGTTGCAAAACCCGAAGCAGCGCGGGGTGCTTGGTGAGTACTATCTACAATCCGTACTAGAGAACGTGCTGCCGCCAGAACGGTTCCACTTGCAGCACAAAATTGGCAAGGACGATGATGGCAAGGATTTAATCTGTGATGCAGTCGTCGTGCTCGATAAGGGCATAATGTTACCGGTCGACTCGAAATTTAGCCTAGAAAATTACAACCGGCTGGTCGAGTCAAAGGATAAAGCCGAACGCATCGAGCTAGCTAAGCTATTCAAAAATGATCTCAAGAACCGCATCGACGAAACTGCCAAATATATTCGCCCCAAATACGGTACCATGGATTTCGCGTTCATGTTTATTCCCAGCGAAGCAATATACTACGACCTATTAATTAATAAAGTCGGTACGACCGGTACCTCGGCCCGCGATCTTATCGAATATGCCTTCCGCGAAAAAAAGGTTATTATCGTCAGTCCAACTAGTTTTATGGCGTACTTACAAACAGTCCTACAAGGACTCCGTAGCCTACAAATCGAAGAAACGGCTAAAGAAATTCAGCAACGCGTCGGAGAACTTGGCCGTCACATCGGCACCTACGAGATATTTATGCAGAAACTAGGCAACAGTCTGGGTACGACAGTAAACCATTACAATGTTGCCCATAAAGAACTCAAAAAAATTGACAAAGACGTCATGAAAATCGCCGAAACCAGCCCAAGCATCGAGCCCCTAGTGCTCGACCGCCCACAACTAGACGACTAACGCCTGACCTATCATCGGTGGCGAAGAATAATTACTGGGTCAGACATTGCTTCGCTTAGACCTGCTCTGAATCCAATTGATGAGCGCTTTATAATAAAAAGGTAGGTTCCAAAAGCGATATTTCTTGCCTGAAAATAATTAACACTTTTACTTTTTGGGAACCAGCGTATTATGGCGAAATTCTATGGCCCTTGATACGCTACTTGAGCTTTACCTAGCTTAGTAGGTCAATTACCAGGGCTGCAGTCCAACTGAAGTTGGCAGCACCAGCCCCTTCGCCGTTTAGGGGGTCGAAATATTCGTAAAAGCCGCTTTTAGCGACCATTTCAAGAGTGCTCTCGGTCAAGGCGGCGGCATGTTCGTGGTAACCGTATCGTTTCAATCCATCGATAATCAGCCAGTTTATGTTAACCCAAGTCGGTCCCTGCCAGTATAGCTTGGGATGAAACCAATCAGAATTGATTGGAACGCTTGGCGCTGGGTAGGCCGATCCGAACATCTGCTCATCTTCAAGGTACTTAACCAGGATTGCGGCCCGTTCCTTGGAAATACTGCCTGCATATAGTGGCAGGAGTGTTGCGACGGTCGGAATCTTTAATAGTCGGTGGGTTATGAAATCTCGTGAATAGTATTGTTTTGTGTAATCGTCATATAACTCTTCGAGAGCTTTCTCGGTTCGTTTCATACTGGTCAGTAGTTCTTTTGGTAATGCTTCGTGAAGGCTTTTTGCGATTTGACGCAGATGCGTGTTGGCACGAACTAAGATGTAGTTAAACGATAAATCTTCGATAGTCAGCAATGAGTGATCTAAAATTTTATTGATTTCGTACGATTTGCGGCGTAGTCGACGCTGCATATCGAACAGGGTTAATGCCTCGATTGTCGAAAACCGTTGGTCGATTGGGACTGAGTGTGTGTCACGCCGGAATAAATTTATCACCATATCGAAGTGAGTGGCTTTTACGGCTGTTATCCAGAACGGTAGCTGATGCATGTGCATTTCATTTATCCAAGGTGGTGTGTTGTCGAGGCCAGTTTCCCAGGGATGGATTTGTAAAGTTAGTCCTTCTTTGTGGGGATCACGTTCGTGATACAGCCACTCGTGGTAGGCCAGCAGGGCGGGCCACATACTCCGATACCAAGTCCGGCGTTCTGGCCAATCGAGTTTTTCACCGATTTTTACAACGGCTTCGGCTAACACTGGTGGCTGAGTGATACCGGTCGTTGTGACATTGCTCGGAGCGAAGGGGTTAAGCCAACTCCTCCAAATATTTCGATCGGTGCGGTACTGGGAGTCACTGCGGAAAATAATATTGGGAAACATGCCGTTATGCCATTGGCCACGGAGCAAACTGAGCAGCTCGGTTTGGGCTCGGGCAATATTTATGTTTCGAATGCCGATTGCCGCAAAACAACTGTCCCATAGCCATTGATGGGGGTAAAGGCCATGTGCCGGCTGCGTGTAGCTGCCGCGGTCGTTCATGGTGAGAACTTCGGTTGCTCGATCGAGAAGGTTATTATATTGCATATGTTTACATTATACGCGAGAAAGGTGCTAGCGCTAGCCTGCCACCGCAAACGATCCGACCGGGTAAAATGTTAGCGAAAATTATCGAAATTGATTGGAAAATCGAAATCCTGAGCCCGTAGTAATTGCATGACCTGTTGCAAATCGTCCTTACTATTGCTGGTTACACGCACGGCGTCACCCTGGATCTGGGTTTTAACTTTTGGATATTGTTCGCGGATAGTAGCGGTAATTTTTTTAGCTTTATCCTGATCGAGGCCTTGCTTGAATGGCACGTCTTGGTACGTCTTTAGGTTACTCTCGACGAACTCTTTGCTGGTATCAAGCACTTTTTGACTCTGTTCACGGGCAGCCAACTTTTTGCGAGTAATATCTAAGATAGCCTCGATCTGCCACTCGCCGCTGCCAGTGATCTTGAAACCTTTTTTATCTTCAAGCCAGTCGAGATCAGCCGGGGTACCTTTAAAATCGTAGCGGCTGCCAATCTCACGCTGCGCCTGGTCGAAGACGTTGTTCATCTCGGCTTTGTCGAATTCAGAAACTATATCAAAAGAAAAATTTGCCATGCAATCATTGTAACAAAAAACACCATTGACGTGTCGCTAATGCTTGTGGCTAAATGGCGGTAATGAAAACTGCGCATCCAGAAACGACCCAAAGCATCTCGAACTTATTAGCAACGACTGAAATGTATGGCACTCCCCACGCAGCTTGTATGGCAATGATGATGCAGGCCAGTGGTATTACGGAGGAATTGCCTGACATTCAACACATTGCTTCCTTTGCACGAGTTGATCGCTTTAGACCGGTTACGACAGTCCTTGGCGCAGCCTGCTCGTTCAATGATATTGGTTTCGACGTGAGATTCGTGGGCGCGCCGGACACGGAGATGCTTAATGAGCAGCCCCGAGCAATGCACGAATGGCAACAAATATTGGAGTCTAGAACGAGGACGAGTTTTTCGAGCGTGGCACCGATAGAAGCGGACGTCGTTAAGCTGCTAGCGCCTGGTTCGCGGACGCCGTGGCTGACAATGCTGTATGTTAATCCGGGCGCCCTTGAGCAGTCATTTGACGGTGTTCATCCGACGCTCGTCCAGAATATAGCGGCTGATCATGCTAAAGTTGTCGTTTCCGACCCGGGCTCCGAGCATCACGAAGGGCAAACATATCGATCAATTTTGCTTGCACGCGCTCTTGGCAGTAGCACATTGCATAATGGTGCGATCAGTTTACTGGCTATCCGCCGGCGGACGTCAGCCGACGAACGGGTTGTCATCAGGAACACTCAGCCAGCCGGTGCAAAATATAATTAGCAAATCGTATCGCCGCTTAAACAGACTTTGCTATACTTGTTAACAGATATGACATATGCAAACTCCGAAATTACTGCTGCTGCCGAAATTCTGCATACCCGTTTGCAAACTTTGGCAATCAAATCAGATATTCTTAGGGCTGTGGAGTTAAAAGCTCTTTATGATCAACTTAAAACGCTACCCACCGACCAAAAGGGTAGTTTCGGAAAAGAAGTAAACCAGTTACGCAACGAGCTGCAAGCGGTCGTTGACGACGCAAGCAGCCAAACCGAAAAGCTACCGGCAATCGATGTTACGGCTCCCTTCGAATGTAATACTAAACCGGAGGATCGTCCAGCCCTGTTGTCCTCCGCAACGGGCAGCGAGCATCCTTTAACTATCGAAATTACGACTATGCTTGATATCTTCACGCGCATGGGCTTTTCGGCCATCGAATCACGTGAGTTGGACGACGACTATCACATGTTTGGCGCACTTAATTTTCCTGAAGATCATCCAGCCCGTGGCGATTACGATACGTTTATGACCGTCCAAACCGATGCTAACGGCAAGCGATTAATAGCACCCGCTCATACGTCGGTAATGCAGAACCGTATCTTAAAAGCCAACAAAATAAATCTTGAGGCCGGAAAACCAATCGCGGCTGTGATGCCAGGCCGTGTGTTCCGCAACGAAGATCTTGATGCTACCCACGAGCATACGTTTCATCAGCTCGAAGGCATCTATGTCGACCGAGGCGTCCATGTTGGCATGCTGATCGCGACGATCACGGCGTTTTTGAATGAATATTTCCATCAGCAGCTCACGACGAAAATTCAGCCATTTTATTTTCCATTCACGGAACCAAGTTTTGAGTTTGCACTGCAACGTCCAGACGCTCTTAAAAAAGATGATTCCGAAGAACAGAAATGGTTGGAGCTAATGGGCTGTGGAATGATTCATCCCAATGTTCTGCGGGAAGCCGGAATCGACCCTGAAATTTACAGTGGCTTCGCCTGGGGTTACGGTATCGAACGGTTAGTTATCATGAAATACGGTATCGAGGATATTCGTCATTTCGAAGCGGCTAAGCTTGATTTCCTGAGGCAGTTCGCATGAAGGTAAGTCTAAACTGGATTTCGCAGTATATCGGCGCTGAGCTGCCACCAGCCAGTGAACTGATTGACGTAATTGGCAGGCAACTCGGAGCAGTCGAGACGGTGACTGATGTCGGCGCTAAGTATCAGGGAGTGATTATTGTGAAAGTCGTCAGTTGCGTTCCCCACCAAGATTCTGATCACCTCAATGTTTGCCTGGTTGATGACGGTGGTAAGTTGCCGGATATTGACCGCGACAAAGATGGTTTGGTTCAGGTTGTTTGCGGTGCATCGAATGTCCGCGCTGGAATAACGGTTGCTTGGTTGCCACCGGGCTCGAGCGTCCCCGAAAGTTACGATACCGTACCATTTGTGCTGAGTGCGCGTGAACTGCGAGGGGTGCTCAGCAATGGCATGCTCGCGAGCCCTAAAGAACTTTCGATCGGTGATAGCCATGATGGCATATTAATTCTCGAAGATGAAACTAAAGCTGGTGCCGATTTCGCTGAAACATACGGGCTCAATGACACGATCATTGAGATTGAAAATAAAATGTTCACGCACCGTCCCGATTGCTTCGGGATGCTTGGTGTCGCGCGCGAGATTGCCGGGATTCTTGGGGTAGCGTTCCATTCACCGAACGTATTCTTGAATAAGGCGCAGCCAGCAACGGCCGAAGACAGTGGCCGTCTGCTGATTCGTAATAAATTGCCGACGCTGACGCCTCGATACTCGGCGCAGATATTCGACAACATCACTGTAGGCTCGTCACCGATTTGGCTACAAACTTATTTGTCACGAGTCGGCATACGGCCGATCAACAATATTGTCGACCTAACAAATTATTTTATGATGCTCACCGGCCAGCCAATGCACGCCTACGACTACGACAAAGTTGCCGCGCGTGATGGTAATGCCGAACAGGCCTCCATCATTATTCGGTCTCCAACGCCAAGCGAAGAATTAACGTTACTAAACGGTAAAACAATTGTTATCCGTGACGATGCGATAGTCATTGCTACCGAATCCGGTGCGATTGGTCTTGGTGGCGTAATGGGTGGTCAAGATACGGAAGTCGATGACGGCACGACGAGTATCATTTTGGAATCGGCTAACTTCAACATGTATTCAATTCGTAAAACTAGTATGCATCATGGTCTGTTCAGCGAAGCCGTGACTCGCTTCAACAAAGGCCAAAGTCCACTCCAGACTCTACGTGTTCTAAAATGGGCGTGTCAAGAAATACTAGCTATCACTGGCGCAACAGCGGCTCAAACGATCTACGATGATAATCATTTGCCGGATAATGTATTGGCACAGGATAGTATCCATTCGACTGTAACGTTGCCCATTGAACTCCTAACTAGTCGACTTGGCATCGAAATTGACCGTGAGGCAGCTGCGGCAATGCTACGCTGCGTTGAATTCGATGCATCCGCAAATGATGCGGTTTTACAAGTAAATGCTCCATTCTGGCGCACTGATATCGAGATTCGTGAAGATGTCATCGAGGAAGTTGGCCGATTATACGGCTACGATAAACTTCGATTAGAATTACCAAGCCGGACGATAGCACCGGCTGCTTACAACGAAACATTGGCACTCAAGGCTAAGATACGAACGTATCTGGCCAAGGCTGGTGCCAACGAAGTCCTGACCTATAGCTTTGTGCATGGCAACTTGCTCGATAAAGTCGGCCAGGACAGGCAACTGGCATTTTCGTTAAGTAATGCACTCAGCCCAGATCTGCAGTATTACCGGATGAGCCTTATGCCGAGCTTGCTCGACAAAGTGCACGCCAATAGTAAAGCTGGCTACGATGAGTTTGCCCTATTTGAAATTGGTAAGTCACACATCCTGTTGCACGAGGATGACGGCGAGGATGGGCTACCACAGGAGTTTGACATACTTGGGTTTGTCTATGCGTCTAGCAATAAGCTAAAAAAATCCGGTGCTGGTTTTTACGAAGCCAAACGGTTCTTAAATGGGTTGGCCAGCGAGCTTGGTATTAGGCTTGAATTCGCTGTCTTGAAAGATAGTCCAGACGTTCCAATAATGAAACCATATGACATTGAGCGCTCAGCCTACATAACCGATGCTGTAACCGGAACGTTCATTGGAATCGTCGGCGAGTTTACGGCGAGCACCCGCAAAAATCTCAAATTACCACAACGCTCGGCCGGTTTCGAAATCAGCATTAGCGAACTTGTCCGGCTCGCGACCACTGGTAGGGAATACGTCCCTAAATCCCGTTTCCCAGAAATTTCTCATGATATTTGCTACAAAGTGCCAACGACTACTACCTATGGTGAATTGAATGATTTCTTTAGCGCTCAAGTAAAAATAAATCGTCCGGAACAAACAAATATTACCATCGAATTAGTCGATATTTATCAGCGGAGCGATGACGCCGATCATAAACAAATTACGTTCCGTCTGAGGATTACTTCGCGCGTTCGTACGATGACCGACGACGAGGTTTCCCGTATCCTGAGCGTAGTTACGGCCGACGTCATCGAAACATTCGGCGCAGAAAAGATATAGCTATGAAAGACCTCTGGCGGATCATAAAATTTACGAGCGAACTTAAACGTTACTATTTTTCGATCAGTTTATTTACCATCATTATTGCTGGAATCGGCGTGTTGCAGCCAATTTTCACCAAAGGCGCGATCGATCAAATTACAAAGTTAGTGGCCGGTGGTCAAGCCAATGTCAAAACGGTTGCGATCTTTGCGGGTCTGATCTTTTTAACGGACGTTATCCAAACGCTACTCAATAACGTCAGCGGCTACTACGGCGATATATTAAGTATTAAGATTCAACGCCAAATGAGTAAAAGATATTTTGAGCATATGCTCAAACTGCCACAAAAATATTTCGACAATGAGCTTACTGGTACTATTATCAACCGCATGTCACGTGGCATCAGCCAAATATCCGGTTTCATGCAAACCATCAGTAATAACTTCCTGCAATTTGTTTTTAGTACCGTATTTATACTTGTCGTTGTAGCATTTTATTCGTGGCAGGTCAGTCTGATGCTGTTCATCTTGTACCCGATCTTTATATATCTGACGACTCGAAGCAGCGAAACTTGGCAGGGATATCAAAAAATTATCAACCATGAACAAGATAGTGCGAGTGGTCGGTTCGCCGAAGCAATCGGGCAAGTAAAAGTTGTCAAAAGTTTTATGCAGGAGAAGCGGGAACTAAAACTATTTGATAGTCATTACAATACTAGTATCAAAACGACCGACCCACAAAGCCGGTACTGGCATAGGCAAGACATTATTCGTCGTTTAGTTTTGAATGTTATTTTCTTTGCGATTTTTGCGTTTATTTTTGTTCAGACTGCCCGAGGTGTTTACTCGATCGGTACCATGGTATTGCTGATTCAGTACGCCGTCTTGATCCGCATCCCAATATTTAGTATCAGCTTTCTTGTCGATCAAACGCAGCGAACCCTGGCTAACACCCGTGACTATTTCGTGGCCATGGATATCGAGCCAGAGATCGTTGATAAGCCACAGGCCCGACCGTTAACACTTACTGCTGGTGCGGTATTGTTTCAGGATGTCGCGTTCGGATATGACTTGGAAAAAATCGTTCTGCAAAATTTAACATTCAGTTTGCCACCTAATAAACGGACGGCTCTAGTTGGTGAAAGCGGCGAAGGCAAGACGACGATTACGAATCTGTTGTTACGATTGTACGAAATTAACAGTGGCAGTATCACTGTCGACGGTCAAGATATTGCCGGAGTGACGCAGCGTTCGTTGCGTGACGCAATCGCCGTGGTGTTTCAAGAGCCAGCCCTGTTTAGCGGTACGATCCACGAAAATATTGCCTATGCTCGGTCGACGGCGACCGAGGCCGAGGTAATGGCAGCTGCCAAAGCTGCCAATGCTCACGAGTTCATCGCCAAATTTGAACACGGGTATCAAAGTGAGATCGGTGAGCGTGGCCTACGGCTTTCTGGTGGTCAAAAACAGCGTATCGCAATTGCCCGGGCAATACTTAAGGACGCGCCAATTCTTATACTAGACGAAGCGACTAGCAGTCTTGATAGCAAGAGCGAGCGAATGGTTCAGCAGGCACTTGAACGTTTAATGAAGGGGCGCACGACACTCATCATTGCGCATCGTTTGAGTACTATTCAGTCCGTCGATCAGATTGTCACGCTTCGTAACAAAACCGTTGACGAAATCGGTTCGCCAGCTCAGCTAGCTCTAAGTGGTGGCATTTATGCACAGTTACTTGCTCTCCAGAGCGCAACCAGCGAAGCAGACAAAAAGAAGCTTCGTGCCTACGAAATGATGGCTAAGTAGTGAACGCTATCCGGGCCCGTGACACCGCTCGCGGTATAGTGGTTCGTGACGGTAATATACTACTTATTGAACGTTTCCGCGGTGAGCTCCATTACTTCTCTATCCCTGGCGGTGGTATAGAGCCAGGTGAAACTCCAGCGCAGACGGCGCTACGTGAGATTGCCGAAGAGACATCACTCAATGTTAGTCTGGTGCGGCAAGTACTCATAATGCGCGACGGGCCCCGTACGCACTATATTTATCTTTGTACATATGTTTCTGGCGAGCCATATTTGCCACCAGATGCGCCCGAAGCCCAGATCTATGACCCGTATAATCGCTTTGAGCCTTGCTGGCTGCCAATCAGCGCACTTGACTCGTCGCCATTCGTATATTGGGAACCATTGCGCGCGGCAATCATCAATGGCCTTGCCAAAGGGTTTGCTGCAGAACCACTGGTTGTATCTGCGTCGACTTCCAGGTAAAATGAATAATGAATTACAAGAGGAGAAAACATGGCACGGAAACGTGATCGAGCGTTCGCACTCTTCGGAGCCGGACTATTTTTATTAACATCATCAGCTTTGACTATCGCCGTTGTCTACAGCCTCTTTGAGCAAAAGAACAAAGATAAAGCCGTTAGCACTCCGACAAGTCCAGCACAGACGCAGGAGAAAACCGTGGATCCATCAGCAAAACTACAAGGTAAACCACTGGCTGGTTTCACGCCCGTTGCAAGCATCCCTTCATTACAAAAAGTCGACACGACCGAAGGATCTGGTGATGTCGTCAAGTCTAGCGACACCGTAACCGTTGATTACACTGGTGCAGTTGCTGCTACCGGCGTCGTCTTCCAAAGCTCAAAAGACTCCGGTCAACATGTCAGCTTTGGACTAAATCAAGTCATTAAGGGTTGGACCGAAGGTGTCCCCGGCATGAAAGTCGGTGGTACCCGACGCCTACTGATTCCGGCTGCCGAAGCATACGGTGCAAATCCTCCAGCCAGTTCGGGCATTCCTGCTAACGCTGATCTCGTGTTTGACATTACGCTTTACAAAATTGGCAGTTAGGACGTAGAAAGTCCGTAGCATGACTTGCTTTAGGCATAAACGCTATATATACTAATAAATACAATCTCAAAACACCATATAAGCTGAAACAGAGGATCCAATGCCAAAAGCCGTCACGATATTTACTACTAACACCTGTGGTTACTGCCAGATGGTTAAGAAATATTTGTCAGCCAAGGGTATTGGCTATGAGGAAGTTAATTTAGACATATATCCTCACCGTCAAGCTGAAGCGATCAGCCTGAGTGGCGCTATGACAGTGCCAGTCACTGTCGTAACCAAAGACGATGACAGCCAAGAGGTAATTGTCGGCTATAATCTGGCGAAGTTGGCGCCGGCAGTCGCGTAGATGGTAACAGTTTACGGCGCCAGCTGGTGCGGTGATTGCCACGCTTCGCGACAGGTGCTCGACTCGCTTGGCATAGTTTACTCCTACAAGGATATCGACAGCGATGATGCATTGTAGCAAGAAATGCTTGCGCTCGTCGATGGCCGGAACGTTATACCGACAATCGTGCTCGACAACGGAACAACATTACAAGAACCGAGCAATGCTGAACTCACAGCGGCGCTGCAATTAAATGATTCAAAGACAAAGGAATTAACGATGACAGATCAGGCTACTACACCGACACATGACGTAATTATCGTTGGTGCCGGGCCTTGTGCACTAACAGCAGCAATTTATACCACGCGTGAAGACATAGACACGTTGTTATTCGAACGTGGCGTCGTCGGTGGATTAGCTGCTGTAACCGAAAAAGTTGATAACTACCCTGGGTTTGCCGACGGTATAGAAGGTCTGACTCTAGCTCAAAACCTTCAAAAGCAGGCTGAACGATTCGGTGCGGTAATCGAACTCGGTGAAGTTACCGGACTAACTGATGAAGGTAAGTTTAAGCGCTTAGATACTACTAGCGGCGACATGCTTGCTCGTGTTGTCTTGCTAGCAACTGGTAGCGATTACAAAAAGATTGGTGTCCCTGGCGAGGATACTTATTACGCTCGGGGCGTTCATTACTGTGCAACATGTGACGGTGCATTTTATCGTGGCAAAACGCTAGCAGTAATTGGTGGTGGTAACTCAGCTATTCAAGAAGCAATCTTTTTGACTCGTTTCGCAACTCATATCGATCTGCTCGTACGCTCGACGGTGAAAGCTAGTGATGTACTCAAGCAGGAGATCATGAAACTTGTTGATGCTGGGAAGATAACGATTCACCTTGGTGTTTCGATTGACGAAATCGCCGGTGAAAATAACGAGGTCACCAAGGTGCTGGCTACAAAATCAGCGACAGCGGAAAAAGTCGAATTTCCAGTCGACGGTGTCTTTGTCTTTGTCGGTCTCGACCCGAATTCGCAGTTTATAAAGAACACGACTATTCGCCGCGATGAGATCGGCCTAGTTATCACCGACCAAAATCTTCAGACCAGTATGCCTGGTGTATTTGCGGCTGGGGATATCCGCTCCGGCGCGACCATGCAGATTGCGAGTGCAACCGGCGAAGGCGCAACTGCTGCTCTCAAGATCCGAGAATATCTTGAAGGTCAGTCGCACCCACCACAGAACTAACGACGCCCAATGTTAATAGCCAGGGAAGTAGTCACTAAGTAATTGGCGCCGGTGTACGCCTTTTTTATAGAGGTCTTCCGTAAGTGTTTGAATCATGAGCTCAGGTCCTGACAAATAAATCATCGTCTCGTCGTTTGGCTTCTCCAGCCCCAAGATAAAATCGGCCGTTATACGGCCTCGCTCGCCGCCCCAACTATCTGAGGGTTGCGACACGATGGTCGTGACGTGTTGGCCAGCGGACTCAAAAACGTCTTGAAAAATAATTTCTTCTTCACTCGATACGCCGTAGATCATTTTAATGTCCCGCGTATCATTGGTCGCTGCAATCCACTGCAGCATACTACAATAAGGAGTTACGCCAATCCCGCCGGCCACAAAAATCAGCGGCGTTTGAACTAGTCGGGGCAGTACGAAATCGCCTAACGGATCGCTCATACTGAGCTTATCGCCAGGCTTGAGCCGCTTTAAGGCATTTTTGAAGCTACTGCCACGTAAGTCAGCAAACCTCGTCGTAATACTGAGAAGTTTGCTCGTTGGAGACGACGACAATGTAAACCAGCGGCTATCGCCGCGGTCATCAACATCGTCATGCGGTAGTCTAAATTCAACAAACTGGCCGGCCGTGTAGCGCAGATGCCGTTCGGGTGTAAAAAAGAATGTACTGATGTTGTCCGATTCGGCTCGCTCACTTAGAAAAGTTACCTGCATATAATTACCAAATCTTACCCTCGTACCGGTCAGGATAATCGGTAATTACAGCGTAGAGGCCATATTTTTTCCATCGGCGAGCTTTTGCGGGATCATCGAGCGTATAAGCGGCAATCTGGTAGCCACGTCGACTCATGCCACGTAGGAATCCTGACCACAACCACCAAGAACGCATGTTGAAGCGATGCGTGCCCAGCTGCCTGGCGCGCAACTGTGCCCGAACTCCCGACCAACGCTCGATTACGACAATGGCGATAGTTGGGAACAGGCGGTGCATTTCTAATAAAATACTTTGGTCGAATGATCCAATTGCTAGATTATCACGGCTCCAACCTGATTTGATCTGGGCTGCCAACACCGCTGCGATCGGCTCAACTGGCTCGGCCGGTTTTATCTCTATGAGAAGCACGCATTTATTCTTGAGTTCCGTCAGTGTTTCGTCCAGGGTTGCTAAATTGGGTTTATGGGCCCTAAGTTCCGCAAGCGTTAGAGCCGCAATAACCACTTTATTTCCGGCCGGGTCGCTTAGGTAGGGGTTGTGATGCACGATCGCAATGTTGTCGCGCGTTACTCGAACATCAAACTCGACCTCGTCAACCTGATGTTCGATAGCTTTATGGAATGATACCAGAGTATTTTCCGGTGCTAAGCCTTTTGCACCGCGGTGACCGATTATCTTCATACTTTAAGTGTACCAAGAAAATTAACGAGGGGTATGCAAATGGTGTGGTCTCTAGGGGTTAATTGCTGCATGCTACAATATGAATTGATTAAAGGAGCACACATGAGCGAAATTACAGAAGTTACGTACGGCGACAATGCGCCCAATACCGTCAATGTCATCATCGAAATCCGCAAGGGTGAACGCAATAAGTATGAAGTTGACAAAGCGACCGGAAAATTATTTCTCGACCGCGTCAACGGCACCATGCTCGGCTATCCGGCAGATTACGGTTACGTTCCCAGCACACTATGCGACGACGGCGATCCGCTCGACGCGCTCCTCATTATCGACGAATCAGTACCGCACGGCGCAGTTGTACCGGCGCGACCAATCGGTGTTTTATATTTTGAAGATGACGGCGAAATGGATGAAAAATTAATTGTCGTCCCCGTTGATGATGTTTCCAAAGATCACATCACCGAATTATCTGATCTCGGCGAAAATTTTAAGCAGATGATTGAGCATTTTTACGCGCATTACAAAGACTGGAAAAAAGGCTGGACCGGTGTCGATGGCAAATTGAAAGGTTGGGGCGACGCTGCCAGCGCCAAACAAGTTATCCAAGAAGCAATTGACCGCGCCGCTAAATAGCTGTTGCTCTCTGGTTTCTACAACTCAGATCAAACCTAACTCCACCGCGTAAGATCACTTTTAAGGCTGTGCAGCTACATGGCTTGTATTAACGTGCTTAACCTTTTACAATGAGATCATAGATATTAAAACTAAAACAAAGTAAGGACTAACGTATGAAGACACGAATAGCTATCAACGGTTTCGGACGAATTGGTCGCAACGCTTTTAAAGTCGCCTTCGAGCGCAGCGACATCGAAATCGTTGCAATTAATGATTTGACGGATACCAAGACACTAGCGCACCTGCTAAAGCACGATAGTAACTATGGAAAGTACCCGAACAAAGTCAGCTTCGACGAAACTGGCATCATAGTTGACGATCAGCATATCACCGTTTTCGCTGAGATGGATCCTAAAAACCTGCCATGGGCCGATAACGAAATCGACGTCGTTATTGAATCGACTGGATTCTTTGTCGATCCCGCCAAGGCTCGAGCTCATATCGATGCCGGTGCTAAAAAAGTTATAATTTCGGCTCCAGCCAAAGGCGAGGGAGCTACCACGATCGTACTCGGCGTTAATGAAGATAAGCTGGCCGATGCCAGCGATATTATCAGTAATGCCTCGTGTACCACGAACTGTATCACGCCAGTTGCCGCCGTTCTTGAAAGTAATTTTGGCATCGAAAAAGCCATGATGACGACCATCCACAGCTACACTGCCAGCCAAAAATTGCAGGATGCACCCGCTAAAGATCTCCGCGAAGCACGCAATGCAGCCGAAAATATCGTCCCAACCACTACAGGAGCAAGCATTGCCGCTGGCCAGGCGTTGCCAGCCCTCCAGGGTATTTTCGGTGGGTTGAGTGTCCGCGTCCCAACCCCAGTCGTGTCACTGAGTGACTTCGTCGTCATCACCAAGCGAGCGGTGTCTGTCGAGGAGGTCAACGAAGCCTTCAAAAAAGCCGCAGCGGAACCGTATTACCAAGGAATTTTGTCTGTCACGGATGAAGAACTCGTCAGTAGCGACTTCATTGGCGACAGCCATAGCTGTATTATTGACCTTAAGCTGACGGCCGTCGTCGGCGGAAATATGCTAAAGGTTGTTGCCTGGTATGACAACGAATGGGGCTACAGCAACCGTCTTGTCGAAAGCGTTGCTGACATTGGCCAGCTACTGCACCGCGGCGAACAGCACGACCACGAGTAGGCTATGAAAATATATCTCGGCGCCGACCATAACGGATTCCAGTACAAGCAAGATATCGCCAACTACCTGACGTCGACCAACTATGAAGTCGTAGACAAGGGTAGTTTGAGTATCGACCCGAATGATGATTTCCCGCAATTTGCCGCCCGAACGGTAACCGAGCTGCTCGGTAATCCCGATCCGGAAGCCAAAGCGATTCTGATTTGTGGTAGCGGCCAGGGAATGGTGATGGCGGCTAACCGGTTCAAAGGGATCCGAGCTTCGCTATGCTGGAACGTCGAAGAAGCTCGTGCCTCGCGTAACGATGACGACAGCAATGTGCTGTGCCTGTCATCTCGCTACTTGTCGTCTGAAGAAGTCCAATCAATTATTCACACCTTTCTGAATACATCATTTGCGGGCGCTCCTCGCTTTATTCGGCGTATCCAAGCGCTTGACGAACTGAGCTGACATGGCGGTAATCTGTCCAACTGTAACCGCTTTTAACGAACACGACTTCAAGGAACAGATCCTGCGACTGAAACCGTTTGCCGAGCGGATCCATATCGACCTGATGGACGGTGAATTCGCACCGACGGTGTCACCAAGCCTCGACCATATTTGGTGGCCGCATGAGCTACGATCTGACATTCATCTGATGTATCAAAACCCAATGGATTATCTTGACGCGTTGATTCGACTAAAGCCACGGATGGTCGTTATACACAATGAGGCTCACGTGCATCATATGCATTTTGCCGCTGAGCTGCATCGCCACGACATCTTAACCGGCCTAGCTTTGTTGCATGACACACCTGTCGAGTACGCCTATCAGATTATGCACTCGTTTGATCATATCTTAGTATTTAGCGGCGATCTTGGACATCATGGCGGCCATGCCGACTTAGGTTTACTCGATAAAGTAGCAAAAATTCGGGCGCATCATCCAGATGCCGAAATTGGATGGGACGGCGGCATCAACGATGAGGTCGCACCGCTGCTCATCGCCGCCGGCGGCCAAGGATTAAACGTCGGCGGATTTATTCAGAAAGCCGATGATCCAGCTAAAATGTACGAAATCTTAACAAGCTTGCGGTAGCTCTAATGGTCGCGCTTTGATTCGGTTTAAAATTGCTTCCGCTGTGTTGTAACCATGCTCTCTTACGTCGCTATAAACATCGCTATTGTTGGCGTACGCGTCGATAATCTTCGCAGCGAAGGATGGGCATTGGTTAGCAACTATGTATAGACTATCTCACGGATCATGTGCGTCGGCTTCTTCAAGAATCTCGACTAGTAGTTTTTCAGTTGAATCCAGCAGCTGGGCAATCTTTGCTGCATCGCAACCTAGTGCGCCGGTGAAGCCTGTTTGCCAGCAATTGTAGCCATCGGCAACAATCATTACTTCATGGACCGCTTTAAAGGTTTCCTTTGCGCGCAACTCATGGATTCGATGACGCGCCATATCGACGAGAATCACACCGCTATCTGTTCTAGTTTAATCAGATACGCGTACATCTTAGAACTCGCCATTATAAATTTCAGTATGAGCGTATTCACCCTGACGAAGCGTATCAACAACTTCCTGTAGTTCGCTATCACTGTTAATATAATTGTGTTTGTCGGTAGGCTCAAATACGCCAATTTGTTGGGTAGTGTCCCAGGTGGCTACGGCTGTAGTAGCTTCTAATAGTACGCTGTGTTTACCGCTCTTAGGTGGACCGGTAGATTACCGGTCACTGAAATACCACCCAAATGACTAGCAGTAGCCTCGCTTAAAGTTAGTGTTGGCAGCAATGTTTCGACCGTTTGAATTGATTCAATATTTGCCATATGATCCAAATATAGTGTATAAAATTCAACTTACATAAGGCTTATGCCTAAAAGTGATATAATTCACGGTAATGACTACTAAACTTTCAACGACAAAACTCGAAACTATTGCTAACGATATCCGCGAAGACATTATCAGAATGCTCGAAGAGGCGGGAAGCGGCCACAGCGCAGGCCCACTGGGACTTGCTGATATATTCACCGCCTTATACTTTGACGTTATGAACCATGATCCGAAAAACCCTGATTGGCCTGAGCGTGATATTTTGCTGCTCAGCAACGGCCATTGTGTCCCCGTCCGTTACGCAACTATGGCCCATGCCGGTTACTTTGATAGAAAAGAATTAAAAACACTACGTAAGTTCGGGTCAAGGTTGCAAGGCCATCCAGAACGAACCCGATTACCTGGTATGGAAACGACCAGTGGTCCGCTTGGTTGTGGTCTCAGCCAAGCCTGCGGTATGGCGCTTGCAATGCGCATGGACGGTATCACCAATCGCCGCGTGTTCGTAATCATGGGCGACGGCGAGCTCAATGAAGGTAATGTTTGGGAAGCAGCCATGCTCGGCGGCAAGTACAAGCTCAATAATGTCATCGGTATCATCGACCGTAATAACATCCAGATCGACGGCCCGACCGAACAAGTTATGCCGCTCGAAGACCTCAAAGGTAAGTGGGAGTCATTTGGCTGGCATGTGCTCGAAGTGAACGGTAACGACATCGAAGCCGTAATCGATTCGTTGCAAATGGCCAAAGCAATCGTCGAAAAACCAATTATGATCATCGCCTACACAATTCCGGGCAAGGGCGTCGATTTTATGCAAAGCGATTTCCACTGGCACGGCGCACCGCCAAATCACGAGCAGGCAAAAATAGCCCTGCATGAACTACGAACCCTCGGCGGCAAAATTAGGAGCGAACATGAGTAATTTACACCTGGCCGACATTACCGGCGACCTCGAACAAGAACCAATCCGTAAAGGCTTTGGCCGCGGACTGCTCAAAGCTGGTCAACTCGACAAAAACGTTGTAGCCGCCTGCGCCGACTTGACTGACTCTACCCAAATGAGTTTATTCAAAGCCGAATTTCCTGACCGATTCGTAGAAATTGGCGTTGCCGAGCAAAATTTAGCCACCGTTGGCGCCGGTCTGGCTGCTATGGGCAAAATACCGTTCGTGTCGAGCTACGCAGCCTTTAGTCCTGGCCGAAACTGGGAGCAAATCCGTACTACCGCCTGTCTGAACGAACGACCGGTAAAGATTGTTGGCTCGCACGCCGGAGTCAGTGTCGGCCCGGACGGTGCAACGCATCAGATGCTGGAAGATATCGCGCTGATGCGTGTCCTGCCAAACATGGTCGTAATTGTACCGGGTGATGCTTTGGAAGCTGAGCGCGCAACTTTGGCTATGGCTCAGGATGGTCGGCCTAATTACCTTCGATTGGCCCGCGAAGCCACGCCAATCATCACAACCGATAAGACGCCGTTTGAAATTGGTAGTGCCTACGTCTACGAAAAGGGCAGCGACGTCACCATAATCGCGACTGGAACAATGACCTATCAGTCACTAGTGGCCGCTGAACAATTGTATAAAGATGGTATCGACGCCGAAGTCGTGCACGTGCCAACAATCAAACCGCTCGATGCCGAGACAATTATCAAGAGCGTCAAAAAAACTGGTTGCGTCGTTACCGTTGAAGAAGGCCAAGTCATCGGTGGCCTCGGCGGGGCGATCGCCGAATTACTTGCCGAGAATTACCCAGCGCCAATGCGCCGCATCGGTATGCTCGACCGCTTTGGCGAATCCGGTGAACCGAACCAGCTGCTTGAACATTTTGGCCTCGACGCCAAGCACATCCGCCTGGCGGCCCACGAAGTCACCGACCGAAAAAATCAGAACTAATTCTGTAGTTTACGAGCTAGTGTGTGGAGCGAGCTTCGCTATTTAGCCGTGAGGCTAAACTGGCGGCTACCTCAGCATTCTTTGCCAAGTAGTCAAGATTTGAAACGAGTTTGGGAATTTCAACAGCATACGGGTCAAGTAATAGCCCAGTAAGTGCGAAGTTGCCAAGTTCTACGACGCGCCGCGTTTTGGCGATTCGGTCGTCATTAAACTGTGCGTCTTCATAGCTACACACACGGCCATAAGCCCGCACGATTGGAATGGTTACTTCGGCGCGGAACTTATAGTCTGCTGTAGACTCACCAAACATTGGAGCAGGAAAGCCCGTCGTTTGTTTCGTGTACTCCCTGGCCGCTTTTGCTGCAACTTCGTACGCTTCAACGGTTAAAGGGTTCAGGTAACGTAGCGTACCGCTAACTAAGTACGAGCTGGCTACGCCAGTGTTCCTATACGTCAGCTCTGTCAGTTTAGGATTAAACGGCCGATGAGTCTGTGCTACATACATACCAGCAATTTCCTGGTCCGAATAAAGGTCCATAATGCGAGGATTAAAATTATTTTGATTTGTCATTCTCTACAGCTCATTATACCTTAATCAATAAAATATGTCAATAGTATGGCTGGCAATAAGCTCAGGTATACTAAAGGCACTTAAGCATTAAAGGAATTACTATGCCACTTACCCTTCGTCAAATACGTATCAATTGTAAGCAAGCCCGCAACCGCATGGCGCAAGCCCGCCAAGAGGGTTGGGCGTTCGGAGCCTTCAATCTTGACGACCAAGCGACGCTTAAAGCTGTG
>JACMPL010000035.1 GCA_014377525.1 Candidatus Saccharimonadota bacterium
AATCACGTTATTGGGTATGTAAATAACACTCTCACCCAGCTGTACACGTATCAGCCAGATCTTTCGAATGCGAGCAATGGCGGAGACCAGTATTTGGTAATGCAAACTAATGTACCAAAAACGTACGGGCGTATTCTAGTGCGTCGTAGGTCAAAGCTATTGAATGTACCGGTAAGAGGTTTGACCCAGATGAAAATGGAGTGGGGCGAGTTTAATGATTTGTATGATGTCTTTGCTAGCGATTTAGAACGCGCAACAAGTTTTGAACTTTTAAACCCGGCCTTTATGGCTCAATTACGCGACCTTCCCTTTGCGGTTAATATCGAAGTGGTCGATAACGTTGTCTATATTTATACCAAAGCTGGTGTCAGTACTGCACTGTATGAATCGCTGTACGAAATCCTGCTAAAAGCACACAAAGAAATGAAGCTCTAATCTGTTATAATAAGATGTAATCATGTACAAGGCAATCGCTGCAAATAAACGAAATACGTTACTCATTATGGCTGTTTTTGTTGGACTTATTAGTGCAATCGGCTACCTCGTGAGTCTCTATTTTGGTAATTCTTCAATTACCGTATGGGTACTAGCCGGTGCAGCCATCTATGCCTTTATCCAGTATTTTGCGGCCAGTTCAATTGCCTTGAGTATGACTGGTGCTGAGGAAATCCAAAAGAAAGATAACCCTCGACTGTTTCGCGTTGTAGAAAACTTGGCTATTACTCTTGGTATACCAACTCCGAAAGTCTATCTTATTAATGACCCAGCCCCAAACGCGTTCGCAACTGGACGAGATCCCAAGCACGCAGTGGTAGCTGCAACGACGGGTCTATTAGAAATAATGGATGATAGCGAACTTGAAGCCGTAATGGCGCACGAAATGGGTCACGTTCAGAACTACGATATCCGAGTGAGTATGATTGCATTCGGACTTGTCAGTGTAATTGGCATTTTAGCGGACGTAGTGCTCAGAATGTTTTTCTTTAGCGGCGATCGCCGTGATAATAATCTAAATCCTATTGTAATAGCTTTCGGTCTAGTGATTGTTATCTTGGCGCCGATTATTGCCACAATCATACAACTAGCTATCAGCCGTCAACGTGAATATCTAGCCGATGCTACAAGCGTGTTAACAACCCATGACTCGGCATCAATGGTTGACGCTTTGCAGAAACTTCAAACCTACGGACGCCCGATGCAAAAACAAAATACGTCAGCAGCACACCTATTTTTAAATGATCCACTTAAACCTGGTTTTGTAGCAAAATTATTCAGCACGCATCCTCCGCTTGCTGATCGAATAAAAAGGCTTGAATCAAGTGCCACGCATTTCTAAGAAAAAAATAGTTGTAGTTCAGCAAAAGAAAATGTTAACCATTTTAAAGCCGTTTGTTGATGTTGGGCAACGGATACAATCATTCAAGAGCCGTCGTCCTCACCGCAGCTTTATGCTGACTCGCCGCCGAGATTACAGTCGCTCACTAAAATTACCAAGTTATATCGCATTCACGCAGTCCGTAAACAAAACTATTTGGCAGCATAAAAAAGTTTTTATCTGGTTAGCAGTTGTCTACGGCGCACTGAGTACTATTCTTATAGGCATAGGTTCACAAGAGACTTATTCAACCTTGACGTTAACCTTACAGGAAACAGGTTCTCAAGTGTTCCAAGGAAATTTAGGTGAGTTAGGAAAAGCTGGCTTACTTTTTGTTTCAATTGCTAGTAGCGGCTTGACGGCGACACCAACCGAAGGTCAGCAGATTTATACAGTGTTAATAGGACTTCTTATTTGGCTGACGACTATTTGGCTACTTCGTAATCTTATGGCTGGGCATAGGGTTAAAATGCGAGATGGCCTTTATAGTGCCGGGGCGCCTATTATCTCGACGTTCCTAGTTAGTTTATTGATGGTGATTCAACTTATTCCTCTTGGTATTGCGGTGATCGCTTATTCGGCTGCAAGTAGTACGGGGTTACTCGACGGCGGAGTTGCGGCTATGTTATTTTGGATCGCTGCGATCCTACTTGGCATTATGTCGTTGTACTGGATTACAAGCACTTTTTTTGCAATGATTATCGTTACGCTGCCAGGTATGTATCCCGTCAAAGCCTTGCGCACAGCTGGCGACATGGTTGTTGGACGCCGACTTCGGATACTACTTAGAATTCTATGGATGTTTTTGTGCGTGATTGTAACCTGGGCAGTTATTTTGATTCCACTTATATTACTAGACAGTGGATTAAAACATATCTGGACGCAAATCGAAGGTGTGCCGATTATTCCGGCAGTATTGCTTATTCTTGGTACCTTCTCGTTTATTTGGACAGCCAGTTATGTATATTTACTGTACAGAAAGGTAGTTGATGACGATGCAAAACCAGCCTGAAAGTCGCACGAAAGAACTACGTGAATTGTTATCAAAATATAGCTACGACTATCACGTACGTGATGACCCGGCAGTTAGTGACGCAGTCTACGACAGTCTTTTTAACGAATTGAAAAATTTAGAATCAGCATACCCCAATCTAGTTACAGTCGATAGTCCGACTCAACGAGTCGGTAACGAATTATTGGGAGGTTTCAAAAAAGTCACACACAATTCTCGCATGCTCAGTTTGAATGATGTGTTTGATCGATCAGAAGTCGAGGCGTGGGTGCTACGCATGGATAAAATGTTACCGGGCACGACGCACGAATTTTTTGCTGATATCAAAATGGACGGTTTAGCCTGCGCCCTTATTTACCAGGATGGTTTGTTAGTACAAGCCGTGACCCGTGGTGATAGCTTTGTAGGCGAAGACGTTACGGCTAATGTTCGAACAATTAAAAATGTCCCGCTACGATTGCGTGAAGCGAGGGGCTATGAAAAATTCCTGTCTGGCCGAACTGAAGTTCGAGGCGAGATTGTGATGCTGAAAAAAGATTTTACTGCATTAAACGTACAGCGAAAAGTGAGGGGCGAGCCAGTGTTTGCTAATCCTCGTAACTTAGCAGCCGGCACGATTCGCCAATTAGATCCAAAGTTGGTTGCTGCTCGACCTTTGTCATTTCGATCATATGAAATTTTACGAGATAGTCCAAGCGACGTTCCAACTAACATGTTTGCTTATGAAACGTTATCGGCTTTAGGCATGAGTCGCAATAAAGAGGCGAGTACGTTTTTAAACCTTAACGGCGTCATGCAGTTTGTTGATAGTTGGAGTGATCGACGGCTCGAGCTACCGTTTAATACGGATGGCTTGGTTATTAAAATTAACGATCGTGCACTGTTTGCCCAGCTCGGTGTAGTTGGTAAACAACCACGAGCGGCTGTTGCCTATAAATATGCGGCTGAACAAGCTACGACTATCGTCAAAGATATTGTTATAAGCATTGGTCGAACTGGTGTAGCCACCCCCGTGGCAGTTTTTGATCCAGTGCTTGTTGCTGGTACCACTGTACAACATGCCAGCCTTCATAACGCCGATGAGATTAGTCGTTTAGACATCCGAATTGGCGATACGGCGATCATATACAAAGCCGGCGATATTATTCCGAAACTTGAAAGTATCGTGATTGAATTGCGACCGACAGGATCCAAATCGTTTAATTTTAAAGAAGCGCTATCTCAGCAATATCCAGAATTAGTATTTATTCGCCCGGTTGGCGAAGTTGCTTACCGAGTTGAAGGCGCAACAGGGCCGTTACTTTTATCAAAAGCAGTTCAGCATTTTGCATCGAAAGGTGCGCTTGATATTGATACACTTGGCGAAAAGAATGTTGCGCTACTGGTGGACTCAGGATTAGTAAAAGATTTGGCAGACATCTACATTATTACGAAACAGCAACTGTTAGCATTAGATCGTTTTGCTGATATTTCAGCTGGAAAATTAATTGATGCAATTGCTAATAAAAAAGCCCCTCTACTGGAACGATTCGTTTACGGACTAGGAATTCGACACGTTGGAACCCAAACAGCGATTGATCTCGTGAATGTATTCGGTTCGTTAGAGGCACTACAAAATGCCACAATTGACCAGCTTGAAGCTATCAATGGAGTCGGAATCGTCGTAGCTGAAAGTATTGCTGCCTGGTTTGCGGATCCTG
>JACMPL010000036.1 GCA_014377525.1 Candidatus Saccharimonadota bacterium
GAAATTGCATCCCGTATGTCGCTCGATAGTTCTTTGATAGATAATTCGGCCATGGATTATTCCTTTCCTGTAGCAGTCAGTTGCTTAAAACGATTCAATTTACCTTGGACACTGAGATCAAGTTGCTGATTAGCAAACTCGAGCTTAACACCACCAATCACCGTCTCATCGATAACGGCAGAAATTATTATTTTCTTGGCAGCCGGGTAGACAGTGCGAACTTCGGCTTCGATGTCTTTTGAAATTATCGCCGTCAGCGGGTGAGCACTGGACACGATAATTTCAACGATGCCATGATCAGCCCGAAATTGCATGACATCTCGAATAATTGATTCTAATTCGCTTGTGCGGTGCTCGCTCAATAAATATCCAGCAATCTCTTGGGCAAACGATGCTGAATCAACCCGACCAAGCGATCGTTCGGCCAGCGTTGCTGCGATTATGTGTCGAGCGATTGCCATTTAAGCGCGTTGCTCCTTGAGAACGCGGTTGATGAGTGCGGTATCTTTCGTACCATCGAGTTTTTCGCCGATAATTGCTTCGGTTGCGTCGGATATGAGACTAATGACTTCTTTTTCAATTTGCGTTCTAACTCGATTCGCGTCCTGTTCGGTGCGGGCCTGCGCATCTTTGACAATATTGTCAGCTTTTTCGCGGGCCTTTTCTTCGGCAGCACGAACTGCGTCTCGGGCCGCGTCGTTGGCATCCGCAACGATGCCATCAGCTTGCTTACGGGCAGCGGCTAAAGTCTTTTTAACCTCAGATTCGAGCTGAGCCTTTTCGAGTTTCATTTCTTCGCCGAGCTTTACGCCGCCTTCGATAGTTTGGCGACGATCATCAAGCACTTTTAGAATTGGCTTGAAAGCAAATTTACGTAGCACCAGATAGGCGAACAGGAATGTTAGCAGCTGAATAATCAGCGACTTAGCATTGATGCCAAGAGCGCCGATGCCTGACGTACTGTCAGCTCCGAATAACGTTAAAGTTTGTATCATGCTGGGCCTGTCCTACTTAATAATGAAGGTTGATGCGAAGGCAAGGAGTCCGAAAAGCTCGACAATAGCCACAAAGACTAATGCTTGCCCAAAGATCTTGGCAGCTTCTGGATTGCGTCCGACTGCTTGTAAGTAGTTACCACCGATGAGCCCAATGCCGATTGATGGTCCGATAAAGCCGAGGCCGACCATCAAACCTTTACCAAGAACAACCGTGCTAATAGTTTCTGCGAATAAATTCATGTATGAACTCCAATTATTTATAATTTCAAATTAACTTTGTTAAATATTACATCTCATTATGACATAAAAATCATGATACTTCTACGTCTTCTAAGCGTGCTCCGTTCGGAGATTTTGAGCTCGTGTATCCAACTCTTCGACGCCATCATGCCCGTGATCCGATGCATGATTAACGGCGATCGCCAAGTACATGAGACTCAAAATTGTAAAAATGTAAGCTTGGAGCGCACCAACGAATAACTCGATAAGCGTGAACGGTAGCGCGGCAATTGGTGCGGCAACGCTACCAAGATAGGTAAACACCGCAATCACGATTTCGCCAATCGTAACATTTAAAAACAAACGAAGCGATAGGCTCAGTACGCGAGTCAGATCAGTAAACATCTCTAATATACCGATCACTAAATAGAGCGGGTTGAGTGGGCTACCAATAAAAAAGTGGCGAATATATTTAATAAAGCCGCCAGATTCGCGGATGGATGCCGTATATACGAATGCCATCGTCACGATGCCAGCTGCTAGCGTGCCATTAAGGTCAGCCGTAAAGGCTCGGAGTAGCGGCGTGTCACCAACACTGAACGCTTCGCCGACACCAGGCAGCAGGCCAAGCCAGTTGCTTATTAGAATGAAGAAGAATAATGTTACGAAGTAGGGAACGTATTTACGACCTTTAGTCTTATCGTCAAATGTATTCACGACAAGGTTGGTGATGAAATCGGTGCCAGCTTCTATAAACTGCACTATGCCGCCTTTTGGCTTGATCGTAACCTGGCGGGCTACCCAGATAAATAGGGCAATGATTACAGCGGTGCAGATCCAGCCGTATAAAATGGAATTAGTGATCGTGAAACCACCAATCTCAAAAACTCCACCAGGAGCAACATGAATCGCAGGACCGTCAGTGGCCGCAAACTTTGTCAAAAGATTGATCATACGGTGCGCTTCTCCTTATAAGTTTTATTACTTGTTGCCGCTTTATCAGTAGGCACGACTGTTTCGGAAGCTACCAACAACATATACTTGTTCAGATTTTTTATTGCTCGTACTACTATAGCAACCATGCCGGCTAGCGCTAATAATAAACCAATGATCGTAAGATACGGCGTTGTACCATATATTGCATCAAGTTTGTAGCCACCAACTGTCGGTACCAAGACGGCAATCGCCATTTGCCAACTCATGCCCAGCATTGTGCTCATGAAAATTTTCTGTGAAGCATCTGTCCTATCAACTGGTTGAGTAAGTTTTGCCGACTGCGTACTGTTAACGCTGGCGGTCGTTGAAGTAGTTTGTGATTTAGCCATTATTTCTAAGTATAGCAAGTCTTGTATCTGTTATTCAAGTTTGACTAATGATACTGTTACTGCGTCGTTCATATCAATTAGTACTTTACAATATATAGTACGGCCGCTATAATAGTATGATGAGTTTAAATAAAGTTATCGTTTACAGTGCTACTTGGTGTGCTTTTTGCCACGCCGCAAAAGATTATTTTGACAAACAAGGCGTTGCCTACGAAGATCGCGATGTTGAAAAAACCCCGTCTTTCGGTCAAGAAGCCGTCGACAAATCCGGTCAGCGCGGCATTCCAGTCATCGACATTGACGGTAAAATTATCGTCGGTTTCGACCGCGTCAAAATTGACGCAGCGCTTAAGTCTTAGCTACTAAAGCTAATTGACGTAAGACTATTTTGTTGTTGACAGTGAGTAATATCACATTCGTAGTGTAAGAATTATTTCATTTGTTACGCAGTCTAGCTGTTACGATAAATAAGACTCGTAACATAGGACACAACACATGTCAGCCGAACAAGATAATATCAACGTTAATCCTGAGGCTGCTGCCCGCACCGATCATTCAACTAACTACGATTCACTTTTCATTCCTTACGAGTATCCTGAGAGTTCAATCGTGTCAGTTAATCTTAAATCTATTCACAAGCGTAATGACCTCATGCCGCAGCACATGGCTGAGGCAGCATCATTAACCTACGAAAATCAACCAGCTTTTGTAGAAAGTGTGCGCAGCCATCTCCACGACATTACGGATGCAAGTCCTGAGACAAGTCCAACCTTACCTTTATTGCCCGCGAATTCAGTTATCAAACATCTGGCTAATTTCTATGCTAACCCTCGACTGCGTAAAAACAGTGGTGATAAAATAATAAAATCTAATATTGCTAGAGAGACGAATAATTTTGTAAAAATTGCGTACCAGTACACTACAACTATCGCTGAAGTTGCCCTGGCCCGAAAACTAAATGATGACCTCAAAAAAGCTGGATTAACGATTGCCGCCGATGGCATGAGTGACTTGTTCATTGCTTATGGGAAAACCATTGTCGACCAAATTGGACTCAGTCAGAGTAGAGAACGTGAGCGAGAGGAATACATTTTAAGACGTCAACAATGGGCTGCAAAAAAGGTGATACTCGATCGATTTCTCAGATAGTAGTCATGAATAGTGTAGAATTAGACTATGGCATTTGAAGACTACGAAACAAAAGAATCAGTTGTTATTATTTATACCGGCGACGGTAAGGGCAAAACCAGTGCTAGCCTCGGTCTCTTAACGCGCGCCCTTGGAAACCGCTGGAAAGTTGGGTTTATCCAGTTTATTAAATATTGGGGTGTCGGCGAACACGTTTTTATCCGCGACATTCAGCCGATTTATAAAGATGACTTATATTTTTATAAAGGCGGCAAGGGGTTCTACAACGCCGGCGATCTCAGCGAAAACAATGTTACCGAAGCCCAGCATAAGCAAGCTGCGCAGCAAACCTACGATGAAGCCCTAGCTGCCAGCACCAGCGGTCTATACGATCTCGTAATTTGTGACGAGATCAATAATGCTGTTCACGATGGATTGCTTACTGAAGAACAACTTCGTAAGCTCATAACCGGCCGGTCCGCCGGAACAAGTCTCTGCCTCACCGGGCGCAACTTTCCAGAATCATTACTAGAATACGCCGATATCGCTACTGAAATGAAGAAGATTAAGCATCATTTCGATGATAAGTTCTTGGCTAACAAGGGCATAGATTACTAAGCGTTCAATTTGATACAATCATCGCATGCATAAGCCAACGCTTTATCTATTCGTCGGCGCCCCCGGCGCAGGCAAAACAACGGTCGCACAGCTATTGACCGAAAAAACTGGTGCCGTTCATCTGTGGGCCGATCGGGCTCGCCGCGACATGTTCGATAGTCCGACTCACGCCGCCGAAGAAAGTCGTGAGCTCTATGAACACCTCAATGAAGAAACGACGCAGCTGCTAGCTAGTGGAATGAGTGTTGTGTTTGACACCAACTTTAATTTCCGGGCCGACCGGGACTACCTACGCCATATCGCCAGTAAACAAGGCGTCGAAACAGTTATAATTTGGCTGGTTACTCCGCTCAACATTGCCAAAGCGCGAGCAACTGACGCCAAAAATCTCCGTAATGGCTACGACCAAGCCATGACGCAGCAGCAATTCGATACCATAGTCTGTAAGCTCGAAGAACCGACCAAAGATGAAAATCCCTTTAAAATTGACGGTACGAAACTTAACTGGGCGGAGGCAATACGTCAACTTAAACTGTAATGGCACGACGTTTACCAAGAAAATATCGCAGAATCAGCCTGGTTTTAGCCTCGCTGAGTGTTATAACGATCTATGCGACTCAGCAGGGCTGGTTCGATGTTGCCATAACTAACATCGCCGCCGACCAGGGTTTTACAGTGTGTCTCGCTTTAGCGTCGGCAATACTATTGTAGTGAACAGGAATGGTACTAATGAAAAATTTCGGTTAGAAACTGACCCCTTGAGTACCGACCGTGACCGGTACAATCGGTTCCTTCGCTACGTCCATCTGGGCGATGGGACGCTCGTTAACCAAGAACTAATTCAGCGTGGCTAGGGCTTTTACTACCCCTATTTTCTATTCTCAGAAGCAGTCGTATTTGCCGCCAGCCAAGCGGACGCTCAGCAGGCCAATAAGGGCTTGTGGGGTAATTGCACGTCGACGAAAACCGGTAAAGGTGGCTACCTATCCAACAGCATATAGAAAAACTAAGGTCAGCAGAGCTTATTTAGTCGACAAAGGAGGTCGGATCAACCCGAATCGGTGCACGGGGTAACCATAGGTTTTTTAGCGCCACCGATTTGTCGGCGGGATTGTATGATTTGTATAGTAGATTAATAACAAAATAGCTTAATATCACTGCCCAAATTACTGGATACATTCGGGTTTGGCTGGTTCGGCCGTGCTGGCTGTAGGTACGCGGACTCATCCAAACATAGCTCCAATAATCGGTAAGGGCTGTGTTAAAGCGCCGCAGCGAAACATCGGCGTGTAACCGATCGTCGAACCGAACGCCATCGGTGTAATCATGCAAGTGAATCGCCAGGTCAAAGTCTTCGTGCATGCCGCCGCGGTTACAGACGGTATTTTTAACGTTGTCCCAAGCCGTCCGGCGCAGCGCCATATTAGAGCCGAACAAGAAAACTTCGCGCTTCATGCCATTGGCTATCCATTGCCGGAAACCGTGATCAAGTCGTGTCAAGAATTTGCGCCAGGGAAGGTCATGGTAACTTACCGAGCCACTGACAGCATCGACAGCGTAGTCGGTAAATATGGTTTGCAGTGTCACTACCCAATCGTCAGCGACACGAGTATCGGCATCGATCCGACCGATAATATCTCCGCTGGCAGCGTTGAATCCAGCATTCCGCGCATGAATCGCACCTTGGCGTGGCTCTGAGATGACCGTTACGAACTGATACCGCTGTGCAATAGCAACGGAATTATCAGTAGAATTATTATCGATAACAATAACTTCGAATGGTCGAACCGATTGGTTGGCGATGGCTCGCAAGCAGCTATCTAACTCGTCGGCCTCGTTGTATACTGGAATGACTATGCTTATTTGTAACGATTTATTGTTTTGAATCATGCCTAATCATCATACCAAATCTGACCTGAAAAAGAACTTGAAGACCGGTCGTATTTCGCCTCGTAATGTGTCAAAATCTAGCGTCGTTACATCTGACGCGCTGAGCTCAGCTAGTTTATTCAAGAAGTTTTATCGCCGGGTGCTCCCGGCTAGCGTATGGCTAC
This sequence comes from Candidatus Saccharimonadota bacterium, assembly GCA_014377525.1. GTDB lineage: Bacteria > Patescibacteriota > Saccharimonadia > Saccharimonadales > UBA4665 > UBA4729. The sequence goes on from JACMPL010000036.1 coordinate 6,343, forward strand.
GCCGGACAGCGCTTTGTCTACTGGCGTTGCTGCTGATTACGACCGGCTCGATGTATGGCATTGCCCAGTGGTACATCCATACCAACAAGTCTCAACCGCTTGTGATGGGCGCTAGTTTTATACCGTCCTACGCCGCATACTTAGGCGTCAATCCACAAAAAACATTAGACGGCATGCTTGGCATCGGTATCAAGCATCTCCGTCTGGTCAGTTACTGGAACGAAATTGAACCACAGGACGGTGGAACATACGATTTTAGCCAGCTCGATTGGCAGTTCCAAAAAGCCGAAGCCGCCGGCGCTAAGATCACGCTGGCTGTCGGCCTGCGCCAACCACGTTGGCCGGAATGCCACCTGCCGGGTTGGGCAGCGAGCCAGCCAGTTACTGTCTGGCAGCCCAAACTAGAACGCTTTATAGAAGCCGTTATGACTCGCTACAAAGCGTCATCAGCCCTCGAAAGTTATCAACTGGAAAATGAATATTTCAACCGTGTCTTCGGCGAGTGCACCAACTTCGACCGGCCACGTTTAGTGAGTGAGTACGCCGTCGCCAGGCGCTCCGATCCATTCCATCCGATCATTATTAGCCGCAGCAATAACGGCGTCGGTATCCCCATTTACGACCCAAAACCCGACGAATATGGCGTATCAATTTACAAGCGGGTTTGGGACTCCGGCGTCACCAAACGCTACCTCGAATATCCATTTCCCGCTTGGTATTACGGCTTCTTGGCCGGGGCTCAAAAAATTCACGATGGCCGCAATATGGTGATCCACGAAATGCAGGCCGAAGCCTGGGCACCGAACGGCAAGTCGATTCTTGATATTAGCTTAGCCGAGCAAAACAAATCGCTCGACGCCAAGCGTTTTGCCGGCCGGTTCGACTACGCCAAGGCCACCGGCATGCGCCAGTTCGATATGTGGGGAGCCGAATATTGGTACTACCGCCTGGAAGTCCTAAAAGACCCGAGCTTGTGGAACGTTGCCAAATCCGAGTATACCAAAACAAAGTAAGGCCAGAGAGGTGGCTGCAGACAGCGGCGTCAAGCTGGCCCGACCGGTCATCGATTCTCAGCGATTCGGTGTCAGCTTCTCTATAAAACAGTGCCGAAACTTCGATATTGACCCGATTAAAACGCTCGACTGGCTCGTTAAAGATGCTGGTTTTCGCCGCTTCCGGTTGATGAGCTATTGGAACGAACACGAACAGCAACCCGGTAAATTTAATTTTACTGAGCTTGATGACCAAGTTGCGGCCATTGCCGGTGCCGGTGGCATTATCACACTCTGCCTCGGCGCGCGCCAGCCACGCTGGCCCGAAAATCACTGGCCCGACTGGGCTTGGAACATGGCCAGGCTAGACCGCACCAAACATTTACTCTGTTACGTTCAAACGGTCGTCGAACGTTACCGCGGCCAGTCAGCTATCGTCAGCTATCAACTCGAGAATGAAGCTTTATTATTAGATTTTGGAGAGCGCGCCGAAGTCAACGTCGCGCAGCTGCAGCAAGAGTTTGCGCTCGTCCGCAAGCTCGACCCGACGCGCAAGATTATTATGACAACGAGTACCTCGTGGGGCGTTCCAGTGCACAAGCCGATCCCCGATATCGTCGGCTTTTCCTACTATCACACGCTGTACCGCAAAGGCGCCTATCATCGATCGAACTTCGTACCAGCCCTGCACCGGGCACGCAAACTGCTCATCCGGGCAATGCACGGCAAACCAGTCTTCGTGCACGAGCTCCAGCTCGAGCCCTGGGGCCCCGCCAACATTTGGGAAATGTCGTTTAGCGAACAAGATAAATCAATGAGTCCCGCCCAGATTACCATGAATATTCGGCTGGCTCAAAAAATTAACGCTAGCCCCATTGACCTTTGGGGCGCGGAGTGGTGGTACTGGCGTTTACAGCAGGGCGACAACAGTGTTTGGCGGGCCGTGCAACAATCACTGCTATAAACACCTGTTTATTTTGGTCTCCAAAATTTTGAGCCCTTGTACTAATCGTAGAACAGTTTATTATTACCTCATGAAACTAGCCGAATACCCGATTGAGTTCGACGCCAATCAACACCTTGAAAGTCTTATAGGCGAGTACCGAGATCTAGCACTCAGACAAACCAGTTCAACCGGTTCGGATACCGCGCGGTGGGAGTCTTAATCAGGCGTAACGAAGTACATTGCTCTGCCAGAATTTACCGCTCTTGAGGAGTGCCTTATCCAGACACTACCAATACGAGAACATGCTGAGCCCAGTAAAACCTAGCGTATTCACCGCATGGTACAAGTGTCTGAAGATGGAGAATTTTCCGTTAAAACATTTCAAATTGGATTTTACGAGCGCGAACTATGTATGCGCGTTTTAACCAGTGAAAGTCTCAAACGAAACGCTCCACCAGAGTGGTATCAGACCGCCAAGAAGACCATGCAATTGCAGCAGCGCCTTGGACTCAATATTCCGATACTCCACGATTATGCAACGCTTGAGGACAGCGTACGCGACTTACGGTTGCATGAAGGATCCCGCTAGCAGTAGGATATTAACGAAATTAAATACATATTTTGTAGCGGAAGTTAATAATTATTTAATGTTTAGAGTGTATGATGACGGCATTACCGTAAGGATAAATAACAGGTATGGCAAAAAATGCGGCACCAGGCTACGGCCGACTCGAATCAATTAAGAAGCGAATTTAGTCATTTAACAAACGCACCGGACACTTTACCAAAAGTAATGCATCATCCGGTAAATTTATCGACGTCAAATCCGATGGCAAACCGTTTAAAAGCGTTCGACATGCTAAGCCAAAGACAACTAAGTAGCAGGGACTAGCCGCTCACAGTCTGACCCCTGGCGCTACAGAAAAGAATCCGTCATACTATAGCTATGGCCAAGAAAAAAGCGACAACCGTTCATAGCATCCAGAACCGCCGTGCCCGCGCAGATTACGAGCTCGGTGATTCTTTGGTGGTCGGACTCCAGCTCACCGGCGCTGAGACAAAGAGCCTACGCATGGGGCATGGCCAGCTTCGCGGCGCTTACGTAACCGTAAAAGATAATGAGTTATATCTATTGAACGCAACCATAAATGGCAGTAATGGCATTCCACTCGACGAATCGCAGCAGATCAGAACTCGTAAATTGCTCGCTAAACGTAAGCAGATCGATGCCCTGATAGAATCTAAAAAACAGGGTCGCACCATCGTACCATTAGAGATTTTGACCCGTGGACGTTTCATAAAACTCCGCATCTCCGCTGGCAAGGGTAAGAAACTCTATGATAAGAGGCAGACACTCAAAGCCCGCGACGAGACCCGCGACATCAACCGGGCCATAAAAAATAGCCGCTAAAGGTTGCGAACAGCGCCTCTGCTACGGTATAATTCAGCAAGTTGTTCTGAGAGTAACGAATAAAAGATACAACCACCACAATAATCCGGCTTAGCTCAGTGGTAGAGCGCCTCGCTGTTAACGAGGATGTCGCTGGTTCGAGCCCAGCAGCCGGAGCCAGACCAAGCAGAGTAAAGTCCAGACCTAGTTCCTAGACCTGGAATAACTTCTCTCTTTGGTCAGCCAAGAACACAAGGTGCCGAGAACAAGGTATAGATGTTGGAACCGTCCGAAAGGGCGGTTCTTTCTATTTAACTCTGTTGTTTGGTTCTAGCGACGAGCGATCCCCCTTGAGGGAACAAGCAGCTCGAAACCTGACCCGTTCCCTAGACCTGTTCCTTTTTTAATGGTGTAAAACTTGGGGAATGTATAGATCTGTATTGAGTGGATCTTTTTATGAGTTCGCTGATCGTGACGATTTCCAAACGGGGGATTAAACTAAGTTTAGACATGTTGGTAATAGCATCTTGTACATCAGCTTCGCTTAGATTGACGCTAGCAACCGCAAAGTACAAATCCGTTCCCTTAGGAAAGTCTAAATACTTGTCTACCTTTATATTTATGTTCTTTTGTAGATCACGTTTTGTTTCGGTGGTAAATATATCTACACCGAAGTTTCCATCCTGCGTGTAGATCAAGAAATCAACCCTGTTTTTGCCAACACCATAGAACTTTTCAGTATGCACGAACAGTTCTCCAAAAATAGATATCAATTCTTTTTCTAGCTGTCGTTCGGAATTGATACTTCGAGTATTGTTTGCGGCTGCCATTA
>JACMPL010000037.1 GCA_014377525.1 Candidatus Saccharimonadota bacterium
CTCTTACGGTTTACGTTCAATGGAGTCCAATAGTAGCTAACTCTATGCCTTCCTCGTGTCAGATAGTTCTAACGATAGCATTGCTCAAGTGACCGTAGCCGCTTCACGTATCATGCCTCAGAAGTATCGATATACTATGCTCCTCGACAATGGATTAGAGCTATAAAGATACGAATACGCCGAGCGGTTTGGCTGTTGGCCAGGTCGGTCTCGTAAGGCGGTAGCATCGCTAACTAATGACCAAGGAAACGACTAGAATGCCGAGTACAAACAGAGATCTTTGAGGCAAGATGGTAACGTTGCGTTTTAGATGTAATTCAGCATAGGGACATTGACTATTCATTACTATTATGCTAGTATATATAGTATGAATAATCCGACTATTTCCGATCCATTACCGTTCAATGAGGAAAACAGATTATTAGATTTAGTCGTTAGCCTTGAAAAAATCCAAGAGCGCTCAGATGTGGAATATGCAGAAACACGACAGAAATTAGGTCAGGCTGCGATAGTTCTTGATATTCAGAGTGCTAATGCGTACAAAGTTGCCGAGGTGTTATCGTCTAGAGAGCCGACGAATCCTTACATTGATCCAAGACGAGGCAACAAAGTATCAGAAACTATTATTGGTAGATATACGTATGCAAAAGCTATGGGAATTATTGCTCGCAAGCTTAGTCTTGATGGCCCTAACCGAAAACTACTAATCGAGGGCAGGGGTCTGTCGTTGGATTTGAGCAATAAAAGTACACGAAGTGAACAGGAAAACCTCCATCGTAAAATTGAAAAACATAAAGCGGCTCAAAAAAGAACAGTAATCGAAGAGAATACAGGGGGTACGCACATGGGACTCGGAAATACGTCTCAGCTTCGAACGAAACTTTCGCAGCAAAGACAGTTTACAAAGTTAGAGAAGATTTTCGCAGAGAGCCAATCATACACCCATGAACCAACTAAGTCGTTGAACAATGGGGTGACGAGTCAATTTGATGGACTTACTGGGAAGAGAGTTATGACATTTGGCGAAAAAAATAGAATACGTAATCTTATTATAGCCGGCAAGCTAGGTCCACGAGAACAGACCTTGTTAGGCGGTGGCAGTGGATTAGTAAGCGTGCGGGACGCAAGATCAAGGAGTGCTGTTCGAAAAGAACGTAGAAGCGCATTACGCCTTGCCTTCACAGCAGCGAAACCTATATCTACTAAGAAAGCTAAAAATATCGAAAAGAAATATCTCGTCAAGCATATGAACATTTCATACGACATGGCACACACGGAAAATAAGTTACGTGATGCGCACGCGCAACTCGAGTCATATGGACATGAAAATCCTTATAAAACGTCGGGGACTGATTCGGGTAATTATCAGGAACCGGTAACTTTACACTCGCTTAACAACACTGGCGTAGAATTAAGAAAAACTGGAGATAGCGTACTACATCCGAACTTATCCCACTCGGAAACCCGATGGACTGATTTTGCCGGTAATAAGATTAGCGTCGTTTCATCTGATCATGATCAAATTTCAGTGACAGAAGAGAACGGATTAGTCATGAGGACACATGTCTTGTCTACGCGGGAATATGAGGAATATGTTGCAATTAATTCTAACGGCAAAGATCTTTCTTTATCAACTTTCATGTTGATAAAAAATCAGCAGCGAGACAAGTCTACGAAAAAACATTCGGGTGAGACATACCTTGACGCTGCGGAGGCGCTCCACAGACTTGGCCCCGACATTATCGGGAGTTCCTTCAATGTTAATGGACACGCCGTTACTGTCGTAGAAATGAACAAACATGCCATGTTTGTTTTAAAAGTTATTGAGTCTAACGGTAGCGCTTATACGATTTACAGTTCGCCTACAAAACTTTTAAAAGAGCTGTCTGCAGTGCATTAGTAGTCGAAAAGTTTTTAAAGAAGCTAAGATCTTAGTGCTCCCTGAGTATGCAATCAAAGTGAATTTAACATTTGTCTTTGCTATACTATACCCAAGTGGGAACATACAAGGTAATTCAAGACATTGAGGCAGAGGACAAGCTCCTTGGGCCGTTGACGTTCCGCCAGTTTGTGTTTGCACTCATTGGCATGTTTTTGCTCTACATTTGTTTTATTCTCTACACCAAGCATGTTGGCATCTTGTTAATAGTATTTTTACCTCCCGCTGCCTTTTTTATATTCTTTGCGCTGCCGTTTGGTAAAGATCAGCCGACTGAGGTTTGGGCTTTGGCCAAACTACGCTTTATCTTCAAACCACGCAAACGTATTTGGGATCAGAGCGGCGTCAAAGAACTTGTAACAATTTACGTTCCTAAGAAAATCGAGCACATCTATACCGATGGACTTAGCCAGGGTGAGGTTCGTAGCCGCCTTCAAACGCTTGCTAGTACCATCGACAGCCGTGGTTGGGCCGTCAAAAACGTGAACGTTAACATGTACAACCAGGCAGGCGGCGCAGTTGCCGCGGGCAGCTCCGACCGACTACTGGACGGCTATTCTATGGCACAGCCGGTGAGTGACATCGAGGTTCATGCCTCGGACGACATCTTGGACGAGTACAACAACCCGGTGGCTCAGCAGTTCGAAAAGATGATCACCGCTTCTACGATAGCGCACCGTAAGCAGCTGATTGACGAGATGAATGGTATCCGGGAGGAGCAGCTAGCGGGCTCGGCCGCGCGGGCGGCAGCCGACAACTTTTGGTTCTTAAACTCGCCGCAACAACTCCCAGCTAACCAGACAATGTTCGCGCCACAAGCTATCCAGCCAACGGCTTATACGACACAGATTGCCGATGGCATGACCAACCTAGCGCCGCAGCGGGCGCGGGCGCTCAGTGCCGAGGAGCAGGCGATTCTAGAAAAGATTAAACACGATAAAGAGCTACTCAAGAACCAAAAGCCGTTTGGGCATTTACGGACTATTCAGCCGATAGATCCGAATGCGCCAATCGCACCAGCTCCAGTCATTACTGCACCTGACCCGGTAACACCAGTGGCCGCTGCACCGATTTCGGCACCACAGATTCCGGTGACAACGACACCTGACCCTGCTATAATTAATTTATCAAACAACAATGATCTGAACATCGCCACGCTAGCCCGCGAAGCTTCCAAAGCTCGCAGCAATGGCTTTCCGGACGATCAAGGTGAAGTTGTTATTTCACTCCGCTAGGGGGCGGGTAGGTGAACATAATGGGTGGGCAAACGAAAAAAATATGAATCCGTCAGCGCCAAATCAACAAAATCCTGTAGGAACTTCTAATTCGCCCTATCCGCAAGATTACAGCCAAGCTGGAGCAATGCCGACCGCCTTTCCAGTGACGCCGAACCAGCTTGGTGCAGCACCAGCTACTTCTAACTACGGAGCAATGCCGAACATGCCACAGGCTTACGGCGCGACGCCCGGTGCTCCGGTAACCGCACCACACACTAACCCGAATAGTACTCAGAACACGCTGGCAATCGCCGAAATCCGCGATGGTATTGTCATCATGAGCGACGGCTCATTCCGCTCAGTTGTGATGGTTAAAAGTATTAACTTCGACCTAATGAGCTTGCAGGAACAAGAAGCTGTCGAATACAGCTATCAGGGGTTCTTAAACTCCTTGTACTTTCCGATCCAGATTTTTATCCGCTCGCAGCGCGTCGACTTGCAACCCTACATCAACAAGCTCGACAAAATTCGCACCGAGCACGACAACATGCTCCTGGCACTTCTGATGGAAGATTACATCGGCTACATCGACAATTTGAGCCAGCAAACCAACATTATGGACAAGAAGTTTTATGTGGTTATTCCATATTTTCCGGTCGAGGATATGCAGAAGGCGATTGCCCAAAGCAAAAACTTTATTTCCGGTTTTGCTGGGCTATTCAAAACCAAGGAAAACCACGTGGTGATCAGCGAGAGCGATCTCGAAAAGGCCAAAAACGAGCTCCGTAATCGCGTTCAGGCTGTTCTGAACGGGCTGCTGCAATCTGGTATCCAAGGCCTGCCGCTCGACACCCAAGAGCTGATTGAACTTTATTACGACACTTACAATCCTGACACCGCGACTCGGCAGCAGCTCAAAAGTTTTGACCAGATGACGGCCGATATTGTCACCAAGGGCGCCGGTAATGCACCGCAAGCTCACTTACAGCGGGAGCTCCAGTAATGGCATTTGGTAAGAAAAAAACACCGGTCGACCCGATAGCGATCGCCCAAGCGCAGCGCGCCCGCGAAGAGCAAGAAGTTCAAAGCGCCTTCCAAAAGGGCATTACGGCATTACGCGACTTTATTGCACCAAGTTCCATCGAATTTTCGAGCACACACTTCCAACTTGGCACACGCTACGCCCGTACCTACTACGTTTACGGTTATCCGCGACAGATATACACCGGTTGGCTGAGCGGCATGGTTAACCTCGACGAGGTTATCGACATGAGTATGTACGTCTATCCGGTCGAGAGCCAAGTCGTTCTAGAAAACCTCCGTAAAAAGGTAACGCAGCTAGAGGCCGGGCTGCAGATCGACAATGAAAAGGGCCGCACCCGTGATCCAGGCAAGCAAGCGGCTATCCAGGACGCCGAGGAAATGCGCGACAAACTGCAGGTCGGCGAAGAGCGCTTCTTCCGATTTGGCCTGTACTTCACGATTTACGCCAGCTCGATCGACGAACTAGAGTTCGTATCTCACAAAGTCGAGTCAATGCTTGGCCAGCAGCTCATTTACAGCAAGCCGGCTAGCTCGCAGCAAGAGCAGGGCTTTAATAGTACGATTCCGCAGATGACCGACCAGTTACAGATTCGTCGTAACATGAGTACCGGGGCACTGAGTACCAGCTTTCCGTTTACTAGCGCCGACCTGAGCCAAGAAAACGGTATTTTATACGGCATCAATATGCACAACTCTGGGCTGGTGATTTTTGACCGATTCAGCCTAGAAAACGGTAACTCAGTCGTGTTTGCTAAGTCCGGTGCCGGTAAGTCGTTTGCCGTTAAGCTTGAGGCGTTGCGCAGCATGATGTTCGGCACAGAAATATTTATTATCGACCCAGAAAACGAGTACCAACGGATGTGTGAATCGGTTGGCGGTGCCTACGTTCGGCTTAGTCTGAGCTCGGCAACGCGCATAAATCCATTCGATTTACCGCAGGTTTTTGACTCCGAGGACGCCGATAACGCATTGCGTTCCAACTTGATTACTCTGCATGGCTTGCTCCGCCTGATGATGGGTGGTGCCCAAGCCCAGATGCTTGGCGGTGCTGGCACTATGATGCCGGCGCTCGCACCAAGCGAAGAGGCCGACCTCGATGCTGCATTGATTGAAACCTATGCTAAAGCCGGTATTACTAACGACCCATTAACGCACACCAGCCGGCCACCGACCATCGCCGACTTGTACGACACGCTCTTACACATGGGCGGCAGTGGACCGCAACTGGCTCAGCGGCTTCGCAAATATACAACCGGTACCTTCGCCGGCATATTTAGCCAGCCGTCGAATATCGACATCAATAATCCGTTAGCGGTCTTTAACATTCGTGACCTCGAAGACGAACTCCGACCGCTCGCCATGTATATCGTTCTTAACTACATTTGGAACAAGACTAAGAGTGATCAAAAGCGACGCATTCTCATCGTTGACGAGGCCTGGCAGCTCATGAAATACGAAGATTCGGCCAACTTCTTGTTTAGTCTGGCTAAGCGCGCCCGTAAGTATAATCTTGGTATTACTACTATCACGCAGGACGTCGAAGACTTTATGGGTTCTCGAATGGGACGAGCAATTGTTGCGAACGCCTCGATGCAGCTCTTACTCAAGCAATCATCGTCGGCTGTCGACGTTTTATCAGACGTCTTTAAGTTAACTGCCGAAGAAAAGAAGCGGCTCAGCCAGTTCCCCGTTGGGCAAGGTTTGTTCTTTGCTGGTCAGAACCATGTGCATATTCAGATTGCCGCCAGCCCAACCGAAACCGGTCTGATCACAACGAACCCAGATCAGTTACAGCAACTACAGCAAGGCGGTGGTGGCCAAGGCAATCAACAGGGTGATTTTAATCAGCCACAGGGCACAATCGACCTAAATAATCGGCTCTATCCAGGTAGCGTATAATATAAGCATAACCAGAGTTTTGAACGGGTAAAATACCAACATGCCACAAACAGGATACGACCGTGACGCCGATGAGCGACGAGCTCCAGCCGCGGGAGGTGAGAGATTCGAAGACCAAATAGCTGGCGACTTCAGCCGGCACGATGTTACTGGTATGGAACAGAGGTCTAGTGAAGGCGCCGCTGTAGATCAACAAGGTCTGAGGAGACGCGAGGAAAACTCCAGGTCACAGACAGCGGGTGAAGAATCTGGCCGCGGGGTTCAATCTGAGGCGATTAGGGATGCTCCTAGTAGCGCCGACAATGAGCGCGGTGGATTGTTTAATACTCAAGGCAAAGATGGACGCGGCGAAAGCCGACGCGAGAAATTCAAAGGTTCAGCCCATAAGTTAGCTGGTAATAAGTTCTTTATTGGTGGCGCCTTAGCTGGAGTTGGAGGATTGGGGACGTTGATTGTACTAGCGTTATTGCTAGTGGCAACGCTATCAATCCCGAACTTAGCTGCAAATATTACCGGTTACCAATTTGCGAAAGTGTCTCGACAATATGCCCGTAATGCTCAGAGAATTACTAATCAATCCCTCGCTACAAAAGGTCTTAACGATGGTGCTTACGAAGCCCTTAAAGAGCGAGTTAAAGGTACTAGAGCGGGACAAGCATTTAAGAAATTAGATGATATGCGCCCAGAAAAAATTGCTGCAAATCTCAAAACTGATGGAAAAATTTCCTATCAATTCGAGAGCCCGAGCGTACTAAATGTCCGGCAAAAACTTCAAAGTGTAACCTTAAACGGACATGTATATAACAAGCAAAACCTCGGCGGTACGCGTTTTATTCCCGGCCTTAGTAGTATACTTGAAGCAAATAACCAGTACAATTTTGGTAAATCATTTGGTCCAGCTCTAAGTGTTTCACTTCGTGCAACCGAAGCCGGCACAATTTCACGTACCGGCGCCGCTAACCTCATTCGAAAGAATCTTGGACTTAAAATGATTGCCTTTGAACTCGGAAAATACATTGGATCGAAGGATGAGAAGGCGATTGCTCGTGCCCAATTCAGGGAGGAAGCAACTAGAGTAAACGCCAACTTGGCTCCGGGTAATGCAGTAACGCCCGATATAGTAAACGCAGTTGCTGACGCTGAAGCGGCAGCAACTGCGGCGCTAACAGACGATAAAGCCGTTGATACGGCCATCGCAAAAAAAGGTATTTTTGCGTCTGTCCAAGAATCCATTGCTAAATCATTCGAAAAATCTTTGTTTGCAAGTATTACTACCGGCCTTCTTAAGATTGCTAACCCGGTTTTTGCAGTTGCTGGGCCGCTATGCATTATTTATGACGGATCGCTCGATAAATCTCAAGGAACTATCGATAACGATTCGAAGCAGAAAATGGCCGCTTTTACTTATATAACTGCTGCTGCCGACCAGCAAAAATACGGGGGCAGCAGTACTGCACTTACGTCAGCTATAGGAGCCTTGAATACTTCTGTGGGGGACTATTCTCATTCGGTTCCACAACGGCGGGCTGGCAGTGGAATTGATGACACTTCTTTTGCGGCGAGTACTCAGTCATCTGCCGGTGGACAATATTCACTACTCGATGCGCTCGGTTTCCCGCCAGGGTTTGGCGCTGTCGCGGATGAAGTTTGTCCGCAACTTAATGACATCGGGGTAAATGCAGGCATAATTGGCGCAAACTTATTTGCGAATTTCTTTAGTGCCGGCGGCGTTAAAATTACCGAAGATGCTGCAGCTAAAATTGCTCAGGCAATTGCTGAGAAAGAAGGTGCCAATCTGGTGCAACGATTCCTTATTAGGGCAACTATATACGGCGGCCGAGGAAAGGAGTTTGTGTTTGGACAGGCTAAATCAGCAGCTGGAATTGCGGGGCTGACGCTGATGGCTAAATATATCGTAGCTAATCGAGCAGGACAAATGAGTAACGGTACGGCAATGGGGGATGACGCCGTCAATGCGGCCGATGCTGGAGGCAACCTTATGGGAAATGAGATAAGCCGTAGTGGGTCGTATGGCAGACCTCTAACTTCTACTGAAACACTCAATGGAAACAAAGAAGATGTAAGATATGTGCTTAAACAAAATGCCTCTAAAAGTGCTTATGAGCGTTATCTTTCACCAAGTAATACTAACTCTTTAGTCGCCAAGATGGCCTTCAGTATAAGCGGCGGTATGCACGGACCAGCTTCTGACATAATTACCAAAATGGGCTTGGCTATCTTCAGTCCAACAAAGCTAGCCTCGAGCTTATTCGGGAGCTTCTCGAGCCATGCTTCGGCGGCGGCAACTGAAACTAACTATAATAATGTTCAATTTGCTTGGCCAGAGGAAGAAGAAAAACTTATTGATAGCGACTCTAAGTACTCACCAATATTAAACGCCGAATATCTCGATCAACACGCTAGTCAAGTCGAGGAAATACAATCAACCTACGACAAATGTTTCACCGAGAGTATGGGTACATTACTTTCAAGTGGGGACCTAAAACGCGATGAAAATGGGACAGTTTTATCTGACGACTCAACATGTTCACCGAAGACGCTAAGTATCAATAATCCAAAGTATAACGACCTCGTTTTTAGGTGGCGACTCGATAAACGCTATAATTCAGGCAGCGATGATTTACTCTCTATTCAAGACCCCACGCCTGCAGCTTCCACTACTTCCGCACAGCCCTCCACTTCAACGCCGCCAGCCGGTGGCTCTATCAACACAACTGGCGCTTATGTATTGCCAGTTGATCAAAAATGGTACGCTCAGCATCCGAATTGGTTTACGGATCCGCACCACGATACGCCTGCTGTAGATATACCAGTGCCAATGGGTACTCCGGTATACTCTATGAATGCAGGAATCATACTACGTGCTCCGAATGGAGGTGGTTATGGCGAAGGTGTTATGATTCAGGGCGACGATGGATTCCAATACATCTATGGGCATGGCACCGACGGTGGATCACTTCCTGGTATTACGCCCGGAAAGCATGTTACGCCAGGACAATTAATCATGCATGCTGGTAATACTGGCGACTCTTTTGGAGCTCATCTTCACCTAAATATTCAGACCAGTTTTGATCCAAAAGATTTTTATTGCCCGCAGAATCTGCTTGTCGCTATCGCAACAAAAGCACCGCTACCAGCAGTTGGCAGTCTTCCGCAAAAAGGGTGTACTTATTAATGTACCCTCTTAAACAGTGGCTACGGCGAACCGGAATACTAATAGTCTTGTTTATCTGCGTCCTTAACGCAGCTGAATATCCATTAGCAGCGGCTTTCACCCAAAATGATATAAATTCAATCATTGGCCAAACGGCTTTTTATGACCCCAATGATACGGCTCAGTGTGGAGCAAGTGACGGAAGTTTTGGGGCTGTTGTAGCATCAGCTGGTGCTGCCACAATCTGGAATAGTGGCTTACAGCCACCATATATACTCGAGCAGTTCGCAATTGAAACTATCAAAGACATAGCAAAAAAGACCAACAACGACCCTGCAAAAGTAGTGACCAAAGACCATGTTATTGCATTGCTAGCCTTTATGTACGGAGAGGGTGGTGATATCAATAACGACGACCTCTTTAATCCTCTTAATACTGGTTTAAACGCGCCTGACTTGCTTGCATCAAATAATAACGCCAGCGGCCTGCAATCGTTCAAATCATTTGATGCTGGAGTCGAGGCGACTGCTCGAACCATGACATTTCCAAATCAGTCACGCTTAGCAGGGGTACTTATGCAGACCGATAGCACAGCCCAGCAGTTCATGTATGCGCTAACATATTATATGAAATACCCTGGCAACAAGTTATGGGCAGAAGCTTCGGTCAGTAATCCTGCTGAGTATTATCAAACCCGCTTAAATCTCGTGAACCAAGTAACATCAAGATATTCTGATATCGCATCCACGGTTCTTGGGACACCAGCGAAAGAACAAATAGAGAATATACATGACACAAGTAAGCTTCAGCTAGCACCTGCTGGTTCGACTCCCACAAATAATAGTGCGACTACAGCAGTACAAAATTGTGCAGGCGGGGCCCCAATTAGCGACGGAGCTGGTGCAGTTGCTGGCAATGCCGTCAAGACGGCATTGAATTTTGC
>JACMPL010000006.1 GCA_014377525.1 Candidatus Saccharimonadota bacterium
ATGTCGTTGCGTTGGAGTGCGTACGTATCAAGACTATTTTTTATAAACGTCTGTAGATGCTTTCGTACACTGTTCTCTCCGGATTTTTGACTAATCTTAATGCCGGATTTTGGAATTTTACTAATGAACTGTAGTGCAATATCAGGGCTTATTGATGTCATTGGTTCTGCTGAGTAAGGATGTTTTTGGTGTCGGGACGGTGCAACCAAAAATTTAGCTAGATTTTGGTGCACTTTTCGTCTCATGGTATGTGCGGCATACTCCTGCTTAGAGGATGCGATCCAAAGTGGGATAATGTTGTGCGTATCAACGACACTAATCGGAATTTTGAGATGATTTGCTACTTTTTTAGCTATTGAACGTGCGTGTTTGAGTGGGCTAAAATCAAAAAACAGAGCACCGCAGCCTACTTCTTGCACGAATCGTAGTATTTCTAAGTCGTTGTGCCCAGCTCTCATTACGAAAGAAATGTTGTACTTGCTGGCAGAGCTTGCAACCTCTGATAGCCCTTCTAGCATAAATTCATAATGCTCATAGGACCTAGATTTAACTTCCATTAGTACAAATAGTACGTACAGCGGAACTTTTTTAGCTATTGCTAGGTTCTGGGCAAGGATTAGCGCATGGTTATCTTCTACCCTCTGATCTCGTGACATAATATAGACTACAGACTTACCGTTAAATGGCGCGTCCTGAATTATAAATTGTCGATCCTCAGACATGATTTTAGTATAATCCACTCCGTTATCATTCACTAACGCGCTGAGCGCAATAATTCGAAGGTAACGCAGTAATTTATCCTGATATGTTAATATAACCGCATGAACAAACTCACTAATTTACAGATTAAACCATTAAGAAAAATGAATATCGCAGCAGGATTTCTGCACTTAGCCTCATTAATCGCTGTGCTAGCACTTTCTAATAAATTTTCTTTGCCAGTTACTGCTACCTACATGACAGGTCCTCCTGGGTCAACATTTACAAATCCGGTACTACTATTTCAGAACAATGTTAGCTTCACGATAGCTCTTTTTCTGGGCTTGTCGGCATTTTTTCATTTTCTCGTATCATCGACGAAATTTTTTACAATTTATTCAGATGGACTAAAGCATAATCGAAACATCTTCCGTTGGGTTGAATACTCTCTGAGTTCATCAATCATGATTGTGTTAATTGCTCAGCTCAATGGCATCAGTAATTACGCTGCGCTACTAGCCATATTTGCAGTCAATACCTCGATGATATTATTCGGCTGGCTCCAAGAGAAGTATTCCCAGCCAGGTGATGGTCAATGGCTGCCATTTATATTTGGCTGTTTTGCAGGGATTATCCCTTGGATAATCATAGTGATCCAGCTATTTTCGCCCGGAAAGCTATCAGGTGCTTCCGCGCCAGGTTTTGTATATGGAATCGTATTCTCACTGTTTATATTTTTTAACTGCTTCGCTCTCGTTCAATACAAACAGTATCGGGCAAAAGGTAAGTGGGCTAACTATTTGAGAGGCGAGAAAGCCTACATAATTCTTAGCTTCGTAGCCAAATCGTTACTGGCATGGCAAATCTTTAGTGCTACGCTTATTAAATAATTACATGTAAGCGTCTAAATAATTTGGCACCTGCTCGAGCTAATCACTAGTCAAGATGGCAGCTCAAAAGTATCATAAGTCTTAGTTATTATTAAATTCCTGATTATCACAATATCGCTATCTCTGCTTTGCCAGTTGTCGAAGCATGAGTGCTTATTACATCTTACTTTAATAAATACCCGGGTGTATTTGAGGATTCATAAGTAGCTATCATTAGCTGCTATGCGCAGGAACTAGTGAAGGCTTATGGGATAAAATTATGAAGATTACAAATGAATTAGTCCGAGTAAACAGAGCTTCAGTAGTATGAAATTGGTAAGCGAATATTTAGAAAAAAATTACAATCTTTTCAGTTTCTTTTTTAGAAACATATTAGTTTTTTGGTCCAAGCTAGGCACGTAGTTTTTTTTGCTTGGCAGGATTATCATTTCAGCTTTAAATTGAGTTTCTAATCTGTCACTGAACGTATTAGGATGCGTCGCGGCGATACCAAAGATTACAATCCAAGGTGTGGACATAAGCCGGATATATACAATTTCTTAGAGTCTATCGGAGAGCACAATACTACTTATGGCTAGAACATAAAGAGTTGACAAAAGCAAATTAGTTGCTACGCTGACGTTAAAACTAATTGATAGGGGATACGATGCGGCAACGGCTCCAACGACAATCATTAGCAATCTTCGTGTATACAGCTTTGGGGGTGCCCATATTCTTTGCGCATACGGCACTTGCCGCTACCGGTAGTGTTGGACAAGTTGAAGGCTTTCTGCGCAGCCTGATCCAGATAATTGCAGGTCTAGCCGGTCTCGTAGCGACCGGTTTTTTTGTTATAGGGGGTTTTAGTTACATCACAAGCGCCGGTAACCCGGAACGCATGAGTGGGGCAAAACGTACCATCACTTTTTCGGCGCTTGGTCTGATTATCGTTTTTGCTGCTTTCGTACTGAGCAATATCGTTACTGATGTAGCGACCAACGCCTTCGGAAAATAATTATGGGCATAGTAGCATCTATCCCACTCGCAGGAGTGGCCGATGCGTTATCGGCTACAAATGCAATGCAGGACTTCGTAACGCCAGTTGTTTCGACAATTGCCGTGCTGGCATCGTTAGCCTGCGTCTTCTTTTTAATAAACGGCGGCATCCACTATATGACCAGTTCGGGCAATCCCGATAGGCTGCAGCATGCCAAGTTAGTAATCAAGAATGCCCTGATAGGTTTGGTAATCATCATCGGTGCTGCCGTACTAACCGCTATTCTTACGCATGCTTACACCGCTAGTGGGGGAGCAGTTACTGCAAAGATTCCGAATTTAACCGCTATTGAACCACAAAAAGTGTCGAATGGTCTGGTCGATATTCTGATAAAAGCCATCGCGGGACTATTCCAGGACATTATTCAGTCAATTGCCAAACCATTCCTACAAGCTTTGGCCTTTTTCACGAATGGTACGCCACTGATCGCTGCCAATTCGGCGATATTTAATCTTTGGCTGACCATCGTTGGAATCGCCGACTCGTTGTTCATTCTGTTCGTAGCCCTGCTCGGCTTTCATGTCATGAGCTTCGCAACCCTAGGTTTAGAAGAGATTGAGTTTAAACACTTGCTGCCACAAATCGGCTTAGTATTCTTACTCATAAATTCTTCCATCTTCCTCATCGATGGCGTGATTAGAGTATCAAACGGGATGATCATAGCGCTTCATGCCGGATTTCCGAGTATCAATCTTTGGGCAACGCTGGTTAAGATCGTTGCGCAATCCGGCGGGCTCAGTTTAGCGGCGCTACTGATTATGGTGGTATTCCTGATACTGGCGGTTATACTGCTGGTCTATTACGTCGGTCGACTAGTTACGCTCTACATCGGTGCAGTCTTAGCACCAGTTCTGCTTCTGCTATATCTGCTACCGAGTTTTAAGGACTTCGTCGAGAATGCAGTTAAGACGTACCTAACAACGATTTTTGTACTGTTCGTTCATGTCGTGATACTGCAGTTGGCGACCTCGATCTTCGCGGCTATCTTGCCCGGCAAAGATAATCAGCCAGATCCGATTATGTCGATGATCGTCGGCATATCGGTACTGATCGCTCTGCTCAAAACCCAGGGGGTTATGCAACAGCTATCCTATGCCTCAGTCGGCCCAAAAGCGATGCGCAAACTCGGTGGGCAGTTCATTAACAGTGTCAGCTACGTCAGTAAAACTGTTCGCAAAGCGAGAACGGCGGTTGCGTCATGAAAACCGCTATCGTGCCAGCTCAAATCACGACGGTTGAAGATAAAATTGCTGGTAATCTGAGTCTGTCCCAGATCATCTTACTGGCTATTCCAGCCTTCATTGCAGCGGCTATTTATATCGTTTTTCCGCCGACGTTACAGTTCGACGGCTACAAATTGATGCTGGTCGGGTTAGCCTCGATAATCGTTGCTTCGCTAGCGATTCGGATACGTGGCAAATTAGTGCTGCACTGGTTGATCGCCATGACCCGCTTTAACCTTCGGCCGCGCTACTTCGTCTTCGATAAAAATAATCTGCACTTACGAGATGACTCATTTGAGCCAAAGCAAGTTGTAGTCAATCTGCCTGATGCTAACCCGGTGCTTAAGCTAGTACCCGACATTAGTACTGCTGACAAAGTAATCATTGAAAGTATGCTGGATAATCCTCATGCCAAAGTGCACTTTACGTCCGATAAACGAGGAGGCCTCCATGTGGTTATTACAGAAAAGCAGTCGTAAGCAGTCCTCACGGATGCAGATCAATATCAAAGGCGTCAAGGATGGTATTCTGACGCTCCCTGGTAACCAGTACCGACTAGTCTTAGAATCAAGCTCAATCAACTTTGAGCTTAAGAGCGAGGCTGAGCAAGACGCAATTCTTGATATCTATCAATCATTCCTCAATTCGTTAACAAGCCCACTCCAAATTGTAGTCCGTGTTCGCGAGCTTGATATGGATAAATACTTAGAGGATTTCAAGCAGGCCCGCGCCAATGAGAAAGAGGAGATCTATCAAGTTGCGGCGGCTAACTATGCAGAGTTTGTGCAAAGCCTCGTCACAACCAATAAGATACTGTCTCGCCACTTCTACATTGTTTTACCGTACGACAATCGGGACCACAACAACTTCGAGTTTATTCAAGAACAGCTGGCGCTTGATGCCGATATTGTCAGCAAAGGCTTTGGCCGACTTGGTATTCAGACTCGTCAACTATCCAGTCTAGAAGTGCTCGACCTGTTCTATAGCTTCTATA
>JACMPL010000038.1 GCA_014377525.1 Candidatus Saccharimonadota bacterium
GGCATTGAATTTTGCATGGGATTTACCTGGGCATGGATATACTAAAAACGATGCTAAGCCAACATATCAGGTAGGACTGACCCAGTATAACGGTAGTACTGGCAGCGACGAGTTTAGCGATTGTGGCGTATTCGTAGCGACCGTTATGATAGCAAGCGGCGCCGATACAAGCTATCCTAAACGTGGTACGGTTGTTCAACAACCATATCTAGATGGTTCGCCAAAGTATCAGTCGTTAGGGGTAATTACTAGTACAAGCCAGTTAAGACCTGGCGATATTTTGATTAGCTCATCACACACATACATATACGTTGGACCACAGCCTGCAATAAATGGTAAGTCGTACAATAGCGTTGCCGCATCACTTGGCGATCATGTTCCTCAAGCAGATAATTTTTACTCAGATGGCTTTCGGGGCTATCATCTAAAGTAGGAGCTATTATGAAAAATAAGCGAATTATGACAGTTGTATTAATACTCGTAGCGCTGACTTGTGGTGTAATATACGGCCTCAGTCGGCCAAAGCCAAATTTAACGATAAATATGGCGCCGACTGTCGCCAAACTAACTCTTAACAACGGTAAAAGCCTGAAAAATGGCGAGCAGTATCTTATTCCAGGTACATATGCGGTTACGGCAACGATGGCTGGTTTTGGAGATGTTTCGCAGCACATTACAGTGACTAAGGGTGGTCATACGAAGGTAACAATCCTATTAGATCCTAATTCAAGTGCTGGTGAGACATACTTAAAAAACCACCCAACAGAAGGATTAAACCGCGAAGCGATCGGTGGTAGGCGAGCGACGGATGCAGCCGCAAAAGCTGTTGCCGAAAATCCGCTCATAAACCAACTACCTTACATCGGTCCAGGATATGAATTTCAAATAGATTACGGCGCTGGGAGTGATGGAACAGCGAAGATTATTATAACCGCGCCGGATGACACTTCTAGAACCGATGCTCTGACTTGGATTACAAAGCAAGGATACGATATAAACAAGTTAAATATAGAATTTAAAACTGCTAAATCGGGGTATACTCATAGTCCATCGGTTGGTCAGTAGTCTAGCCCCCAAGCGGGATAATCCGACAAGTTTCAGTAAAGTTCTGTAACACCACGTCGGCGTCGGTGGTAGTTATGAATGTCTGGTAGTTTTTGAGGTAGCTGGTCAGCGCTTTGCGGCGGGCACCATCGAGTTCACTAAAAACGTCGTCCAGTAGCAGGAGCGGGGCGTTTGCCCGGGCAACGGCTATTGATTCGAGTTCCATTATTTTGAGCGCCAGAACGGCTGTACGTGTCTCACCGCGCGATGCAGTCTCACTGGCTGGCCGGCCATCAAACAGAATTACCATATCATCGCGGTGCGGGCCGTAGGCGGTAAAACCGCGTAGCTGTTCTAAGGCTAGGTTTGATTCAAGTTTTTGGAGCAATTGACTCTCGTAATTATCGGTGTTAAAGCGGGTGATGTACTGAATATCGACGCCAGTCGTGGTTTTAGAGAGACCACCGTAGAGCACGCCGAGCGTCGTCGAAAGCGTTTCGATCAAAGCTAAACGGCCGCGCACGATCTGCCCAGCGAGTTCGCTCAACCGGATGTTCCATGGAAATAACTGCATCGGGTTGGCGTTCGGCTGTTTGAGCAAGCTATTACGCTGCGCTAGCGTCCGCTTGTATTGCCGCCTCAGGACGCCAAAGCCAGGCTCAGTTTGCTCAAGCAAGTCGTCGAGATAATCCCGCCGACCCTGAGGTGAACCGGTTAATAGTAGTAGGTGATTCGGTTCGAACAACACGACCGGTAGGCTATCCTTAAAGCTCAATCGCTTGAGTGTTTTGCCATGAATCTCAAATTCTTTACGGCCAGTTGCGGCTTCGAACAGTTTGAGCGTCCGGACAGAGCCTTTATCGTCGTGCGCGTCGAGCCGAGCCCACGGTTTATCGAATCCGATCATTTCGGAATCTTTAGCACGGTACGAGCTACCGGTAGCGAGTAAGAGCACGGCTTCGAGTAAATTGGTTTTTCCACTAGCATTAGGGCCAACGATGATATTGACACCACTATCTATATCAAACGCGGCATCACCGTAGGAGCGAAACGACTGCAGGCGGATATCGGTAATCATAGTCTTCAGTATACGGGGTTAGGGCAGGCTGATCTATCGCCGACCGATCAGCCTATTTATTTAACCCTTAAGCGGCATCACGACGTGCCGATAATCGGGTGCTTTGGCGTCGGTCAGCAGCGTTGGTTCGAGTTTTCCATTAAAACCGAAAGTAACGGTTTCACCACTCAACGCATTTAAGCCGTCAAGTAAGTAACGAGAATTAAGCGTGATGCTACCACTACCAATTACGCTGGCCGTCGCATTAGCATTGTTCTCGCCGAGCTGTGAGGCCACTGAACGGATACTGAGGTTGCCTGAGGCCTCGTCGACCTCAATCGTGACACTTCCTGCACTTTCGCGGGCAAACAAGCTGGAGACCTTCGTGACGTTCACCAGGTCGGCTCGTTTGAGCGTTGCTTGGGTTGCAAATGACTGTGGAATCAATTTTCGGTAATCCGGGTACTTTCCTTCGATTAGTCTTGTAACCAGTTCGACGTCACCAACCTGAAATAGTACCTGCTGGTCGTCATGCGTCACCCGGACAGGGTCAGTGGTATCCCCAAGAATACGCAACAGGTCTTGGAGCGCGCTGGCTGGAATCAGCAACGTGACGTCTTCGGTGTTTGGCCCGAGATCTTTTTCGGCTAGGCGGTAACTGTCAGTGGTCGCCATGTATAAATGTCCCTCAAAGGTATGGAGTATGACTGCTGTTAAAACCGGTCGCGTTTCATCGTTCGAAGCTGCAAAAACAACTTGCTGCAGGGCTTTTTTGAGTAGTGCACCCGGCACTTCCCAAGTTTTACCGTTAGCGATCGCTGGCATAACCGGAAAATCGTCAGCCACGATGCCGTTGACCACCGATTGATACTGGTCGGTAGTGACTTTAAGTTTCGTTTCGGCAAGATCAAGGTTAATAATGCCGGCCGGCAAGCTACTGACGAAATCCTGCATCAGCCGGGCAGGGACGGTAATCGAGCCTTCCTCAGAAACTTTGGCGCCAATATAGTGGGTGATGCCGATATCCAGATTGGTAGCCGATAAGCTCAGCCGATTATCCGAAGTTTTGACAAGGACGTTAGACAGTATCGGTAAGGAGTTTTTACTAGTAGCAACTCGAGCGACTGAACTAAGCGCGCGGTTAAGATTTTCCTGAGTGACCTGTAATTTCATGGGAGCTCCTGTATATAAGTAATTAAGTAATATACTTTATTATTGTTTTTATTAGTCCTGTGGATAATGGGTATAACTACACTGCTAACAGATAGTAATTGAACAAAAATACGGTGGATTAGGCTGCGTACAAAAGTAGGTACAACTGTGCGTAAGTCGGGGTAGTTATGCGCAGGCCTTTTGGGAGCGCCCATAGGGGCTGCGGATAAACCGCTGGTTGTGCGCAGCCAAGCTAGAGCTAGAATCACAGCTTGTGCACAGCTTATTCGCTTAAAATTAGGCATATAACCGCTCCTTAATTTCTGAAATGGTCGAGCGCAAACTGGCATCGAGCCGCGATTCTTTCTCAATTTTCTCAACCGAATGAATGGCCGTAGTGTGATCTTTGCGGCCAAGTTCACGGGCAATCTTGGGGAAACTAAGATGCAATTCGCTACGTAAGATGTACATGGCGATCTGCCGGGGCACTACGATGTCTTTATCGCGCTTCGGCCCTAATATATCCTCCATCGGGATCTGGAAATGTTTGGCGGTGCGCTCAATAATCTGCTTGGCGCTCAAGTGTTTCGGCCGCGTTTTATTAACTCCTAGCATATTCGTTACGATACTGAGTGAAGGGTCGAGGCTACGCATCTCACAGAAGGCCAGTAACTGATTGAGTGCGCCCTCAAGCTCACGGATGTTGGTCTGAATATTCATAGCTAAATAGTCGACAACATCGTTCGGCAAAACGATGTTATGCGTTTGGGCCTTGGTTTGAACGATTGCGCAACGAGTTTCAAAATCCGGGTTCTGCATATCGATGCTCATGCCCCAGGCAAACCGACTGCGTAAGCGCTCCTCTAAGGTTGGAATTTCTTTCGGCGGCTTATCGGAGCTGATAATAATCTGGCGATTACCCTGGTGAATGGCATTAAAGGTATGGAAGAACTCTTCTTGCATCTTTTCTTTGCCGGCAATGAACTGAATATCATCAACAATTAATACATCGGCCGTTCGGTAGTAACTAGCAAAGTCGGCCGTTTTACGAAACCTGAGGGCATCGACGAATTCTTGCACGAATTGTTCGGTCGTGATGTAGAGCACTTTTGCGCCAGGGTTACGAGCCAGCGTAGCATTTCCAACCGCCTGAATCAGGTGAGTTTTGCCAATACCGGCGCCGCCATATAAAAACAGGGGATTGTACTTGTTGCCCGGACTTTGGGCGATCGACTGACAGGCGGCAAAGGCAAGTTCATTGCCCGACCCGACAATAAAGGTGTCAAACGTGTAGCGTTCGTTGATGCCTTGTCGGTAGGAGTGGCTAAAATTATTGCCCGCTGCTTTGATGGGCATAGCCGCTTGCGGCTCACGGTACTGCGGCGTTTCGGCCGCGGAAGTTATCGTAACCTGTTCATCATCCTTGGTGCGTCGTGGTACCCCCGCTTGGGCGGTGATCTTGAATTCGAGCTTATCTGAAATAATGTTATTTTTTCGGAGCGTTTCGCTGATGAGGTCAGAATATTTGCGCTCAAGTTGCTGCTTTATGAACACATTGGCGACGGCAATAACGGTCGATTCGCTGTCGTGCTTAATAAGCTGGGTGTTTTTGAACCACGTCACATAGTTGCCCCGTGACACCGATAATTCAATTTCTCCTAGAACCGCTAACCACAAACTGTCCTTCTGCATACCGCTCCTCTTGTTGTAGTAATATAGCGGACTTATCGAAAGTTTTCCACATGTTTTTAACAATTGCCGGAGCTAACCAGCTCATTTTCTAAAAATAGTAGTAACTTTATACACAGTCTAACGCTCTCTCTATAAAACTGTGGAAAATACTTGGTGAATTGTGGAAAACTTGTTAGTATATGAGGGTTAAGTATTGTCAATTTTACGGAATAATAAGTTATTCGGGTTGCAATACCACTAAACAGATTTCACTAAAGTAAACAAGTATCGTAAAGTAGTTCTATGCCAAAACGAACGCACCAACCAAAGAAGCGTCACCGAGCTCACGTTCACGGTTTTATGAAGCGCATGGCTTCTAAAGCTGGTAAGTTAGTCTTGAAGCGCCGCCGAAACAAGGGCCGTGCCCGACTTTCAGCGTAAAGTAATTTTATTGCATGTGTAACGCCCTTGTCGCTCTGACAAGGGCGCATTTTACGTGTAAAAAAACTCTATGATTAGCCGACTTTATCGATTTCATGGCCGGGGCAGCCTCAACAATGTCTACCGCAATGGCCGGACGGTGCGTGGCCCGCTGATGAGCCTGAAACATACCGAAACTAACCGCCCCAATTACCGAGTAGCGGTCATTGTCAGCAAAAAAGTTCATAAATCAGCCGTCGTCCGAAACCGGATTCGCCGCCGCTTGTTTGAGGTACTGCGGCAAGCACCAGGTGTTAATCCTCAGGCTAGTATCGTCGTAACCGTCTTTAGCGACCAGGTTGCCAGTGTGCCCGCGCCCGAACTAATAGCTCAGGTCGCCGACTTACTCCGCAAGTCAGAATTGCTAGGGCCGGTGGTCGCCGAACACTAACACCGGCCGCTCTCTGTAATATCCAGGGCCGACCATGCTATAGTTATAGTAAGAAAAATGTGAAAACAACTGCTTGAAGGGAACACTAGCTCATGTTCAATACGCTCATCGTTCAGCCAATTTTTAACCTACTGGCACTTATCTACGCGATCATCCCCGGTCATAACTTCGGCCTTGCCCTCGTCCTTTTCACCATAATTGTACGGTTACTGCTCTGGCCACTTGTCCGAAAGCAATTGCACCAAGCTAAAGCCATGCGTAAACTGCAGCCAGATATTAAGAAAATCAAAGCCGCCACCAAAGGCAATCGTCAAAAAGAGCAGGTTATGATGATGGAGCTTTATAAAGAGCGTGGTATTAATCCATTTGCGACGTTCCCAATTTTAATCGTCCAGTTCATCGTGCTGATTGGACTATATAGCGGCCTCCGCCACGTGATTGCCGATCCACACCAACTGGTTAACTTTACCTATCCAGCCATCCAACACTTGCCATGGTTGCAGCAGCTAAAAGGCAACATTAACCTATTTGATAACACCCTGTTTGGTGTCGTCAACTTGAGTCGCAGCGCCTTTAATCCAGCTGGCGGCGTTTACTTTGCCGGTCTGATCGTTGTTCTCGGCAGTGTCTTTGCTCAGTATTTCCAAAGCAAACAATTACTCCCAACCACGAAAGACCAACGTGGCCTGCGAGCTATCCTAAAGGACGCCGGCAAAGGCAAGCAGGCCGATCAATCCGAAGTTAGCGCGGCAGTCGGTAAGAGCACGCTATTTTTCCTACCAGTGCTAGTGTTCTTCTTTACGGTCAATTTGCCATCGGCGCTCAGCCTATACTGGCTCGTCGGCGGAACCGTTGCCATTATCCAACAGGGCCGAGTGCTCGGCCGCGACGAAGAAGAAATGGAAGAGATCGCCGATAAACCTGATCGTAAATCGAAGAAACTAGCCGACATTCCCGAAGCTGAAGTCATTGTTGAAGCCCGCCAAAAAGTCGCTGCCAAAGCCGCTAAAACTAAGAAAAACACCAAAAGTAAGGCGGGCAGTGGCGGTAAACGAAAGAAGTCGGCATGAGCTCGGCTGCCGACCACGCAGGTAACGCCGACCATACTGACATAGGTGGTCGCTCCGACATTGCTGCAGGTGCGCCTGATGCCGCGTTCCACAGCAAGCCGTTGAACGAGTCCATGGTCGACGCAGTTGCGTATTCTCAGAAATACCTCGAAGACCTATTGTCTTTCTTTGGCCACAATACGCCCATCGAAGCCAGCGCCGACGACGAAGTCATCCAGCTCAATGCTCCTAGCACCCAGTACAACGGCTTTCTGATCGGCCAGCACGGTGACACCATGCGATCACTGCAACATCTTGTTGGTAGTGCCCTCAAGAATAATAATTTTCGGTACAGCCGCGTTAACGTCGA
>JACMPL010000039.1 GCA_014377525.1 Candidatus Saccharimonadota bacterium
ACAGATTTTGCTCGTTGGCACCAAGCGCCAGGCGCAGGACATCATTAAGCAATTAGCCGAAGATACCAACATGCCGTATGTCACGGAACGTTGGCTCGGTGGCATGTTGACGAACCACAACACTATCGGTGGTCGCGTTAAACACGTCAAAGACCTCGAAGCTCGCATGGCTAATGGCGAACTAGCCGCCAAGTACAACAAGCTCGAAATCCAGCGCTTCCAGGAAGAAATCGATGAAATGAACCTCCTCTACGGTGGCATTAAAGACATGAACAGTAAAATAGGCGCGGTCTTTATTGTTGATATTACGCACGACACTAACGCCGTCCGCGAAGCCACCAAGCTCAAAATACCAATCGTTGCCATCACTGACACTAACGCAGATCCTAGCCTGGTGACTTATCCAATTCCAGCTAACGATGACGCCTTAAAGACTATTCAACTGATTGCTGATTACGTCAAAAGTGCTATTGAAACCGGTAAATCAAAGGCTAAAAAAGTCGAAGATAAGACCGACGCACCTGAATCCGCTAAATAGTACAGTAGCGCTAACTATTTTTTAATAACTAATGTGATACGTTCGGCTGCAGCAGTGGCTGCGGGAGGCGAGGAGTACCAACTATGGCAGTAGATATTGACACGATCAAACGACTAAAAGAATTAACCGGTATCGGACTAACTGACGCTAAGGCAGCACTCGCTGAAGTTAACGGTGATTTTGACAAAGCACTAGATGCTATGCGCAAAAAAGGCTTGACTAAGGCCGACAAGCGCGGCGAGCGCGAAGCGCGCGCCGGAATTGTCGGAACCTACAACCATGACAGCCGTATCGGCGTCGTTGTCGAAGTTAACTCAGAGACAGACTTTGTCGCCCGCGGTGAGATCTTCGCCGAGCTCGTCAAAGACATCGCAATGCACATTGCAGCCAGCTCGCCGTTATTCGTTAGTGTCGACGACATTCCATCTGCCGAAGTTGCTAAAGTTACTGCCGAGTTTACTGACAAGGCAACCTCCGACGGCAAGCCAGCTAATATGGTTGCTAAGATCGTAGAAGGCCAAGTCAAAAAGCATTTTGCTGAGCGCTGCTTGCTCGAACAGCCGTACATCAAGAACCCCGACCAATCAGTTGGACTGTACGTCAAGGAAACGGCTGCCCGCCTCAACGAAAACGTTGTCGTCCGTCGCTTCTCACGTATCGCCCTAGGTGAGATGAACTAATAGCTTTCCTGAGCTCTAAAGTTAGTATAAAAGAGCCGGGAATCCGGTTCTTTTTTGATGGTTTATAAGTCGATTCGTAACTATTGTTTTACTTACTTAATTATTATAAAATATGTTTATGCCACTACCAGAACGCAGACAACCACTAATTGATTTAACGCCGGAGCTAACACACGGTCTTAATATTCCTGATGGGCAGGTTGTTGAATGGCTAGGTGAACCTAATCAGATGATAACGCTTGCAACTGAGCCAGAAGGCAGGGTTCAGTCTGAGGCGCGCCGCAATGCTAATGCACAGAGCCTAGCAACCTGCATGGCTATCATTGAGCTTGATGTTAGCAACAAAAAGAAATCACATTTTGAGATTCCAGTCGGTATAGTATTTAGCGATAATCGGTCGCTGCGTCGTGTCAGCCTAATCCTTGATAGAACAGTTTCTAAGCACAGTGACGAGCGTCAAAAAAAGCATTATTATGCTCAAATAACTCAAAAGTCAGGTCTGCAGCTTAGCTTGGTGATAGGAGGTTTTACGCGCAGCAAGGATCCGAACAGAATGTCTAAAAAGCTCGGTAGCCTTGTCGACCTTGATGACCCTGAAACGGCAATCGTGTATGGCCCGGACTATGATCATAAAAATAATAAGGGTACGTTGGAGCTCATCGGATCAGACGATCCCCGTCTACTAGGTATGTTGGGACTACTGAGTTTGGCAGAAGGTTTCGTTGCCACAAAATATGACGAACCGCGTTATTACTTAGGGTAGTGCGCTATACTTATAAAAATAAGTAAACGAAAGAAATATGAATCCAGCCCAAATCGTCAGCCAAGCCCAAACAAAGTTTCAGCAAGCCATTGAACATTTTCAAAATGATCTAAAAAGTCTGCGAACTGGCCGCGCCAGTTCTGCTATGCTCGATAGCGTTACCGTCGAGGCCTACGGTGCTCAGATGCCGCTCATTCAAGTTGCTACGGTTACTGCTCCCGAGGCCCAGCTACTGCAAATTTCGCCGTTTGATCCTAGCACGCTGCAGTCAATTGTTACGGCGATTCGTAATAATCCAAATTTGGGGTTAAATCCGACCGACGATGGCCGAATTATTCGGATCCCGGTTCCACCGCTGACGGAAGAGCGACGCCGCGATATCGCGAAGCAGATCGGCCAAAAACAAGAAGAGTGTATGATACGTCTACGCAGCGCTCGTCACGATGCAATGAGCATTATCGGCGAAGCTAAAAAAGACAAAGACATCGGCGAAGACGACGCCAAAAGACTTGAAAAGCAAGTTGATGATACCCTGGCCACTACGAAAAATTCGGTTGAATCGGCGGCAAAGGCCAAAGAATCCGAAATCATGGCGTTGTAATCTGAAATAAACCTTAAATATAGGAAAAATATAAAGCGGTTTGCTTTGCACCTACGGGCAAGCCCTATATACTAGAAGTAAATGGCAATATTACTATTGGTTATCGGGATTTTCCTCTTTATTGGGCTGATTGTCGCCCACGAATTCGGGCACTTCATTGCGGCGCGTCGTAATGGCGTGCAGGTCGAAGAATTTGGTATTTTCTTTCCGCCAACATTGTACAAGCGCAAAATGCGCGGTGGTTGGAACTTTACGATTAATGCTTTGCCACTTGGTGGGTTTGTCAAACTCAAAGGCGAGCATGATAGCGATACCGCCCCGGGTAGCTTCGGTGCGGCCAGCCTATGGGCCAAAACGCAAATCATGGCTGCCGGTGTAATCATGAACCTTGTCATTGCGTTACTACTGCTGACATTTCTAGCCTTGATCGGTATGCCAAAACTAGTCAATAACCAATTTACGGTTGCCAGCGACACTAAGGTTACGAAGAGTGAAGTCTTGGCGACGTACGTCGAGCCAAATTCGGCGGCTGCTAAAGCTGGAATCCAAACCCGCGATACCATTATTTCTATCGGCCAAGTCGGTAAACCTGCTACGAAAGTTACGTCAGTCACTGGCCTTACGCATCTGACGAAGAGCTTAGCCGGTAAGCAGGTACTTGTGAGTTACAGCCACAAAGGTGTAACAAAATCGAGTACGGTGACATTGCTGACGTCATCTGTCGTTGATAAAAGTAAAAATACTGACAACCCGAAGGGCTACTTAGGCCTTAGCGGGCCAGCTGAGTTCACATTGCAGCGCTCGACGTGGTCGGCGCCGGTTGTCGCTGTTGGATTCAGTGCGCAAATTACTAAGTTAACGTTCCAAGGGCTTGGAAAAGCAGTCGCCGGGCTTGGCAGTATCGTCGCCGGTACAGTAACCGGTAACAGCCAAGCACGAACGCACGGCCAGTCAAAAGCTAGCAGCCAGGTCTCAGGCCCGGTCGGTATCTATTTTGTGCTACAAACGAGCAGCCAGCTTGGCTTCCAGTTTATGTTGCTCATTATTGCCATCATTTCGTTGACACTGGCAATCATGAATATTCTGCCGATTCCGGCGCTCGACGGCGGTCGACTCTGGATTACCCTGGTAACCCGCGGGATTTTCAAGCGCCCGCTCAGCCCGGCCCGCGAAGAAGCGATCAATGCATCCGGTTTCGTCGGACTCCTGTTACTGATAGTCGTGATCTCTATAGTCGATGTTAAGCGATTCTTCTAAGCTCAAACCGGCTAGACTAGCCAAGTCGGCTCCGTCCAACGAGCCTGATGCTGTAAGTAAGCTATTACCGCTAGACGAGACAAAGTCACCAAAAATTCCAATAGTTTCGTGGAACCCATGGGTCGGCTTAGTGTACGCCATCACGCTATTCGTCGGCTCACAAATCATTGGTGGCTTACTGCTGGCTCTGGGCTACATTGTGCTAACGCAGCGCAGTCCAAAAGAAGCTGTCAATGCCATTAACGACTCCATTGAGGGGCGTTTCCTGTTGGTATTGTTCATAGAAGCTATCGTCGTTGGCGGGGTATTTCTTTTCATCAAAAGTCGTAAAAGCTCGCTAGCGTCCATCGGACTCAATAAGCCAAAATGGTCAGATCTCGGCTACGGATTAATCGCCGCACCGGCTTATTACTTTGTCTATGGCATTACGCTGGCCATAACGACGCATTTTTTGGCTGGACTTAACGTTAATCAAGAACAAGATACCGGATTCGGCGGGGCTATCGGCACACTACCACTAGTTTTAACCTTTATCAGTCTGGTGATTTTGCCACCAATTGCCGAGGAAATTCTGGTACGCGGATTCATATATAGTAACTTTAAAAAAGTCGTGCGACCAGTGTTAGCGGTGCTGTTCACTAGTGCGCTATTCGCGAGCGCTCATTTGTTTGGTGGCGTTAATGGTAGCGCCATTTGGGTAGCGGTTATCGACACGTTTGTGTTGTCGTTGTTCCTGATTTATCTGCGCGAAAAAACTGGCAGTCTCTGGGCCAGCATGCTGCTGCACGCCATTAAAAACGGAGTTGCGTTCCTATTCTTATTCATCATACATGCCCAGTAGGGTACAATATTGGCAGAATGAGTAATACCACGATCCACTGTATGGACCTCTCGGTGCTGCCCTATATTGTTGCACCCATTTCGACGACGTTTATATAATTATCACTAAGACTAATCAGGACAACACCCCATGAGATTATCAAAACTTTTTACCAAAACTAGTAAAACAACTCCAGCCGACGAAACCGCTAAGAACGCGCAGCTACTTATCCAAGCTGGATTTATCCACAAAGAAATGGCCGGCGTCTATTCCTACCTGCCACTCGGGCTCATGGTCATCGAAAATATCAAGGCGATCGTCCGCGAGGAAATGAACGGCATCGGCGGCCAAGAACTCATCATGAGCGGCTTACAGCCAAAAGAACTTTGGGAGACAACCGGACGTTGGAGCGACGAAACGGTCGACGTTTGGTTCAAATCTAAGCTCAAGAGTGGTGCGGAAGTTGGATTCGGCTGGACCCACGAAGAGCCGATCGTCGAAACGATGAAACAATATGTCGATAGCTACAAAGACTTACCAGCTAATGTCTACCAGTTCCAAACCAAGCTGCGCAACGAGCTGCGCGCCAAGAGCGGTATTATGCGTGGCCGCGAATTCGTCATGAAGGACATGTATTCTTGTAGCACCGACGCGCAGCAGCACGAGGCGTTCTACCAAGCAACGATCGCTGCCTACAACCGGGTGTTCGAACGTGTTGGTCTTGGTATTGACACCTACGTCACGTTTGCTAGCGGCGGCGCTTTTACACAGTTCAGTCATGAATTTCAAACCATCTGTGACGCCGGTGAAGATATTATTTATATCAACCGTGAGAAGGGAATCGCTCTCAATGAGGAAGTGCTGAACGACAAAACGCTGGCCGATTTGGGCGTCGGCCGTGACGAGCTCGAAAAAGTTAAGTCGGCTGAAGTTGGTAATATTTTCAACTTTGGAACGCAAAAAAGTGAGCAAATGGACTTCGCATTTACCAACGAGCAGGGCGAGCGCCAATACGTGCACCTCGGTAGCTATGGTATTGGTATAACGAGGTTAATGGGCGTTATCGCCGAGAAATTCGCCGACGATAAAGGTCTGGTTTGGCCGGAGTCAGTCGCACCAGCTCGGGTGTATATCGCTCGGCTCGGCGACGATGAAACCGTCACCGCCGAAGCTGATAAGCTATATACTTTATTGACAGCAAACGGAGTTAGCGTATTATATGATGACCGCGAAGTTAGGCCAGGCCAAAAATTTGCTGATGCTGATCTTTTTGGAATTCCACACCGCATTATAATCAGCGAAAAAACTGTTGCCGCCGGAACATTTGAGTACAAATCCCGTGTAAGCGACACTGCAGAAGCGATAACATTAGACGATGTTGGTAAAATGCTAGGACTTAGTACTAGTCAATTGCTATAATATCGGCATTAACTCACACAGACACTTTACCGAGAACTACTAAGGAGGAAATTACGTAATGAAGAAACTATTTAGGTTAACCCAATCGGGTGTTGATGAACTACAGACTGAACTCAGTACCATTATTGCTAAGCGCAGTGACATTGCTGAATCAATCCGCAGTGCACGCGAACTCGGTGACCTAGCCGAAAACTCCGAATACCAGTCGGCTCGTCAGGATCAAGAACGCAACGAATCTCGTATTAGCGAGCTCGAATACATCCTTCAGAGTGTCGAAATTATTCAGAAACCGAAAGGTGATAGCAAAGTTCAACTCGGCTCGTCAGTCAAGCTCAAAAGTGTCGATGGTAAGGAACGCGAACTCCAAGTTGTTGGCACCGTAGAGGCCGACCCGCTTAGTGGCAAAATTTCCGACGAATCGCCGATGGGCAAGGCTTTGATTGGCAAGAAGCTTGGCGATGACGTTGAAATTAAGACTCCAGCCGATGTGATTACCTACAACATCGTTGAAATTTCTTAGGTACTTAGCACCGTGGCAACACTTAAAGAACTCCGCGATGAACGACTTCGTAAGACCGGGGATCTCCGCGCTCTCGGCGTAAATCCGTACCCAGCCGAAGCCCAGCGTACGCATGACAATGCGGCGGTTCACGCTGATTTTGAGTCGTTACTCGGCCAAGAAGTATCGGTTGTCGGCCGGATAACGTCTATCCGTAAATTTGGTAAGATTGCTTTTGTCATCATCAAGGATACGAGTGCTGAGCTACAACTTTTTTGGCGCAAGGCCGACGGTGATACCGCCGATCGCAGTAACAGTGAGCTACTAATCTCTGACATTGCCTTGCTAGATGCTGGCGATTTTGTGCAAGCAACCGGGTTAGTTATTCGGACGCAAACCGGCGAGGAATCAGTTGACGTCAAAAGTTTTCGCTTGCTCACCAAGAGTCTCCGGCCAATGCCAACCCAGCAAGACGGTTTCACTAATAAAGAAGAGCGTCTTCGCCGCCGCTACGTTGACATGAATGTTAATCAAGATGTACGGCAACGGTTCGTACGCCGTAGTAAATTCTGGCAGGCAACGCGCGACTACCTCAATAATGACGGTTTTACTGAAATTAATATCCCTGTTCTTGAGCATACGACGGGTGGGGCAGATGCCAACCCGTTCGTTACGCATATGGATGCCCTCGACCAGGATTTTTACCTGCGCATCAGCCACGAGTTGCCACTCAAGCGCTTGCTTGGTGCTGGGTTTGAGCGCGTATACGACATTGGGCCACGTTTTCGTAACGAAAATTATTCCGACGAGCATTTACCGGAGCACATCGCCATGGAGTGGTACGCGGCCTATTGGAACTGGCGCGACGGTATGAAATTTATGACCGACATGTATCGCCATGTCTTGCAAACTACGTTCGGTACATTGCAATTTAAACTGGGTAATTTTGAGATTGATCTCAGTAAAGAGTGGGAGGAATGGGATTATGTTCAGACTATTAAAGATCGCTACAGTATTGATCCCATGGATTGTACGATTGAACAAGTTAAGAAAGCGCTCGCGGACAACAAACTTGAGGTAGCCAAAACCGAGAATAAAGCCCGCGGTATCGATAAACTTTGGAAGAATATCCGCAAAGATGTGGCTGGGCCGATTTGGCTGGTGAACACGCCGCTATTTATCAGTCCGCTGTCAAAAGCTAACCCCGATAGACCAGATACCGTTCAACGGTTCCAACCGGTCATCGCCGGTACCGAACTTGGGAATGGCTTTAGTGAGCTGAACGATCCGGTCGAACAACTCGGTCGATTTGTCGAGCAGCAGGACTTGCGCGACAGTGGTGACAGCGAGGCTATGATGCTCGACATCGATTTTATAGAAATGCTTGAATACGGTATGCCACCAGCCTGCGGTTGGGGCTTCAGCGAACGAGTATTCTGGGTTTTCGAGGGCGTGACTGCGCGCGAAGGCGTACCATTTCCGCAGCTCCGCCAAGAGACCGACGAAGTCACCAAGACGATCTATCCGCAAGTATTTAGCCGCCAAAAAACGATACCAAAACCAACTATTGACTAGCAATATTTTTGTTCTTGTATCAAGTTTGATGTGGGTGTAGAATTGCTCCAATATGTTGCTCGGTAAAATACTTTTCCAGCTACTGACATCACGAAAGAGCAGTCATACGAGCTCGACACTATGTTAACGCACCCTTGTCCATCACCCGAAAACACTGATTATTTTCTTGAGAACATGGGGCGACCACTTTTACGCACTGATAATATGGCCCTTCGAATATTCTTGGCGACTACAGCGACTGATACGGCTGATCGATTAGATTTTGATCGTCGGGCTGGAGTCAGAGCTTTTATGATTGGTGCTGAATTTTACGCCAGCGCCTTTAATTGTTTTAGTGGCATACCAGAGCTACCAGTTCATCTATCTGCGATTAATCTTTTGACAGAGGGTGATCAAGTAGACGTACTTTCTGATGGCTATTTCACGCTTGATAAAACGGCTAAAAGTTTCTGCAAACTGTTTGAACGAGCAGCGTCAACGGTTCCGCAGTACGAGTCGATAAAGCAATGCCATGCAGCAATACTTGTCGGCGCTGGTGCGCTACATTTGTTAGTAATAGAATCGAACCCAATAGGTGAGGAGATATCAGCCCTAGAACAGTTGTTTCTGGCAGAATGAACAATTCATGGGAGCCAATGCCAACTACCGGTGTAACAGCTGTAGACGAACTCTGTAATCTAGAACTTCAGATGCTGCATACAGTTAGCGAAGAGGACAAGCGAGCCCGTTTCATAGAGGGTCTTATTCATACTGATGTATTCACAATAATTAATAAAGATTTTATCCTGCACGTCAATTGGCTATTAGCCGAGGAGAAAACTATTCAAGCAGAATTGTTTCATGCCCTTGGTAAAGGACTCATTATCGGAAGATTAGACGATGTTTCTTATATAAGTATTCCTTTTGAGCCGCTAGAGGTTGTAGCTCTACGATTTTTAGATGCAAAATTCATAGAAGATAATAATAAAACTGATCATCGTTTATTAGAAGATATGGCGTTTTATGTACCAGTTAACTCAGTCCGATCGGCAACATGTTTCGTGCTATAAAATTTAGCCTGCTATTATAAGCGGGTGACAATTACAAACGAACAGTTCGATCAGTTAATTAACCAAGCGCTCGAACAATTACCCGGTGAGCATGTCAAGCGCATAAAAAATGTTGCCATACTGGCTCAGGACGACCCAGACGACGAGCAGCGTGTCCGACTCAAACTTCGTAACGACCAAACACTGCTCGGACTTTACGAAGGCGTTCCCCTTAGTCATCGGCAAGGGCTCGAAACGTCGTTACCCGATAAGATCACTTTGTTCAAGAATCCTCTGTTGGCCCGGTCGCACGACCTACTAAGCCTCAAGGAAGAGATCAAACATACGCTGTGGCACGAAATCGCCCATTATTATGGGCTGGATCATGATAAAATCCGTGAATTAGAATAATCTTTTTAAGCTTTGACAGATAGTAGTTCAAGAAGTTTGCAATCGAGAAAATTAAGGTTACTATAAGCAGTATGGATGAATTCAGCTCATGGTCAAAAATCGTAATTGTTGAAGACGAGGCTAGCCTCGCCGACATCTATAAAATCCGTCTGGAATTACTAGGCTACATATGCTTTGTGGCCCACGATGGCCTAGAGGCATTATCGCTTATCGAGAAAGAGCGCCCAAGCTTAGTGCTACTTGACATCATGCTACCAAAACTAGCTGGTGATCAGATCTTAAAAGTGATGCGCATGACCGAATGGGGCAAAGACATCAAGGTTCTAGTTATCTCAAATCTAAATGAATCAGATGCGCCAATCGGACTACGAGCTCAGGGGATCGAAGGCTA
>JACMPL010000040.1 GCA_014377525.1 Candidatus Saccharimonadota bacterium
CAGTTTTAGTTTGAACGATCTGTGGAGCTGACAAATCAACACCTTTTTCTTTACATTTGACGCAATATCCTGTGACCATGTCTATCTCCGTTTGAGTTAATTATTATTACGTAACATGTTGTATTATAACTGTTTTTTGCGACGTTCGACACAATGAAAGCTAAAAGTACGAATTTTAGGAAATTTAACGACGAGCAGGCAAAAATTAAAATAAATCAACTCACGTCATAATTCTTTGATGATTCAGCGGTTTGTCGCTTGAAAATGCCTGTATTTGAGGGTACGTGATTAGCAAACGCCGTGCTCGCATTAAGCCAAAATTAAAACTCCCGGATGGGAGTTTTAATTTTGGTGCGGGTCAGGGGACTCTAACCCCTGGCCTCGTCCTTGGCAAGGACGCGCTCTAAACAACTGAGCTAGACCCGCATGTGTGTTGTGATTCGGTTGATTTTAACGAATGACTCGGTAAAAATCAATTGTTGTGGTGGCTCCTCCCAGACTCGAACTGGGGACACGCGGCTCTTCAAGCCGCTGCTCTACCAACTGAGCTAAAGAGCCGGATCGGTATCATCTACGTGCTAGACTCATGCTATCTTACAGATAGAACCGCTACTAATCAACTATAAGCCGCTGAATAGTTTAGCGGCCGCAACATTATTTCTTTTCGAACCGGTCTTTGTCGCGGGTTTTGGCTTTATTGAGCACCTTTAGCAATGCGGATTCGAGGTCAATTCCTTCGGTATTTGCCATGCAAATAAGATCAAATAAAATATCCCCCATCTCCCCATCCATATCGTCTGGCTCTTCGGTCGGTTTCTTTATCTTATCGCCGTATTTGTGGTTGTACACCCGCGACAGCTCACCGACTTCCTCGCTGAGCCGGGCGAGCTGCGACAACGGCTGCCAGTATGGCTGCTTGAGAGTCTGCGCCCAATCGTCGACTTCTTTTTGTGCATCCGCTATCGTCATAGCAAGATTACTTCTTGAGGACGCTGCTAGCGCCACGCAGAGCGTCAATTAACTCGACGGGGAACAGGAACATGGTTTTCTGGGATGGCTCGGCGCTTATACGCTCTAGAGTGTTCAGCGTACGTAGGTTTAACGCACCTGGCACGCCAGCGAAAATCTTCGCAGCGTCTGCCAGGTTCTGAGCAGCCAGCTTCTCACCATCAGCACTGATGATGTTGGCGCGGCGCTCGCGTTCGGCTTCGGCTTGCTTAGCCATGGCACGTTTCATATCCTGTGGCAGTTCGATGTTCTGGATTTTGACGTTCTCGACGTCAATTCCCCACTTCTCGGTTTCGGTATCAACAATCTTCTTTATTTCTTCGCTGATCTGATCGCGTTTGCCGAGTAAATCGTCTAAATCAACACTACCGGTCACATCACGCAAAGCAGACTGGGCAAACTGGCTAGTTGCATACTCGTAATTAACAGTTTCGAGGAATGCTTTGGGTGCGTCAACCACTCGGAAGTAAACAACAGCGTCGACATTGGCAGTGACATTATCGCGGGTAATAACTTCTTGCTTCGGCACGTCGATAGGCGTTGAGCGCATGTCTATCCGACGGATCGATTGGAAGATTGGAACAACAACGCGTAGGCCAGGTTCTTTGACACCCGAAAATTTTCCAAGCGTCAAAACAACACCTTTTTCATACTGCTGAATAATCTTGATCCCTGACAGGACAAAAATAATAATTAACAAAATTATAAAGATTATAAATCCGGGCATGGTAGCATCTCCTTAAGCTTATGCCCCATTGTATGCTGAGCTCCCCATAATATGCAACTAAGTTAGCAATTAGTAACCACGCTGCAAGGGCTTGAGTTTTAGGCCCGAAACGGATAAGATATGATGGTATTTCGCGCGGACGTGGTGAAATGGTATACACGCTACCTTGAGGTGGTAGTGCCGCAAGGTGTGGAGGTTCAACTCCTCTCGTCCGCACCAAATAAAAAGGTTCAGCACAGCTGGACCTTTTTATTTACCTGCATACTATAGCCTTGCATGCTGATACATGCTAAAATCATCCGAGTACTGACCCGTAAGGGCGCTTAGCTCAGTTGGCTAGAGCACCTCGTTTACACCGAGGGGGTCGGGGGTTCGAGCCCCTCAGCGCCCACCAATAAAAAGACCCAGGCAACTGGGTCTTTTTATATGATGGAGCTAAAAAGTCATTGAACACCATCGTAGAGCGATCTAAAAGGGTTCGGCGAACCAAGTCGAGCGTAGAAAGAAGCTTGCTTTGAAAACGCCACAGCGAAAAAACGAAAAAACATCTGAAGCTGATTCCTAAACAAGTAAAAGCAACTTAGCTTAGTGACACTAACTACGCGGCATGTGATTATAGAAATGACCGAGTCCATACTCGGACCGCAAGATCGCTTTATTGTCTTCAGTAGATGAGCCGAATTTAACACCGGGGTTCAAAATACCGTACGGGTCAAAAATTGTTTTTACTTTTTTGAGGACACCGTAGGCTTCGCTACCGAACATGGCTTCTAGATACGGCGCGTGTAGGCGGCCGTCGTTGTGTTCGCCGCTAATACTGCCCCCAAGGTTCATGACCATTGCGTAGTATTCGTCCATCAGCTTAAAGGCTTTTTGGCGATCACCGACCTGACCTAAATTTAAGATTGGCTCGATGTGGAAGCTTCCGTCACCGGCGTGGCCCCAGACTGCGGGTTTTTGGCCAAGTTTTTCAAACAAGGCATAAACTGCTTCTAAATACTCTTGAATGCGCTCGACCGGAACGATTGCGCCTTCTACAACGGGAACAGCTCGAGCCGCACCATCGACATTGCTCATAATCACCGATGAGGCTTGGCGAATTTTCCATAGTTGCTGCTGTGCCTCTAACTCAGTTTCGGTTTGTAAGCTGACGGCGTAACGCTCGAAAACTTTATGAGCCTGCTTTACTAACTTCTTTTGCTGACGTTCGTTTCCACTATCAAACTCTACAAATAGAACTGCAGCCGGTAGCGGCGTTCCGAACGTACCTTTGAGTTGGTTTGGATTAAGCCGCTGGACAGTCTCTAATAAGCCACCGTCGACCATTTCGATTGCGCTTGGCATGCCGGATAGGTTACGTAGTTCCATAATCGCCTCGCTGGCGTGTCGGATACTATCGAACGATGCCATCATTAGCGTCGTTTCGGGGTTAAGCACTTCAGTTTCAAGCTTAATCTCAGTGATAATCCCTAGTGTACCCTGACTGCCGACAAATATCGGTGTCAGGTCGAATGAGCCGTCACGACGTTTGATATCAAGTAGATTATAACCTGCTGTACTGCGGGTGACATTGCGCAGCATAGTATCGATTACGGCACGGTTTTCTTCGATAAGTGTGTCAACTGAGCGGTAAATTTCGCCTTCGAAGGTGGCTAATCCTAACTTTTTATTAAAATCTCGCTTACTAAGCCGACCGGTTTCAATGACTTCACCGTTTGCCAACACAACTCTCAGTGAACTAACATATTCGTTGGTATCGCCATACTTAACCGACTTTTCGCCGCTGGCATTGTTGGCAACAGCGCCGCCAACTGTCGAATATTCGTAGGATGCTGGATATGGTGGCAGGAACCGGTTATGCGTGTGCAATGTTTGCTGCATTTTACCGTAGTTAATACCCGGTTCTACAGTTATAGTACCCGACTTGGTATCAAGCTCGAGCACGCGGTTCATATGGGCTGGAAAAGCCAACATAATTCCGGTGCCAAGTGATGCACCATTATAATCGGTGCCGGAACCGCGTGCCGTCATGGGAATAACACGGCCTCGTTCAGCCAACTGCCAGGTAAAACGAGCCGTTTTACGGATATCGTTTTCGTTTCGTGGGTAGACTACCAAAGCAGGAGTTGTCGCGAATATACTGGCATCAGTTGCGAAATAGCGACGAGCATCGGGTGATGTCATCACTTCTCCGATTAAATGCTCTTGAAGATAATGTGCAATCTTACTCATGAACAGTCAATTACTCCTCTGAAATTGTCTTATGTCTTGTTCAAATCATAGCACATTTGGGCATGTAACGCTTGTGTTTAGCCGATCAAACAAGTCATTGTGCTACAAATTGACATAAGTAGTTTAATTTCACTACAGCGACGACCTATTCGAAATACCATTTTGGTATTAACTCTGCTGACCTACTTTCAATAACTGGTTAAAAAAGTATAAACGACACAAATAAAAAAGATCTAACCAAGGCTAAATCTTTTTAGTTGGTGCGGATGAGAGGAGTTGAACCTCCACACCTTGCGGCACTAGTACCTGAAACTAGCGTGTATACCATTTCACCACATCCGCGTAGCAGTTACTTGCAGTAACAGAGGTTAATTTTAGCGCACCAAGTTGGTGTCGGCAAGGGCGTAAATATTAGCGCGCACGATTTGTGACACGGGCTTCGCGGATTTGCCAGTTTTGAACATTGGTGTAGCGATCAGTCGCGGTATTAACAGTGTGGTCGATCAGACCCCGAACGCTGCCGTTCGTCAGGTACAATACCCGAGGCTGGTACAGGCCGATGGCCGGTGCATCGCGTTGCCAAGCTTGTAAAAACGGCTTGTACTTAACGGTTCGAAGTTGCGGGTCAAACCGGGTGCGACCGGCTTCTAAGGCTGTATCGGCATCAGTATTTTTATACTCGGATAAATTAAGTCGATTACTCGAGCGAATATCGGCCTGCGAACTATCCCAATACACGTACACGTCTGGATCCAGGCCAATAGAAATGCCATTGAGGACGGCTTCGTAATCGTGGGAGTTGAGGGCGTTTTGGAAATCTTGGGTGCTTAGTAATTTGAGTTCGACTTTGACACCGATCCGTTTCCACTGGACGGCCAATTCTTTGGCAACCTCTTTCGATTCGGCCGTGTCGACTGCTGTCAGCGAGAATGCCAAAGTCTTACCATTCTTTAAGCGGTAATTGTCGGTACCGCTGACCCAGCCATTGGCTTGCAGTAAGCTTTTGGCGGTGGATTCATCAAAGCTTGCTTGGACCAAGCTTGGGTCGTAGCCTAACTGATCGGTTAATAACGCCCCCCTCACTGGTCTAGTCGGGTAGCCGAGGGTTGTCAAAATTTGTGGAACGTTGGTGCCAGAGGTTAACGATTGTCGGACTTTTTGATCGGCAAGGACACCGGAACTCGTCTTGAAAAATACGTAGGTTCCGGCTGTTAGTAATAAGTTATGCTCTTGTTGCGGCTGGTTTTTCAGCTGGCTCGGCAGTCGATTCAAACCGGAAGCACCGGTCAGGCGCCCAGACTGGAAATCGACGGACATTTGATCTTTGCTGGCGTAGGCGTGAACGATAAATTCTTGGAGCTTCGGCTTGCCGCCGTGATATTTACTAAACGGCACCAAGGCAATTTGTTCCTCGGCTTTAGCAGGATCAGTACCACCGCTGACTTCAATCGCCTGCCATGCGAACGGTCCAGAGCCGATTGGCCGGACCGTATTGAAGTCGGAGGTTCGCATGTCGGCGGGCAAAACTTTTCCGAGTAAGTGTTCCGGGACAATACCGTTGGTGAGCGTGAACGGAAACGAGGCTAGCTGGCTCGGCAATTTGAACGTCACGGTATTGGCGTCCGGCGCATCAATAACGATATCCTTCCAGCTTGATTGCAGGGGCGATTGAGCGTCGGGATTTTGGATGAGCTTGTAGGTGAACACGACGTCTTTACTAGTCAGAGCTTGGCCATCATGCCAGGTGAGTCCCGATTTGAGTTTAACGATATACGTGTTCGTGCCAGGGTCATAGCTGTAGCCAGTGGCTAGGTCGCCGACCAATGCGTTGGTTTGGTCATGCGTGAATAATCCTGAAAATAATAAATGCGAGACCGAACTATCAACTTCGCCGGTCGCATAGATCGGATTGGCCGTCGTGAATGTACCGACGACACCCTCGTTATAGATACCACCGTCGACCGCCTGAACGGTCTGGTAGTAGCGACTCAGCCCAAAAGTTTGGAGCATCACGCCGGTCGTCAGAAGTAGAAATAAGGCGACCCAACCGATAACGAAACGGCGGACTTTGCCAAGTCGGCTAAAGCGTTTAAAAAAATGCTGATCAAATCGCTGCTCGATTTGTTTGGACAGTCCACCCACCTGCTTACGCTGGCGGTT
Source organism: Candidatus Saccharimonadota bacterium (assembly GCA_014377525.1). Taxonomy (GTDB): domain Bacteria; phylum Patescibacteriota; class Saccharimonadia; order Saccharimonadales; family UBA4665; genus UBA4729. The sequence continues at coordinate 6,128 of JACMPL010000040.1, forward strand.
GATACTTCGCCGTAGACGAAGTCTGAGAACTCGAAAATGCATTGCCCGCCCTATTTTATGATTACGCTCAGGATGAGCGAGGTTGCAAACACGATTGCCGTCACAATGGTCATTTGGAAAATTGTTTTATCGGTACCGCGCCGAGTCGTGTTGACTTCACCGCCGCCACCCAGGCCAGCGCCTAGCGATGCTCCCCGAGTCTGCACAAGAATAAGCAGGGTCATAAAGGCCATTGAAATGATAACTAGGTAATTAAATATGCTCATGACGTCTTTCTTCTAATATTGCGGTTACTAGGTAGTTTACCAGGCCAATGACCATCCCAGCAAATACGGCCGCCCAAAAGTTGGTAATCTCTAAGGAGTGGTACAGTTTACTGGCAATAAATACCGTTAAGCCATTGATGATAATCATGAATAAACCAAGCGTCAACAAGATTACTGGCAACGAAAATATAATCAAGATTGGCTTAAGTACAACGTTTATGACCGCCAATATAAAGCCGGACAATACTATGACGCCAAACCGGTTGCCGTAACTGATGCTTGAGCTGAGGAATCCAGCTGCAATCCATAGCCCAAGACTACAAACAAACCAGCGGGTTAAAAAGCTATAAATTGGACGATTCACTTCTTACACTATAGCATATTTGGCCATTATGGCTGGTATAGCACCCGCGGTAATCGATCGGTTAAAATCCGTAAGCCAGTCTCCGTCAGCACAACGTCGTCTTCGATGCGAATACCGATTGCTTCTTCCTCGATGTAGATACCTGGCTCTACGGTCATAACCATACCAGGCCGCAATGGTTCATGGTAGTCGCCGATGTCGTGAACATTAAGGCCCATAAAATGTGACGTGGCATGGGGGAAATATTTACGGACATTTTCGTGGGAGATTTTTTTGATCAATCCCAACTGCTGCAACTTTTGGCCCATGTAGGCTTCGATTTTTTGCTCGTTTTCTTTCATGTATGTGCCAGGTTTGATAAGTTCAAAACCAAATTTCTGGACGTCGAGTACGGCGTCGTAGACGGCTTGCTGTCGAACGGTTGGAACCGACGCAGAAACTGTTCGAGTAATGTCAGCCGCGTAGTGTTCGACTTCTGCGCCAACGTCAAGCACAACCAGCTCGTTGGCTCGAAGCGCGTCGTTGTTGGCAACATTGTGCAGCGTACAGGCATTACTGCCACCTGCTACAATCGGTTCGAAGGCATGGCCGTAAGCTCCCCGGAACCGGAAACCCCTCGTGATATCGGCCTCCAGCTGATATTCATGATCATAGGTCACTAAATTGGCAGCTGGCGTTAATTGGAGCAAAGTGTTGATGGTCGTATCGATAGCGGCTTGGATGGCAGCAATTTCGGCCGGCTGTTTAATGACTCGCATGGCCGCCATGTGGGGTGCGGCATCGAGTATTTGGGTAACACCGTGCACTTTGAGTTGCTTGGCTAATGCCAAACGAGCCGGATTAACGTACATGCCGTAGTGCTCGATGTACGCCGGTGCCGGTACCAACGTCGTACTGATTCCAGCCTTGAGATCTTTTGCTAGTCGCTTCCAACCATTGGTCTGGTCGAGCACCTCGACTATTCCTGATACTCTTGAGAGCGCATCATCGTTAACCGCCCCGTCGAAAATCTCGCGGTTGTCATCACGTTCTGGTACGATCAAATATTCCGTATTGCTGAGCATTACTAGCAGAACATCCGGTTCGTTAACACCCGTTAAATACCAAAAGTTAGCATCTTGGGCAAATGCATAGGTGCTATCGGCGCCTCGCTGCAGTAGACCATTGGCAGTAACGATGATTGGCTCAGTAGTGGCGCATAATTCGCGTAAATGTCGGCGATTACCGATAAAAAAGTCGGGTGTGAAAAAAGATTTTATAGATTTCATAGCTCTGGCAAGTATAGCAAACCTGTGGCAGAATATTGACGATAATTACCGTCTCAATTTTGGTTTAAGCTGAGCGCTAAACCTTACTTGCTACCGCATCGGTAGCGGGAGCTAGATATTTTGTGACGACGGCCGCTTTACTTTCGCCGATAGCGGCTGCAATTTCTAATTGCGTGGCCGCGGTGACACCACGAACTGAGCCAAAGGCACGCATCAATTTTTTACGCGTATTTGGGCCAATACCGGGAATTTCCTCGAGCAGACTGGCGGTTTGGCGCTTAGCTTTGAGAACACTGTGGTACGTGACTGCAAATCGGTGGCTCTCGTCGCGAATACGCTGCAATAACTTGACCAAATTAGTGCTATGCGGCAAGTTGATAAGTATAAAATCTTCAGTTTCGGTTGTGAAGCCATTTAGTTTATGGAGAACCTCTTCGTTGAGCGTCACGTTGGAGCGACCTTTTTGGATCACAATTTGCTCTTCGCGCTTGGCTAGACCGATAAACGGTATTTTTTCGCAACCCCGTTCGTCGCGGGCCGCTGTGGCTGCATCTAACTGCCCCTTACCACCGTCGATCAATACTAAACTCGGTTTTCCCCAAGCTTTGATGTTCTTTTCGCTCAATCGACGTTTGAGCGTCTCGTTCATGTTGTAAAAGTCGTTGTTGTGGTCGATCTTAGTCTTAAATTTACGATACTCGGCCTTATCGCTGACGCCGTTCGTGAATGTAACCATGCTGGCGACAACATCGGTGCCAGACATGTGGCTGATATCGTAGCCTTCGATGCGGCGGGGAAATGCCGCTAGACCTAGTAAATCGACCAGCTCATTCAGCGCATGGTCTTTGCTGATGTCCATGAATTCCTTATCGCTAAACAGCACTTGTTGGCTAAGCTTCTGCAAGCTAAAAAATTGATTGCGGAGTTTGGCAGCTAGTTCGAAATCTTGAAGCTTGGCGGCACGCTTCATGTCCTTTTCGATTTCTTTTTCGATGGTATGACGTTTACCATCGATGATAGCCATGAGTTTACGAAGGTTAGCCCGGTAATCTTCTAACGAGGTCCTTCCTTCTTCCAAACCGGGGTCGAGTCCAAGATGATAATGTAAATTAGCCCGCTTCTGGCCCGGAATTTGGCGGGTCGCATATGGAAAGACGCGCCGTAATAGCTTGAGCGCCTGGCGAATCGTTACGGTACTACTATATGGCCCAAAGTAGCGAGCACCGTCGTCGAGAGGGCGGCGAGTAGTACTAACTGTCGGATAATTACTATCGTAATCGACTCGAATGTAGCTCATCGTCTTGTCATCACGGAGCAAAATATTGTACCGCGGCATGTACCGGCGAATCATCTCGGCCTCTAGAAACAAGGCTTCGAGTTCGCTATCGACGACCATCCAATCGATATCACGGATGTCCTGAACCAGGGCTTCGGTTTTGGGGTCGCGACCGCGAGATTTCTGAAAATACTGACGCACTCGGTTGCGCAGCACCGCCGCCTTGCCGACATAAATAATTTTGCCAGATTCGTCCTTATGAAAGTAGACGCCCGGTGAGCGCGGTAATTCTTCGAGCTTGATAGCGACCTGTTTGGGAATGTCCATACATCTATTCTACCAACAACTAGCGCTAAGGCTCAGTAACTTAGCTGACAGCTACGATACTGCAGTCCGCGCACAGCACGTCTTTTGCACAACTATCACAGACGACGATGAGTTTGTCGCAAGCTTTATCAGCACAGTTTTCGTAATTACTCGTCGCCGTATCGCAGTGAATGCAGGCCGCAATGTCGACGGCTTGTTTGCTAAATTTTGTACCCATTCGATTGTCGAATACGTAGAGCGAACCTTCCCACAATCCGGCGTCACCGTAAGTTTCACCGTATTTCACTATGCCACCGTCGAGTTGATAGACCTCTTTGAAGCCACGGTTTTTCATGAGTACACTAAGGACTTCACAGCGTATGCCACCGGTGCAATAGGTGACGATAGGCTTATCTTTGATTGCATCATATTTTGGGTCGTCGAGTTCCGTTGCAAAACTACGGGTGTTCGAAACGTCCGGGATAATGGCGTTTTTGAACTTACCTACTGTCGATTCGTAGGCGTTTCTGCTATCAAAAAACAGTACCTCATCGCCGCGTTCGGCGACTAGTTTATGAACGGCCTCAGGTTTTAAGTGGATACCGCCGCCAACCACTCCATTGGCGTCGACTGTCAGTTCGTCGGGTGCGCCAAAGGTCACAATTTCGGTGCGGACTCTGATAACTAATTTAGGAAAATCTTCGCGGCCACCATCACTCCATTTGAAGCCCGTCGCTTTGAACGCGTCGTAGTATTCAAACTCTTTAACGTACTGTTTAAGATCGGCGATATCGCCGCCGATCGTACCGTTAATGCCATCTTTTGAAATTAAAATTCGTCCCTTAAGATTCAACCGTTCGCATAGCGCACGCTGCCACAATCGAACCGCTACTGGATCAGCCAATGGTGCGAATTTATAGTAGAGAATAATTTTTTGCATAGTTGTATGGTACCTTACCGGGCGCTTCTGCGCGGCTGTAATCGTCTGCGCTATCGCCCACGAATTAATAAATAGGTGACCACCGAAGCCAGGATAACGATCGTAGCGCCAAGTATAACATCAACGAGTGGTTGATTCTTACGCCGATGAGCCTTGCTAGCCCGTGTAGTGACCGCCTTCGTCTTTGGCGCAATAGTTTGCTCTTCTATCGGCAACGCTCCGGCCGATGCGAGCAACGAATGCAGTGCCTTTTTCCCATTACCAGCTCCGGTAATCGATTTACGGACCCGGTCGCGGAGCAGTGGATCACGTTCGAAATCGATTTCGCGCTCGATAAGTTCTCGGCGCAGTATTTCAGCTACGTCACCGCCTGCTAAATACTCGGCGATAATTCGGCGTAACCCTTTTTCACTGATTAAATGCGTTTCGTAGACCTGGCGTAAACTAGCACCATCAATGACAATCGACGCACTGAGCACTAATAATTCGTTGCGGCCCATCGCCTCGGCTTTTTTTGCGGCGGCTCCCCGCTCGGTCGTGGCTTTGGTTCGTTTCGTTTCAGCCTCGGCCGAAACGAGGACGTGACCAATGCTTTCTAATCGATGATTCCGTTGCCGCGGAATTTCCGAAGAATTTCTGGATTCAGGATGTACTAATACCGTGCCGATTATTTTTTCGGCACGCTTGCTCGAAACTCGTCGAGCTACTCTTAGCCGTTCGGCTGCAAGTTGGACGTCTGGTGATTTTGAAGTACGTTCCATGAAGGTGTGTCTACGCAGTAGTTACTGCAAATTTATTTGAATTGCGTTTGCAAACATTAACATCTCAGTATAAAATAAGATATAATATTTAGCAATCTCAAGTATTTTAATTTAGCTAACTTGGAGACGGCAGCATGCAAACAGCATTTATGATCACACAATCCGTCTCTCGGGCGTGCTAACTCTTCTAATAATAATTCTCGTATTCCAACTTATCGCCCAAACTAATACCGTCGCAGGAGGCGGTGTATAATGAAGCCTAAAACAATGACCCAAAAAGTAATCGCCTACTACGGTGGCAAGCTCCGGCAATATCCTCGAGATGTCACGGCGCTACTCATAGCGATTCCCGTAACAGTGCTCGTCAGCAATATTTTGCCACCGTTGATTTTGGCGCATGTGCTCAACCGACTCAGTAAGCACGACTACAAATCGCATGCTGTTTGGGCCAGTTTCGGTCCAGAACTTATCGGTTACGGCGCCTTGGTGTTATTCGGAGGGCTGATCGTTTGGCGTATTATCGACTACCTCACCTGGCGTTTAGAGGGCAAAATTGTCCGTGATATCGCCCAAGAGATTTTTAACCACTTAGTCGCCCAAACCGCTGACTTCCATGCTAATAACTTCGGTGGTTCACTAGTGTCTCAGACCAATAAAACCATTGGCTCCTACATTCGAATCGGCGATACGACAGTCTTCCAAGTACTACCACTATTCTTCACGGTAGTTTTTGTTGTGATTACACTTGCTGGTAGAGCACCGTTATTTGCTGGCGTACTGCTGCTGTTCGCAATCGGCTACATTACCGTGTCGCTGTTCGTCACCCGACCAGCCCGCCTGTTAAGTAGCAAGCATGCGGCCCTCGAAAGTAAGCAGACCGGTTTCTTGGCCGACGCGATTACAAATGTCATGACAATCAAAAGTTTTGCGCGCCACAAAAGAGAGGAGCAGCATTTTGCCAAAGTCACGGAAGTTACGCGGTCCAGCTTAGCAATATTAGTACGGGCGATTATGCGCCAACAAACGACGTTTTCAGCAATTACGAGCTTGATTTCAGCCTTCGCCTTAGTCATGGCCGTAGTTAGCGTCGTGTCATTGAACGCCGACTTAGCAACAGTATTCTTGATACTAAACTACACGACGGCGATCGCTAACCAGCTATTTGCGTTTAGTACCTCCAGCCTGCGGAATTATAACCGAGCGATCGGTGATGCTGGCGATATGGTAAAAATATTAGAAATTACTCCTACTATACTCGACCCGGTACAACCCGAAAAGTTGCGGATTCATAACGGCGCCATCGAGTTTACGGATGTTACATTTACGCACGACAATTCATCAGGCGCGTTGTTTGACAAACTGAGCTTACGGATCCAACCGGGCGAAAAAATTGGACTTATCGGACATTCCGGTTCTGGTAAAACGACATTTACGCGCTTACTCCTGCGCTTTTCCGATATTGACAGCGGCGTAATAGCCATCGACCAACAAAATATTGCCAGCATCACACAGGACGATCTGCACGCCAGCATTGCCTACGTACCGCAAGAACCATTGCTGTTTCACCGCAGCATTCACGAAAATATCGCCTACGGTAAAACCGATGCCACCGAGAAAGACATCATCACGGCCGCCGCGCGGGCCAATGCTCACGAGTTCATCGAAGGCTTACCGCAGGGTTATGACACGCTCGTCGGTGAACGCGGCGTCAAACTAAGTGGCGGCCAACGACAACGCGTAGCGATTGCTCGCGCCATGCTCAAGAACGCTCCGATTCTACTACTCGACGAAGCTACCTCGGCGCTCGACAGTGAGAGTGAAGTCCTTATTCAGGACGCGCTTTGGAAACTCATGGAAGGTCGCACCGCTATCGTGATCGCCCACAGGCTAAGCACGATTCAAAAAATGGATCGAATCATTGTGCTCGACAATGGCGCCATCGTCGAGCAGGGTACCCACAAACAATTGCTTCGAAAAAAATCTGGAACCTACGCCAAGCTGTGGGCCCATCAATCCGGAGGCTTCATCGAAGAAGACTAGTGGCAGGCTGCCAATGGCTAAGTTCCAGGTAATGTTTACTATTTTTTACGGGCAATAAAATGGAGCATCTGTCCGAGTGCACGGATAGCTGGGTCATGGCCTTGCTCGAATTCGGCGTCGACGATACTAGCAACCTCTTTAGGATCGAGGTCGGCTACCCGCTGGTCAACATCTTCTGTAGCTATTCGCACGCCGTACCATTGTTCTACGAGAGCGCCGGCCGTCAGCAACATGGCCTCCAGCTCCTCCGGCTTAAACGAATAAACCGGTATACCGATTGAGCTGTTCATCCAGCGTTTAAGGTGTAATTCTTGAAGTTTTTTGGGCTTTACTTGGCGGATTAATCGAGCTTCGGTTCCGTAATAGCCCTTTTCCAGTAAGGAAATGAGGGCACCAGATTTAGCGTAGCGGAGTGCGCCACTGATAAATTGCTGCGGGTTGGGCTGCAGCATTGCTACGCCGTGAATCAGCACAACATCATAGCTGGCGAGTTCATGTTCATCCGTATCATCGACCGTACCGAGTACCGTACGTATTCTAGGGCGCTGTTCGTCGTTTAGAAAAAAATTAAACCGTCGCTGAGCATACTCTTGCTGCTCGGACGACGGTTCTATGATCGTAACGTAATAGCCGAGTGATGCGAGCCACGCTGCGTCGATGCCGCTACCACCGCCGACGTCTAAGATACGTAGTGGAGCTGGCCCAAGCAGTGAATGGAGTGTTCTCTGTTCCACCTGATAGCGGATATACCCACGAAGCGTCTTGGCGTGTTCAGCAAAAATGGCAGCTGCACCGTCAAATGTTGATTCGGGAACAGTGGCCATTTCATAGGCTCCTAAAGTTACTCGCCCTTGGGTTCTGCTTGCTTCTGACCACCCGGCTTGTCTTCGGCGGCTTTATCGCCTCCAGTGACAGTACTTTCGGTATCAGAGGCAATGGTTTCAGCATCTTCTGGTTCAGCGTCACCACCGGCTGCATCGTTAGCCGCGGCAACAGCACTTGGCTCAAAGACGCTGGCAATACCCTGCGTTAAATCAGCCTTAATAACAACGCCTTTTGGAACAATCAGGTCAGCAATAGTCGCATGGTCGCCGACTTCGACAAGCATTTCGCCGTTATAGAATAATGCATCGGGTAATTGGCTTGCGATTGCTTCAACTAATACTGAGTCGGCCGTACTAAGTACCAATAGGCCATTGCGTTCGGCCGGGCTACTATCGTTGCCTTCGTCGTACTGAACGTGAATCGGAACTTCCGCTTCGACTTTTTCGGTAGCTGACACGACGTTGAAAACAATATGATTGAGACCTTGTTTGCGAGGTTCAAATTCGGCAATTTTGATCATTGCCGTTTGCTTTTTACCGTCGCTAGTAATTGCAACCGGGTGATGTTTGCCAGCTTGGCGCCAGACTTTGAGCATCTGGATACCGTCGCCTTGGACATTGATCGATGGCTTGCCGTGGTCGTGAATAACAGCTGGAACTATGCCCTGTTTTCGTAAGTGTTTAACCGTCTTGCCGGTTACTTGGCGAGCATCCAAGTTCAGGCTGATTGTGTCTTGAGACATGTAAAACTCCTTAAGTAATAGTTATATGAAATTATTATAACACCTCTCCAACAGATGAGCTAGCAGAGCATTTGTAGAATGATTGGACGGGCTGGCTGATTAACTATAAGCTTGGAATATGTTTGATGTTACCCAAATTCTCCAATCTGGCGGCTTGCTCCTGCTAGCTGTTATCGTTTTCAGCGAAGTCGCCTTCTTTATCGGCACGCTCCTACCGGGCGATACACTCCTAATTGCAGCCGGTATTTATGCCCATCAAGGAAAATTGCCTATCCTCGGCGTCATTTTCGTCTGTATCAG
>JACMPL010000002.1 GCA_014377525.1 Candidatus Saccharimonadota bacterium
TAAAATTCATGACGTTTGTCTTCGTCGTAACGATTGTTATAGCCGGAGTCGTCGTATACAAAGCTATTATTTTTGCTCATGACGCCGTAAATAAGGTTAACAATCTACAACAGCAGGCTAGCCAGACGTTGAATGTAAAACAGCAGCTCTGCAGCAACAGTGGTATCGGTGCGCTCCTCAAAAAAGATAGCACCTACTGTAACTAACCCGGCAGTTAGCGCTTACTAATGGGGTTATGCAGGCTACGCGGTTTCGATCTAACGGGCGAGCGAACAATACGGCCGCCCTTGGATTTACTCAGTCGGTAAGCCAAGACGATTACCCAAATTGCCAGCGCTATATCAAAAATACTCGTGAATGAATTGAGCAGGTTACTACGATGCTGGATATTAAATAAAGCTATTAGGATTATGCCTAATTCGGTTAATATAAGCGCCCGGGCCAACAATGTGCTGCGCTGATTCTGCGCAGTTGAGCCAAGCACCCAAACTGCTGCAAAAAACAGTGCTGTTAGAAGAAAGAATACTACCGAAAGCAGGATGCTCGTTGAACAATTACCAGCTTTTTTTGAGCAAGCGCTCACTGATGAATTTATCCCACTAATAATGCCAAGAGCTGACATTGCAGTAAATTGAACGAGCGTGGCGATGCCAGTTTGGTAACGAATGCGCATAGAAGCATTATACGGTTTTTAAGAAGTAAACACGATTAAAACTATCAAATGGTCGAGGCTCTCACGTAGCAACCACAGGCGGATACGGCGTTCGTTACTATTGCATAATATGTAAATTAGTGCTATAGTGATGTGATCATGGATTTTTTGAAGAATAATGCCCGTTATATCATTGGCTTCTTAGTAACAGCGTTCCTACTCGTCATACTCGTCGTACTGCTCCTAGGCGGTGGCTCATCTAATAATCCGGCAGGCAATAGCACCAATAAAACGACGACTAAAAAAGTACTTCAAGATTATTCGAGCACTAATACCGTCGTTCGTCTAACGATTGACGGACCTGTCACGGCTCAGCAGGTTCATACCCAAACAGTCATAACGGTTGGTCGTGACAACACTGTTTTTAGCCTTAATGAAGGTTATGACGGTAAGGTTACTAAAACACAGTCGTATGCTAACACCGAAACCAGCTATAACGTATTTTTAAACTCGCTCAACAAGGCTGGATTCGACAAGGGTGACCCGAGCAAAAATCTCCAGAATGCCCGGGGTTATTGCCCAACTTCCAATCGCTACATTTTCGAAGTTATTGAAAATGGTAATACGATCCAGCGATACTGGGCTACTAACTGTGGCAGCACGCCTAAGACATACCTGGGTAGTCTTGGCCTGACACTGACACTATTCCGTTCACAAGTACCAGATTACAATACGCTGACAGCAAACGCCAGAACCTACTAATTGTTATTCGATTCTAAAGATTAATTTCTTCTCGAGCTGACAACGCCGTTTCATCTCCGGAGATCGTAACCGTAGGGTCCCGGCCAGAGCAGCGCTGGACACACCAACGATAATTTCTTTTTCCCGGAGCGTCACGGTTACGGTTTGGTGATAATTATCGTCGACGAACTTCTTGATGCTAGCCACCTCCGGTGGCTCGTCAAAATTTTTGTGGGTTAATATACTAAATAGAGAATCCATTTCTCTAGTATACCTGGTCGGAAGGGGCACGCACTAATCTGTTAAAATAGAGTGATGCCCGAGTTACCCGAAGTCGAAACAGTAAAAACTGGTTTGCAGCGCTTGCTGCCAGGCCGGATTATTATCAGTGCCGTCAGCGACAATCCAAAAAGTTTTCCAAATGCCACTTTTGACGTCGAACAGTTTTTGTACGATGCAACCGTTACGTCGGTAAAACGGCGAGCAAAAGTTTTGCTGATAGAATTATCGAGTCAGTATTCGCTAGTTATTCACCTCAAAATGACCGGTCAGCTCGTATTTCGAAGTAAGGATGCCTCATTCGGCGCTGGCCACCCCAACGACTCGCTGATTGGTGAGCTTCCTGATCGATCTACTAGAGTGACGCTGACATTCCAAGATGGTAGTCGGCTATTTTTTAACGACCAGCGTAAATTTGGTTGGGTACGTTTGCTGCCGACCGTCGAAGTTCCTGAACTAGCATTTTTTAAAAAGGTTGGTCCCGAGCCGCTTGAGTTGGATTTCACTTGGCAGTTGCTATGGGAGCGACTACAGCGCCGCAAGAATACTTCTATTAAAGCTGCAATACTCGACCAAACAGTTCTAGCTGGCATTGGAAATATATACGCCGACGAAAGTTTGTGGGATGCCAAAATTCACCCGACGACGCTGGTGCGTAATGTTACGCGTAGAGATATAAAAAAACTGCATGCTGCCATCCAACACGTCCTCCAGCTAAGCATTGACTCGGGCGGTAGTAGTGATAAGAATTACGTCGACGCCGAAGGCCGGCGGGGGAGCTACTTAACGTTCGCGAATGTTTTTCGGCGTGAGGGCCAGCTATGCAACCGCTGTGGATCGACAATCATTAAAACCCGCGTCGCCGGCCGAGGTACTCATACCTGTCCGGTCTGCCAGCGGCCCCGTAATTAGTCTACGAAGTTATCGAGTAGTTCCAGGAACTGCTTATTGTCATCGGCGCGGAATTTAGCAGCCGTTCGGCCCGGGCCGACTTTGATTGTCGTCGCCATCGGAAGCGCTACGCTAAACATGTTCTCGTCAGTCTGGTCATCGCCAGCAATTAGGATAAAGTCATAGCCCTCGGCAAGCCACGGCATGATGGCCGAACCTTTGTTGATATTCGTGTTACGTATCTCAAGTATTTTGTTGCCCTGTAGTACTGATAATTTATACTTTTTGATGTAGGGCTTGGCGGCGCTTTTGAGAATTACCGAATATTTCTGGGCATAGTAAACCGGTGAGCGGCGATAATGCCAAACCAGGGAGTGCTCTTTAATCTCGACTTCTGAACGCGGCGTCATACTGCTGTAGTGCGTAAGTAAGGGCAACACCTGATCCTGCCAATCGTGGTTCTTCGGGGAGGTATCAACCCATCGCTTCGCGCCGGCCTTACGGGTGAAACCACCATGTTCGGCGATCATAGTAAGGCCAAGCCTATCGAGCCATTTTTCGAGTTGAGCCGTACCGCGGCCACTGACGATTACAACTGTTGTATGCTTATCGGCAGCTAGCTTCTGTAACAATGCCAGTAGCCGTTTTGAAGGCGCACCACCCTTGTAACTCTGTGCGAAAGCTCGTAATGTACCATCGTAATCAAGCAGCAATAGTCGTTTTTTGGCTGACCGAAAATGATTCGTAATGACGGCTTTGTTACGACCAGTTATGGGGCGGAGTCTAAATATCGGCGTACGAGGTACCGGTTTTTGTAAGGCCTGCATAAAGCCACCAGCCCAGGTTTGAACCGTATTCGACGCTAAATGCTTTTGCATCCGGCGCAAGCGGCTTTTAATCTCGCGTTTACGCATGTGAAGCGCCTGATCTAAAGCGGCTACGAGTGTGTCTGGCTGTTTCATATTTACGAGTAACGCATCCTGCAGCTCTTGAGCGGCACCAGCTGTCTGGCTTAGTATCAAGACGCCGCTTTTGCGCTTGCTGGCAATAAATTCTTTGGCCACCAGGTTCATGCCATCGCGAATCGGCGCTATAAAAGCCACGTCGGCGATTTGGAACAGGGCAGTGACATGCTCAAATGGTAGGCCTGTATTGTTGTAATCGACTGGCAGCCACGTCGCCGTACCAAATTCAGCGTTGATATCTTCGACAAGTGCATCAACACTGATGCTGAGGTTCTTATAAGCGGTTATCTCGCCACGGGACGGTGCTCCAACTAGCGCAAACACGACTTTGCCATGTTCTTTGGGGTTTTGGCGCAAGAACGTCTGGTAAGCTTTGAGTCGCTCGATAAAGCCCTTTGTGATATCAAGGCGATCAACGCCAGCAATGACCTTCATTCCCTTATACTTGCGTTTAAAGGCTTTGGCCGCTTCTTTGACGCTCGGTAATTTGGCCGCACCAGAAAACTTCTCATAGTCGATGCCCATTGGAAAGTCGGTGACGGCTACAGCCCGGTTTCCAAGGATAAGTTTATCGCCCTCGACAAGTGCTAAATCGTTTGCCTGTACCGTTGCTAGGAAATTCTTGACGTAACTCTTCGTATGGAAGCCGATCAGGTCGGCGCCGAGCACACCTGACAGTATCGGAACACGCTCAGGTAATTTGCCGTACGTCTTTGGATCCGGGAACGGGATATGTAAGAAGAAGCCGATATTGTTCGCTGGATAGGTTTGTTTGAGCAGGGCCGGCAAGAGCATTAGTTGGTAATCGTGTACCCAAATAGTCGAGTTAGTCTGGACATGCTCGGCAATGGCAGCTGCAAATGCCGTGTTAACACTGCGGTACGCTTTCCACCAACGTGCATGCTGTGTGCTGCTATCGTATTTCATAGAGTGGAACAACGGCCACAGTAGGCTATTACTATAGCCGTTATAAAAATCTTCGAGCTGTTTTTTTGATAAAAAGACTGGCGCACAATTACGTCGGCTGAGAGCAAATGTTATTTTTTTCTTATCCGATTCGGTAAGCTCTTCGCTCGATATACCGGGCCAGCCGACCCACTTATTCTTACGGCTTTTAACATACGAACTTAGACCAGTGGCGACACCGCCCATACTAGTTTCGTAGGTTATTTTGCCGTTTACTTTTCTAACGGTTACTGGTAATCGGTTTGAAACAATTATTACTTGGGCCATAAATTGGTATTACATTTGTACCATAGACAACCAACTTATTTAAGCTAAATATCTAACATATGGCTATAATAGAGCTATGATATTGACGCTGAGCGGCCCTAACAGTTTTAGTTTACAGCGTGACCTGACTCGAATTGTTGATGTTTTTGTACGTGAGCAAGGCGACCTGGCGCTCGAAAGGATTGACGGCGCCGAAACGGAATTGTCAGCTATCCGCGAAGCAATATCAAGCTTACCTTTTTTGGCATCAAAGAAACTCGTTATACTGCGTGCGCCAAGTAGTAATAAGTTATTTACGGAGCGGATTGAACAATTATTGGCAGTCGCAGCCGAAACAACGGATATAGTGATTCATGAACCAAAATTAGATAAACGATCTGTTTATTATAAAATACTCAAAAAACAAACCGATTACCGAGAATATGCTGAGCTTGATGTAAATGGACTGGCGGCATGGCTAATCCGCGAGGCCAAAGACCGAGCTGGCTCTATTAAAAGTAACGATGCTCGCTATCTGGTAGAACGGGTCGGCGCCAACCAACAATTGCTCAGTAATGAAATCGAAAAATTAATCTTGTACTCGGCAATAGTAACGCGGACAACCATTGACGAGCTGACCGAAGCTACTCCACAAACTACAATTTTTCAGTTACTCGAAGCAGCCTTTGCCGGAAATGCTCAGCGCGCGTTTGGGCTATACCACGATCAACGGGCGCTCAAGGTTGAGCCGATCCAAATCATCGCCATGTTGACCTGGCAACTTCACATTTTAGCAATTGTTAAAGCAGCCGGCGATCGTGGCCCGGCAGACATTGCAAAACAGACTAAAATTAGCCCTTACGTTATCCAAAAGAGCGCAGCGATTGCCAACCATTTAACAATTAGCGAGCTGCGAACCCTCATTTCAGAGCTGTTGACGTTCGACGTTCGCTCTAAAAGTCAGCCGATTGATGTTGATGAAGCTTTGCAACTCTACATTCTCAAGCTAACACGCCTGTGAAGATACAATTACTTGGCTTTTTTAGCGACTGGCTTCTTAGCAGCCGGCTTCTTAGCTGGTGCAGCTTTCTTAACAGCTGTTGGCTTGGCAACAACTTTTTTAGGTGCAACAATTTTTTTGGCGGCAGCAGCCGGTTTGATGCCGGCGGCTTTTGAGTTTGCAGCAGCCTGCTTCTTAAGACGAGACGCCTTGTTCTTGTGCATGATGCCTTTTTTGACGGCTTTGTCGAGTTCGCTTTGAACTTTTGACTGCTTTGCTCCAGCGTCTTTGGTTTTTCCGGTTACTGCAGCGTGAAGACTTTTCAGGGCAGTCTTGAGCATGCGCTTAGTTTTGCTGTTGCGAATAGCAGCTTTATTGGCAGTTTTGACGCGTTTCTTAGCTGATTTAATGATTGGCATATTGATCCTTTTTACTGGCTTGTTTATAAGCAATTGTTTAATTGTTTTATCGACAATGAACTATATAGATACGCAACATCTTTGTAAAGCAGGGGTCAGGCTTGACCTCTGAGGATTGTCAGTATATACACGGGATAAATATTGTTGCAGTCACGTAGCGTTTATGTTAATCTGTCAATAGAAATTATACAAAATCAAAAAATTACAAAAAAGTATCATGGATAGCGCACAAAATCAGATCATCGAAAAATTGCAGTCATCGACCAATATTTTGGTGACTGTTTCACGTAACCCAACGGTCGACCAGCTAGCAGCCTGTATTGGTGCAACTTTGCTGTTAAACAAGCTTGGCAAACACGCGACGGCCGTCTTTAGCGGGCAAGTGCCGTCGACAATCGAGTTCTTGCAACCAGAGAGCACCCTAGAGAAAACGACTGATTCACTCCGAGACTTTATCATCGCCCTCGATAAGACCAAAGCCGACAAACTTCGTTACAAAGTCGAAGATGACATGGTGCGAATTTTTATCACGCCGTATCGCACCTCGATAACGCAGGCCGATCTCGAGTTTAGCCAGGGCGATTTCAACGTTGATCTCGTGCTTGCGATTGGCGTCCATCGTCAAGAAGATCTTGACGATGCTATTATTGCGCACGGTCGAATTTTGCATGACGCCGTCGTCACTAGTATCAATACGGCTGCCAGTCAGGACAAACTCGGTACCATTAACTGGACCGATCCATCGGCTAGTAGTCTGGCCGAGCTGGTTGCAAATATTGCAAATTCACTAGACGCTACGCTGCTGGATCAACAGATAGCAACCGCTCTACTCACCGGTATCGTTGCCGAAACCGAGCGATTCAGTAACGAAAAAACCACGCCGAAGGCCATGAGCGTCAGTGCATTGCTCATGTCGGCGGGCGCCAATCAACAGCTTGTCGCCACGCAGCTGGCCGCGCCAGTCGTACAGCCAGTTGTCGCTGAATTGCCGCTGTTAGAACTGCCGAACCCTTACGGCCCTAGTCCGGTGAGCACCCCAGCGCTAGAAATAATTCCGCCGCACAGCGAACCAGGCATGCTAGAGATCAATCACGATGAGCCAGTCAAGTTATCGGCTCAAGAATCTATTCTGCCGCCAGTTGTTCCTGTAATACCTGAAACGCCCGAAATACCTAACGCGATAAATGATGATATTTTAGCTGCAATTGTTGAGCCAACCCACGAATCTGAGCCTGAAACTCAGCCGACACCTGACGACTCTTCAGGATCAGATGATTCGTCGCTACCACATGAAGAAGTGCCTAAAACTTCTCGATTGATCTTTGATGCACCGCAAATGGGGGGGACGCTGACCGCCAACACTGTCCCGGAACCATATGAACAATCGATCAATACCTTGCCATCAACTTCGGCGAATGAAGGTTCCGAATCAGATTCCGAACAACTACCAGAAGTTCAACAAACAATAATCAATACTAAAGGCCACGATATTACTCCGCTTGCGCCTCGACCATCGATTGCCGATACGTCCGATGAACCAGAAATGCCTGCAATGCCCGGAACGGTAGAGACGCAGGACACACCGCTCGAACTGTTACAGCCAATCATAGAACCTGCTATAGAACAGCCATTACCGCCTCAATCATATGAACCAACCATTGTTTTACCAGATCACCTTGCCGAAGATACGCCGATTAAGCCTGCCGCCACCGAGCCGGAAGAGTTGCACCTACCAGTCGAGAATCAAATAGTGCCCGTTGCAGATCTTGACGACGCTCGTGACGAAGTAACCAGGGCACTGAACGCACTGGCAGCCAGTTCTCCCGAGCCAATCGATGCCCTGAACGCTCAGCCAGTTCTCGATAACATCAATAGTCGGCCATATACTGAGCCATCAGTGTCCGACCAGCCGTTGGTCGCTCAGCCGGCTTTTGCCGATGCCTTGCAGCAGGTGATTCCGACCGCCCCGGGGTCGCTGCCGCCAGCTCCAGCCGACGATGATTTCGTACTACCAATGCCGCTCACACCAGCCAGCGATCAGTTCGTCCTGCCAATCCCAGAAGTTATTTTAGATCAGCCAGTTGCACCCCATGACATGTCATTACCAGCTGGTCTAGAAATTGTCGACCCTAACGCGCCACCTCCAGTACCACCGCCATTCAATTTCAGTACTTCGCCGTCACAAACGCAGCCTCCGAAATTATAAATACGCTAAACTAGAGTGATGCAAGGATTGTTACTCGTCGACAAACCCACCGATTGGACATCGTTCGACGCCGTTAATTACGTCCGCCGTATCGTTGCAAAGGCCGAAGACAAAAAGCCAAAAAACTGTAAAGTTGGCCACTGCGGAACACTCGATCCGTTCGCGACGGGCCTATTAATTTTGCTTGTTGGCAAGGAATATACTCGCCGGGCAGGGGAGTTCAGTAAACTCGACAAAACCTCTGAAAAGACCATGCGGCTCGGCCAAACCAGTACAACTGGCGATCCCGAGGGTGAGGTCATGGCTGTTTCTAGCGTAGTACCAACGCTTCAAGATATTGAGGCGGCGGTAGCGGGCTTCCGCGGGCTGATTGAGCAGATTCCACCGATGTACTCGGCCATTAAGATTGATGGCCAGCGAGCGTATAAACTCGCCCGCGAAGGTAAAGAAGTAATTATTCCAGCTCGGCCTGTCACTGTCAACAGATTAGAAATCATCGACTATGCGTATCCAGAAGTACGATTAGTGGCCGAGGTCACTTCCGGTACGTATATCCGGGCGCTTGTCGAGGATATCGGCCAGGTTCTAGGAACGGGTGCGTACACAACGCAGCTGCGCCGGACGCACATCGCAAATTATTCTGTGAGTGAGGCAGTCACCCCTCAGACTGATGATATTTTGGCGCGACTTTTTACAATACCTCTCACTGCGAATACAGCGTAACGCATCATCTGGGGGGTTGACATATATACTACTTAATAGTATTATAGGATCATATGAACAAATCAGAACGAGCCCCAAAGCATATCAATAAATCAGAACGAGCCTCAAAAAGTGATCGCCTGAAACGGCCGAGTATTGGCGTAGCCTTGTTTGCGGTTGGCGCACTTGTCGGCAGTCTAGCCACTGTAGAGATCATTGAGGCAGGGCATGGCAATAGTAATACCTGTAGTGACGCGATAACTATCGCTCAAAACGAGGCCTCAAAGAAAATTTTAATTGATCAAATAGCTGATTCATATACAAAAAGTTTAAAACCAGAAAATGTTTTGCCAAATGCAGGAACTCTCAGTATTAACTTCCTGGCTGGTACAGTGTCTATTCCAACTAAGGATGGCACAATGACGCCGTTATACAGAGACCCAATTATATTGAGCGAAATTACTAATGCTAAGTCAGTAAGCGACTTAGTCAATAACGGGTCAGTCTATTTAGGAATAATCGATAAGACTCCTGACGGCAGTTTTGAGATTGCTGTCAGGTTATATGATTCATCGTATATGCAGTTTGACGCTACAAACCCTGGCCGCCAGATTATGAATGCCGATGTTTATGCGCAGCAGGGCAAAGATGATAATACGCTATATGCTTATGATGCATTCGCCAAAAGAACTTTACAGCAGCCAAATGGCGAGGCGCTTATTGTTGGCCAAATCATTCCGCTGAACTAGCCCTGTTGCAATAGGGTCTACCATCTGATAGAATAACATTCTATGATTACAACCGATAAAAAAACAGCCGCTATCAAGAGCGCACAAGTACACAGCAAAGATACTGGTGGGTCAAGTGCTCAGGTAGCTATTCTGACAGAGCGCATCAAGGAGCTCACTGAGCACCTTAAGATTAACAAGCACGATTTTATGGCCCGTCGTGGACTACTGCAGATGGTCGGCCGACGTCGCCGGTTGCTACGCTACATCGCTGAGCGCGATTCACAGGCTTACCTCGATCTCATACTTAAGTTAGGTATCCGGCGCTAGCACTGTAGGGTAATTTTTGGAAGCGTGCCTTTGCCACGATATTTTGCGTCTCGTCCTATGCTGAAGCGGTAGTACTGATCGGATCCTCGAACCTCACGACAGTTACATTGCCATTGTAAAATTGCTAGCCGATAGGGCCGAGCTCTTTTACAAGTTTTTTCCAGGAGACGTTAGTTCCAGAGGTTTTTGGAAAATTTGGTGGTTTATGCAGGAGAGCAGGGTATAATAATTATTGTGAACAGACAGGGTCATTCAAATGTTGAATTACTAAGCTTGTGCACATTAAAGTCTGAGGTGTCATAGGCGAAACTACAGATATATAGCGCCCTTTAGCACAAGAAGCGTTCTATATTTGGATTTTGTCTAGCACCCTCTTACAGAAAGAACTAGGTATTCATGGGAACAACCATTAATCCAAACGGCAAAGATATAATTTCGGTAGAGACGGAGTTTTGCGGCCGAACATTAACATTAGAAGTTGGACGCGTCGGCTTTAGAACCAGCGCCAGCGTAGTTGCTCGTTACGGTGACACGGTCGTACTTGCGACAGCAATGGTCGGTCACAACCGCCTCAAGGGCATGGATTATTTCCCGCTGAGCATCGACTACGAAGAGCGTTTCTACGCATCCGGTAAAATTAGTGGTAGTCGATTTATTAAGCGCGAGGGCCGCCCCAGCGACGAAGCTATACTCATTGGTCGTCTCATCGACCGTCCGATCCGTCCACTGTGGCCAAAAGGGTACCGTCATGAAGTGCAGGGAGTTGCTAGCGTCCTGAGTATGGATCCGAGTTTCCGCCCAGATATGGTTGCGATGATCGCCATGAGCGCGGCATTTATGTTAACTGGTGCGCCGTTCGACGGTCCAGTTTCTGGTCTCCGAGTTGGTCTCAATACCGAAGGTGAACTGCAGGCGTTTCTCTCGGCCGATCAACTCGAAGAGGGTGGGCTCGACTTAGTCGTTGCCGGAACTTCCGAAGGTATCATGATGGTCGAAGCTGGTGCCAAAGAAGTTACCGAAGACCTTGTTGTCAAAGCACTTGAATTTGCGCAGATTGCTATGCAGCCGGCCATTACGCTCCAAAAAGAACTTGCGCAGAAAGTTGGCGTCACCAAGCAAGAGTACGAACTCGATCTGCCAGACGATACGATCCAAGCAACGGTCGACAGTTACCTCGACGGCCTGATGGGCGACAACTTGCGAGCGGTCTACCCGGAGCGTAATCAATTAGTTCAGAATCTCCGCGAGAAAATGCACGAGCATTTTGTCGAACAAGTTGGTGAGGATGAGTATGCGCTCAACCGTAATGTCTATGACGAAGCCTTCACGATGGCGATTCACAAAGATGTTCGCAAGGGTATCATTGCCGAAAGTATCCGGCCGGACGGTCGCAAGCTCGATGAAGTTCGACAGCTGAGTAGCGAAATCGGCTTCCTGCCACGGGCTCACGGTTCAAGTTTGTTCACTCGTGGTTTGACGCAGGCAATGAACATCGTGACGCTCGCGCCACTGAGCTACGCCCAGCTCATCGACACTATGGAGCGCAACACGACGAAGCGTTTTATGCATCACTACAATGCTCCCGGCTACACCGTCGGTGAAATTCGCCGCTTAGGTTCGCCTGGTCGTCGTGAGATTGGCCACAGCTACTTGGCTGAGCGTGCTCTGATGGCCGTCATACCTGATGAAAAAGATTTTCCCTACACTATCCGGTCGGTCACTGAAATTATGAGTCAGAACGGTTCTACCTCTATGGCTGCTACCTGTTCGGCGGTACTGGCGCTCATGGACGCCGGCGTACCGCTCAAGGCACCAGTTAGTGGTATCGCTATGGGGCTGATGGTCGAAGGTGACAAGCATTTTATTTTAACCGATATCGCCGACGCCGAAGATTTTGCGGGTGATATGGACTTCAAGGTTACCGGAACCAAAAAGGGGATTACGGCGCTGCAAATGGACATGAAAGTTCACGGCTTGCCGATATCTGTCCTACAGGAAGCGCTAATCCGCGGCAAAGACGGTCGCCTCCATATTTTAGAGCACATGCTGACGACGATTGCCGAGCCTCGAGCTGAGATGAGCCCGTACGCTCCACGAGTCGAAACAATTCAGATTAACCCCGACAAAATACGCGAGATCATCGGCAAGGGTGGGGAAACCATCCAGCGTATTACTGCCGAAACGGGTACGGAAATCGATATCAAAGACGATGGCTTGGTGATGATCGCTAGTCCGGATGGTGCCAGTATTGCTGCTGCCAAGCGAATGATTAGCGACATTGTGGCCGAACCGGAAGTTGGCGCTATCTACGAAGGTCGCCCGATCGTCAGCTTGATGGACTTTGGAGCATTCGTACAAATTATGCCGGGTAAAGACGGTCTGGTTCACGTTTCTGAGATTAGCGACGAGCGCATTGAGCACCCAAGCGATGTTCTGAAACTCGGTGATAAAGTAACCGTCAAATTGCTGGCAATTGACGACCGTGGTCGACTGCAACTCAGTATGAAAGCAGCCGCCAAGGAATTGAAGAAATAAATGTTTAAGCAGATCGACGCATGGCATAAAACGAGTGTTGGTTATCTCGTTTTTGCCGCCGTCGAACTGGGCTTAACCTACGGTTTTGCAAGCATAGCGATCGATAGCGGTAACCTATTTTGGTACGCATTAACGCTTATCGCCGCCATTGGATTCGTACAGAATTTTATTAAGCTTATATGGGGCGCCACTAGACATGGCCGATAAACAAACCCAGCTCGATGCTATTGCCAAGGCGATAGTTGACGATAACATCACGCCTGATTTGGCTGCCCAAGCTACGCAATTAGTGTTCGGTGATGGCAACATAGACGCTGATGTTGTACTCATCGGCGAAGCGCCCGGTAAAAATGAGGATTTGCAGGGTATACCGTTCGTCGGGGCCAGCGGTAAATTTCTAAATGAGATGCTCGAAATGATCGGTATGAAGCGGGAGGATATTTATATAACTAATATCGTCAAATATCGTCCACCGGATAACCGCGATCCGAAACCAGAAGAAAAAAAAGCATTTTTGCCATATTTACAGAGCCAGCTAGAAGTAATTCAGCCCAAAGTCATTGTGACCCTTGGGCGACACAGCATGAATTGCTTCTTGCCGGACCTGCAAATTAGTAAAGTCCACGGCGAGGCCAAGCGCGTTCGTCTGAGTTATAAAGCGGGGAGTGACATCTTTGAAGTTGTTATTTTACCGCTGTATCACCCAGCAGCAGCACTCTACAACCCCGCCCAGCGACAGACATTAATCGACGATTTTGCAGCCATCCCATCAATTTTGAAACAACTATAATTAATAAGAAATAACGCGTCAAAAGCGTTACAAGGAGAACTATGAATCCAAACAATGACAAACAAGAAAACCTGCCACCGAGCGACCAAACACAGGGTGATACTGATCCGTCAGGTCGCAATCAGCAGAGTCGTCCACCACGCCAACCACGCAGCGGCAACGGTAATAGCAGCGGTAACGGCCAAAACCGGGCGGGCAACGGTGGTAGTCGCGGCGGCAACCCGCGCGGTGGTGGCCAGCAGGGCCAACAAAAGGGCATGAAGCCAATCGGCGGCCTAACTAGCTCCCGCGGACAAGCTGTCCGCGCACAGAAGCGTTCGCAGATGGACGCCCAGCGCATCGCCAACCAGTATCAATCAGCCGAAGCTGCCCGACCTGCTCGCGCTAATGTGCTCGATGACAGTCCTCGCCTCAAGCTGATTGGTCTCGGCGGCATGGACGGCGGCGGTTCGAAAAATATGATCCTCGTCGAATATCTCAATGACGCCGTCATTATGGACTGTGGTAACGACCTTGGTGTCGACCTACCCGGTATCAACTACGGTATCGCCGATACGACTTACTTAGAGAGTATCGCCCATAAACTGCGTGCTTATATTATTACGCATGGACACCTTGATCACATCGGTGGCTTGCCACACATCGTACCGAAGTTCCCAGCCCCTATTTATGGCTCAAAGTTCACTATCGGTCGCGTCGAGGAAATTTTTGCTAACTTTGGGCTACCGATGCCCGATGGCTTCGAACTGCGCACCGTTACTATGAACGAGAACACCCACGAACGTCTTAAAATAGGGCCATTCTTCGTGGAATTAGTTCGTATTACGCACTCGATTCCAGGTTCGACCTGTATCGTACTCGACACGCCAGTCGGTCGCTTCATCAACACCGGTGATTTCCGACTTGATCCGAACCCACTTGATCACGAACGCAGTGACATTGAGCGTCTTGTCGAACTTGGCAAAGAGGGTGTTTTAGCGCTCCTAAGTGAGAGTACGACGGTTGAGCGTCTTGGCCGTACGCCAAGTGAAAGTACTATCGAACAAAGTTTCATTGATATTATCGACCGAGCGCCGGGCCGAATTTTTATCGGTTTATTTTCGACCAATATGAACCGTGTCCAGATGATCATCAATGCTGCAGTCCATCACAATCGTAAGGTCGCCATGGACGGCCGAAGTATGGTTAGCACACTTGAAATGGCGATTCGCCAGGGCTTCATCCGCGTACCAAAAGGAACTTTTGTGCCGATCGCTAACGTTGCAACTATGAAAGATCACGAAGTCGTCGTGGTTTGTACTGGTAGCCAGGGTGAACCAAGTAGTGCCATGCAGCGCATGGCCAACGGTGAACACCGGCACATCAAACTCAAAGAACAAGACACCGTTGTCCTGTCGAGTACGCCAATCCCGGAGAGCGGTAATGATGCGCTCGTCGGCCTGATGGTCGATGGTCTTGTTCGCAAACACGTCCATGTTTTTGAGCACCGTTTCCACGACCTCGATGGTGTCGGTCCGTTACACGTATCCGGTCACGCTAGTCGCGACGAATACGCTGATATGATCACGATGACCCAGCCGAAATTCTTCGTGCCAATCTACGGCGCTTACCGTGTTAAGCAGCGCCACATTGAATTAGCAGTTGAGACGGGAATTCCGCGAGCCAACACTATAAACGCCGACAATGGTGAGATCATTGCCTTCACGCCCGACACCATGGAGTCGATCGGCGAAGTGCCACATGGCACCGTCCTAGTTGATCAAACTGGTGCGATTGTGAGCGGCGTCGTTGTTAAAGACCGTGTGTTGCTCAGCGAAGAAGGCCTGATTGCTGTTATCCTGACGATTGATAAGAAGAACGGTATCTTACTGACCAGCCCTGACATTATATCCCGTGGATTCATTTACATGCGCGATAACGAAGAAATTATGAATGGTCTTCGCCAAGAGCTTAAACGAGCAGTGCAGCAGCGCTTTAAGCGTGTCGATCTCGATCGGTTTAAGGTCGAACTTAAAGATCACGTCATGCACTACCTCTACGAGCATACTCAGCGTAGCCCAATTGTTATCCCCGTCGTAAATATTATTTCTGGCGGTAATAACGGTGCTAAGCCGGAAGCCAAAACTGTCCATCAAGGTAAAACTAAGTCTGCCGAAGAGGTTGCCGCCGACCAGCAGAAGCGCTTCCAGGAAATGCGCGCTCGCTTACTTACGCAAGATGCTCGAACTGACTAGTACAGTAGCAGTTTAAACATAAAAAACGGCCAGCTGGCCGTTTTTTAATCAGTAGAGCTTGTCAGTTTCTATATGGGTGATGCTAATGTTTATATGATTAGATCTACTAAAGTTCTAACAACGGTAATATCACTGCCAAATCCTGAGTCAAAGATATATTTAGTAGGGCCAGCTCAATGACCTTCTTAGATAAAAACGCGCTAATACGATAAGTATGATTAGTTTTTGATAATAGCTAGTTTTCCATGAGCCACTCATGACCATGATCTCTGGGCAGTTAAAATATTTTCTAATCATGAACCATTTGTTGACATGCGTTTGCCTGCCCAGCAACGCTATTTACGCTATTCATAGCACTATCGGCCGATAGTGCGACGTTGGCTGGGACAGAACTAACGCTTGTTTAAGTTAGACCAGTTGATGCTGTCGGCGTTGGTGCATTGTGCGCGGCGTCAATCTTGCTTCGTATCTCAGTTTGAACGCTTACAGCGCCGACATCAGGAGCTTCAGGTGCGATTCCAGAAACAGTTTCCTTGACTCGCAATACTGGTTTGGCTGGAACAATTAGGCCGCCAGAATAGCTTATACCGACTGTCCTCCTATCTAGATTAAGTAATTTACGGCGTAAATCAGTCGATCTATGTGCGTTGCGAGGGGGGTGCGTAATTACGTAATTGTTGACATTAACACATATATTTGTTATAATAATATA
>JACMPL010000007.1 GCA_014377525.1 Candidatus Saccharimonadota bacterium
AGTAGTGACGGTATATGTCGTAGTCAGGAATTTTTCTTCCCATAGGTCATAGCTAGCGTGCGGCAATCCGGTTTGATCGTCAATGAACCGTAGCATAAAGTTTGCGGCTGGGACGACAAAAGTGTGATACATATCGTCGACTAACATCCGGTCTTGGCTGGCCTCGTAATATTCATTGATCATGAATACTACGCAGGCGGTTTCGTCTTCCTGGATGGCAAGTTCTTTGCGGCGGCCATGGACGAGCGGATGCCAGGTACTGCCGATGGCTCGGTCGGGCTGATACTTGTGCATCAGGTATCCATCTTTGTGCATAGTGTCGCGGGCAAAGCTAAAGAAACGTTTGGCTTCGGTGTAGTGGCCAAGCCGGATCAGCGGCCAGAGCGCGTAGCAGGCATCGCGTGGCCAGCAGTAACAATAGTAGTCACGGCCGTAGTTAAAAATGCTGGAATCGCCGCTGGCGAGTACTGAGCCGCGGTCGTCGCAGTGAGCTTTGACAATTAGTAGGCTGTGCTGCAAACTCCGTTTGTGATCAACGGGTAAGGTAACGTCGCCCTCTTCGAGCCAATTTCGCCACGATGTTCGAACGCTGTCGAGGCGTTGTTGCATGTCTTCGCCCTTATACATATTGTGCACGGTCTGAGCATCATTTTGGCTGGAGGCGGCTACGATCCAATAATCAATAACGGTTGATTCTCCGGCAGCAATCCGCCGCTGGAAACGGATGACGCTGTCGACGCCGCCGTGTTCAACGGGGTTATCGGACAGTTCACCGTCTTCAGCGTCAAGGTAGGTTCCAGCTTTGCCTTCAATTCTAAAGTTACCGACAGCGTATTGGTCAAAGTCACCACCGTCGGCAAATTTACCGGCAATCAACAGACTGTAACGGCCTTTGTAATCAAGCACATAATGGTCATCCGGTACATAGAGTGCGGTGTCGGCGCGACCGTTACGCGAAATTTCAAAAACCTGGTGCATAAACAAACGGACGTCGCGCTCTTCGTGTGAGTCGTTAGTAATCGTAATGTGCCGAACAAGTGAATCGTGTTCTTGATCGATATAGTCTTGGAGATGCAGGCTAATTGACAGACCGGGCGAGTGCAGCGAGATGTTGCTGATAAGCGCATCATCTTCGAAGTTGACGCTAGTGTGCCAGCTGCCGTCGTTGGTCCAGCTGAACTGGCCGTCAACCCAGACGCCGATTTTATGCTGGCTGCTGCGAGCATTGGTTAAATTTTCGAGTCCAACATACGGATAATAAAAATCGTGGACCAGGCCACTCTCATCGAGTCCGACAAATAATTGTCCGTTACTTAATACTACTGGTCGTCCCATGTTATTTTCCCACCTTATTCATACTGTTTCGGTTAAACGGCCACACCTTTTTCACTCAATCGGAATTTCAGATCGTGATAGGCATTCATAAAATTAATATACGCTTCGTACGGTGTCTTGTACGGACTAAAGTAGGCGTGAATATCACCGTCGTTAAAGTACTTCGTACACATGTAGTAAAAATGGTCGCTGGTTTGCAAGCGACGCCAATCCTCTATTAAGTTGAAGTCACCGGTTTTGATAATATCATCTTGCAGCCCATACAGAGCTCCGATCGAGGATGTCTGGAGCCCGTTACCGAGCCAGGCGCTCAAATCACGTTCGGTATCCGCCCAGGTAATAGTCTCAGGCACATCAACCACATCGACGGGTTCGTTAGCATCAATGACTTCGCTGACGGTCATAAACGTATTGCCTTCAGTCTTAAGCCAGTCGCCCGGCAAGTGGCTTAGGAACCCAAAAATACCGGATTCTTCCCATTGGTGTTCGCCGAAGGTTTCGTAATCCATGAATAGGTTAAAGTTGGTTGCATTTGGTTCTTGGTTGAGCCAGCCCGCAAACTTGTCAGCCGTTAACGGCCATTCTGACCATTCTTGGTTGCCGAAGCGGAATGCTATGTCGTCGCTGAGCTTGTAGTTTTTCATGAGCAGGCGAATTTGATTGGTATAACTTGGGCGGTACACGTAGTTCGGACTGCGCCAATTGAGGATTGGATCCCAACCTTCGGCTAGAACGCCCTTATAGCCAGCTTTATCAGCCCAGTAGGCGACGTCGTTGTTATAGCAAAGTTCAGTATTTCGGAAAACTTGCGGTGTCTGGCCGAAAACTTGCTGAATCTTATGCTTGTGCATATTGACCTGCATTTCGAATTCGGCCCGAGAATAAAAGAAGGCCAGACTATGATGATAGGTTTCGGCAACAATCTCAACCTGACCAGTGGCACAGAGATCTTTGAATGACTGCAGTGCTTGTGGCGACCAGCGCTCTAACTGTTCGATAACCGTCCCAGTAATCGACAGGCTTATTTTGAATTCTGGATGACGCTCTAGTAACTCGAGTAACCTGGCATTTGTTGGAATGTATGATTTTTCAGCAACTTTATGCAAGATACGTTCATTACTTTCCTGGTCCTCGTACTGGGCATCGAAATAATCGTGCTTCGTAGCGGTGTCGAACATAGTGTAGTGGCGTATACGGTAGGGTTGATGGACATGCAGATATAGCACGATTGCTTTGCTCACGGGTTAACTCCTGAAAGGTGACGGTTGTATACATTCATAATTCTATTGCTTGCGTCGTCCCACGACAAGTGTTGATATTCGGCCAAAGCATTTTTTAGTAGTTCATCACGTAATTCATCGTTGGCTATAACAGCGGTGATCTGGTTTGCCATCTCATGTATATCCCAGAAATCAACCTTCAAAAAGTTTTTTATAACCTCGCTGACACCGGATTGGTGACTAACTAACGAAGGTGTACCGTAGCCGATCGCCTCTAACGGTGTCAAACCAAATGGCTCAGATACGGATGGCATTACGAACAAATCACCGATTGCAAAGGCGTCACGCAAGCGTTTACCGCGTTGGAAGTCGGTAAACAATACATTTTGGCCAATTCCCAGTTCGGCGGCGAGCGTCAGAAGCTCGTAGTACTGCTCGCCGCTCCCAACAATCAAGAAAAATGTTTTTGGACAGCGCTCAATGACTTCTTTGGCAGCGTATAGCAAGTTTGGTAAGCCTTTTTGCACGGTCAAACGACCGACGTTTACAACTACGCGGTAGCCAAGATTTTTCATTGCATCTAAGTAGCGGTATGCATTGTCGGCTTCCAGTGGTTCTAGGTGATCACGGTCGATACTATTATGAATCACCTCGATCTTATCGGCTGGAATATCGTAATCGCGCATGATACTGCGCTTGGTGTGCGCACTTACGGCAATAATACGATCGGCCAGATGCATTGATACATCCTCGATTTCGTGAACGAGTGGGTTGCCTTGGCTATTGCCAGCCCGGTCGGATTCGATTGAGTGAACATGTAAGATAATTGGGCAGCCGCGCTTTTCTTTGACGCGTAGTGCAGCCCGGAAAGTCAGCCAATCATGGGCGTGTACAATATCAAACTCTTTTTCGTCGACAATACGTGCGACAGCGTGCTCATATAGCTCCTGCTGGGCGTAAATGTCTAGATATTCTTCAGTGCCGTCGGCCAAAATATATTTGTAGCTATCGTAGGCAATGCCCGATCTGATAACTTCAGTGACGCCTTGCGGGTGGGCGGCCGATATACGCATGAAGTCGATGCCATGATCGGCTTTGTAGGGTAGAACGAAATCAATATCGAGATCTTTTTTAGAGAGGGATTTACAGAGCTGGTAACAAGCCGTTCCCAATCCGCCGCTGTTGTGGGGAGGTAACTCCCAACCGAGCATTAATACTTTCATCACCCTCTTTTGTCTCTCACTAATGTTGATTTTCGTGTAACGGTAATTTTTTGTTAATTTAAAAAGCACAACCGCTATAACTCCTTAATACTATCATAAGCAGGATGCTATGCAAGCATTTTCTACAACGTATTAAGTTACTTAACCATTTAGGTAAAAGTTGAACGTAGAGGGTTTACTGATAGTTGTATTGTCTTTACAATTGTGTCGATGGATATAAATGTCTCACATCTTTGGAACCAGCTTCGGCATTACTTGTTTGAGCCGAATTTTTTACGACTCAGTATAGTACTGGTTATTAGCGCCGTCGTGGCTTATTTCGCTAGTGAATTACTCGCCAAAGCTATCATTAAGGTCGCTCAAAAAATAGCCGTTTCAGCCGACAATACCTCCAACGAAGAGCGTCAATTGAAATTACGGCGAGTTGAAACCTATTTGGGCGTCATTGTCGCATTGGTAAGAGGACTGTTTGTATTCTTTATTCTTTATGGTGTGTATCGTTTGATGCGTCCCGTAGGAAATAGTTCAGTTGCTGCTATTGGAGCTAGCGCCATGTTTATAGTGCTAGCAGGAGCAACAGTCGGCTCAATTTTGCGTGATATTACAGCTGGCGCGACCATGATTGCAGAACAATGGTTTAATGTTGGGGATCATGTCCGGATTGAACCATTTATCGATGTTGGTGGTGTCGTTGAACGGGCAACGTTACGCTCAACGAAATTACGCAGTCTTAACGGTGAAGTAATTTGGCTGCATAACCAATATATCCACGCCGTTAAAGTTACACCTCGCGGCCTGCGGACAATTGCTGTCGATATATTTGTAACTAACGAAACCATGGGCACTAAGCTTGTTAACACAATCCTCCAGGCTATCCCGACTGGACCCCTTATGCTAGCGCGGCCACTGACTATAACTCAATCAGAGGCTTGGGGTGATGAGCTATGGCATATTGAAGTGATCGGTCAAACACCTCCAGGTCGGGAGTGGTTAATTGAGGACTTTTTCGTAAGTGCCCTTCAGGCAATCGACGAAAAAAATAAGGTACCGGTGCTTGTGCATAAACCACTTGTCCGTCACGCCGATCCCGATGCTGAGCGTAACTTTAAACGGGCCGTTAGGGTAGCCAAGCGAGAAGCAGCCAAATCGAAGTAACAAACAAGCCAGTCAGTACTACAATTACCAGAAGTGCAGCAGTTAAGTTACGAGCAAACGATCTCAATAAGATTTTTTTTACAATCATCGATCCATCTATTTTGATGCACTCAATTTAATTGGTTTGCACATTTTATTGAACTCGTCTCATTACTGAAATACGCCGATTTGTTCGCTGTGACTAATTTCTGAGAGGTGTATGATTCTTTAAAGCAGAATGGGCATGATAGAATAATTTCGTCAGGTACGATCCCTACTAATTCAACCAGAGGTCTTGTATGAACAAAAAATTAGTTATTATAATTGGCAGTATTTTAGCGCTGTTACTCATTGTTGGAGGATTCATCGTAGCGATGAATATTGGTAAAATAGACCCCAATACCAAGACTACTACCAACAGAACTACTACCGCAACTGATAATTTCAAGTCAGTAACATCAGTTGCGATCGATTATACTTCGATCAATGACTACCTTACAAAAGTAGGCTTTACTGATAGCAAAGTTAAATCTAGTAAGAATGCCATATCGGCTAGTACTAATAGTTTGGCGAGTTATTTTAGCAATGTTACTGCGATCGCAGCTTTTACGCGTGGTTCCACTGACCTGAATAGCGTTAATCCATACGAAGTTGCGTCTGTGGGGCTATACGAATTCGCCAGTGGTAAAAAAAACGTAGATAGTTCCGCGCTCAGTTCAAAAGCAGCCGATAATCAAATCGCTGGTCTCAATAAAAGCTTTGAACCAATCGGTGGCCTTAAAAATGCTAAGAATACTCCTGCAGGTACTATTACCGCCAAAACATCGGATGGAAAAATAGCACATGGTAATTGTAATTATGTTACCGCAACTGCGATAACCCCTAAGAAAACATCTTCATTAGGAGTGTATGTCTGTATGATTAAAGTTGGAGTCAGCGCAGTGTATATTGGTACTGTTCGGATTCAGTATGCCGATGAAGTTCCAGTACAGACAGCCGTTGACTTGAAATTATTAGCTCAAAATATTGCTACTAATTCAACGATAGTTGCTAAATAACATCAAGTCGATAGCGTTATATTAGGCATTTGATCATAGCCCGAGCAGCACATTGTGCCGGCTGACCCTAGCGTACTTCTGCTAACATAATGTAGCGGTAATAGCAGTTTCGAGTGTAAATCCAATTGCCTAGGTAAAAACGTACGTAGATATAGCTAATAGCTTATTATCTTATGAAATCTGAGTGTACGGCGTTGATGGTAAATGTTGAATGATTTCATGAGACTCCCGTATAGCCGACCTGTGAAAATGAATATTCACAGGCACTGGAGTAAAATAATCGCTCGGTTTTTGTCTTATAATTTGCGATAGTTACAACTAATGAGCACTGCAGTTATTTGGTTTCGGAGAGATTTGCGGTTGCACGATAACGAGGCAGTTGCAACTGCAACAAAAAATCATTCTGACTGTCTATTTATATTCACGATTGATCCGTGGTTTTATAGCCAACCAGAAACTGGCTGGCTACGTGTTGAGTTCTTATTTGAAGCATTAACAGCACTGCACGACTTATTAGCCGCGCAGGGTAGTCGGCTAGTATTGCTAAAAGGTAGTAGCGTGGAGGCAGTCACTAACCTGCTTCGTATCATGAAAGCGAATAATCTCAATCCAGAACTCTATTTCAGCCACGATGTACAGGTAGCCTACGGGCGAGACAGGGATAATGCTGTAAAGTCGTTTTGTACGGCTAACGCAATTACCGTACACGAATGTTATAGTTTTTTCTTGCTCCATAAAGAGGCTGAGATGGACTCTTGGCGGAAGCGCTATTACACCTTCCAACAAGCTCCTAAATTCGAAGTTCCTAGCGATATAAATTCATCACAGGAGACGTTAAAAATTATTGGTACTATGCCGACAATTGATCCACACGATATCGCAAGTACAATGAGTTTGACCATTCCAAAGCCTCGGCAACAAATGTTCCGCGGCGGCGAAGATAGTGGACGTCTGGCACTTTACAACTTTCTTAAGTCGCGGGTTGATGGGTATCACTGGAAGATATCTCGCCCATTTCTGGCCCAAAATGGCGCGACTTCATTGCTCGGGCCGCACATTACTTTCGGCACTTTATCGACACGAACAATTTACCAATCAGCAACCAAACACATGCGTAAAGTGGAGTCAGTTAATCCCAAACTTGGTTTCTCGATCGCCGCCTATCTCGACAGAATTCGTTGGCGAGATAGCTTTACGCAGCGACTATGGTTCCATCCGGAACTAATGTGGCAAAACCGATTTCCGGAATTTGATGTAGTGTACAATCAAGAGCCGCTCCAGCCTCTGCAACAAGAATATTTTGAGCGCTGGAAATCTGGTACAACTGGTTTCCCGCTGCTTGATGCTTCGATGCGACAGCTTCAACAAGATGGATTTATAAATTTTCGTATGCGAGCAATGGCAGCGACCTTCCTAACAATTAATTGCGGCATCAGCTGGCACTACGGGGCTCAGCATTTTATGAATTGCTTGGTCGATGGCGATATTGCAATTAACCATTGGCAGTGGCAGATGCAAGCCGGAATCACTAATCCCTTGAACCCGGCGTTTAGAATGTATGACCCAACCAAGAATTTTCGAGACCGCGACACGGGTGCTCACTACGTACATTTTTGGCTACCGGAAACCCGCGGTAAAAACGTTGAAACTATCTTACAAAGTGCTAGTCCTATGCTTAACTTTGCCGAGACGAGGAAAATCAATGGTAAGCGGGTGGCAGATATTAGAAAAGTTGTTCGAGCGCGAGTCCTTCAAAAACATAGCATCGAAGGCGACAAAGCAGTAACTGCGCTACGTGTGACAACTAATTATAAGAAGTATTCGCATGATCGTTACAAAAAAATATTTAATAAGGCTGATGTTAAGCAGCCGACAGCATTAGACGATCGATAGTGTGGATAGCCAGTCCACCAACTTTTAACATGGCTCCGCTCCTGCGGGCCGTATTTACGTCCAGTAGGTCGACTATCTTATTAGACTTGGCTTCATCACCATCTGCATTGGCATTTTGCAGCATTAAGCCGTTAGTCCAAGCTTTTTCGCGCCAGTTAGCAATACCGCGTACTGCGTAACTAGTTATTTTCTTAGATATAAATCTTGGCCCAGGTACGTACTGAGGTGCTAATTTATGGGCTGTTGCATCGATCATATCACCGACGATTTCTCGATAATCGCTATAGTAGTCGTCAGTAACTTCAGAAGTACAGAGCGCTTGTGGTAAATCAAGCTTAATGTGTGCGAACATACCAAGCAAGAATTGAACGCCTTCTGGTGCGCTAGCGATGGCCGGATCATAAAATAGCTTGCTCCAAGATTTGGAAACTTCGGCACGATTTCCTTTAGCGTAGCGACCTAGTTCATCTAAGTATTTGAGAGCAAATATTCCAACTGTCCGTTCAACCGTGTGTGGTTGCGAAAACCTACCAGAATTTATGCCATGTCCAACCTCTTCAGTTAGATCACGGTATATTGAGTTGAACGGCCGGACATGCGCTAGCCCGGCCGGTTCTAATTCACTATCTAACTGCACCATAATCTGCAAGACATCAGGGATTTTACTGGGCGCTGTTAACGGTAGTATTGGTGATAAACGGCTAGTATCGTTTGATTCTGCAGTCATAAGCGTTACTACTATACTATCATAGGCTCGTAACTGCATTAGAGCATTGACCTACAAGCTATCATGTTGTTTACCCGGTAATTTATCAGATTACATTAAGTGGTATCATTGGAGTGTAGCATTCAATAATCATCAAAGGATTTATTAATGTCCGTTACAGATTTACCAAAAAATAACGACAAATTACG
>JACMPL010000008.1 GCA_014377525.1 Candidatus Saccharimonadota bacterium
GAGGGTCTCACGTGACCACCATCGAGCAGTTGGCCGGTATCACCAGCCAGCACAACGAGATCATCAAGCGTGTCGGCAACGGCTCGCTCGACCCCCTTGTAGTCAAGCGGGCGCTCCAGGACATCATCGAGGGCAAGTTGCCCGTTGGTGCCAACTGGAACCTGCCTACCTGGTGGCGTACCCCTAAGCAGCAGCTCGCGCGTGTGCGTCAGCTCTGGCCGAACGCCGTTCTGCCCCAGGGCCTGCCCAAAGAGTTCACGCCCCGGACGAAGTCCGAGGTACTGCTTCTCCACGTGCCGGACAGCTTCGACTCCCTCTGGGACAAGGTCGATGCCCCCCAGAAAGATGGGGTGAGCTACACCAAGTATCGCTTGGAGGGCGTCAAGGATGACAAGCGGAACCTGCGTCTCTCGCCTAACAAGCGTGAGTTCACGCAGCCCGTCTGGTTGGCTTTCGACCCCGAACGTGGCCGAGGCGCTCGTCCGGACTCCTTCTGGGGTCAGGCCGACACTGCTGCCAGCGAGGTCTTCTCGGCGCTGATCCAGTTCCCTGAGTGGTCACTCGCGTGGTTCAACGGTGCTTCGGCTCCGAACCTCACGGGCTACCAGCTCAAGTACGACGGGAGCTGGTCGCGCGTTCCGTACCTCAACCGGTGGGTCGACGACCGCCGGCTGGGGCTGCTCGGCAGCTGGGCTGGCTACCGGGATGGCAACTGGTCGTCTCCGTCGGTCAGGGGGTGCTGATACTGGAACCTTGGTTCCTTGGTATCCGGAGGGGTTTTGTATTCTTGGACTTTGGTCCTTGAAAACTTTACCTCTCCGGATACCTGCACTCACTATTAGAAATTCTTCCGTAACCGTTCCTCTGCTTTAGTAGAGGCGTTTTTTTAATTTTTTGCTGAAATAGGAAGTGAATTGGTTACTGAATGTATGTTTACGGATATGCGTCACCGATTCCGTGTTTTGAAACTGACAGAATCATCTTATCTACGGATGAGGTAAGCGTCCAAGCTAGACGACCTAATAATTTTAACCAAACCAACCAGAATAGTCCCAAAAAGAGGAGTCGAATTGGATTCGAGTATATTTCTCCTGGATTTTGTTATATGGCTGGGGGTAGTGGACATGTTTCAGGAGGAACGCGATTATTCTGTTGCAAGGATAATTTACTAATTTACTTCTTTTTAGGTTTTTTCTCTTTAGAACTAAACGGGTCCCAGTTTTGCACTAGGAATGATATCAATAAAAATCCAACTGCATAAGCTAAGAGTAGATAGTTATAAAAATAATCTTCAGCACAGGATGAGCTTTCAGTGGCGAAGCCAGTGCAGGCTTCGGATAAATCTCTGTAGGCACCGAAAGCATACATTGAAAGTATGGCTAAAATATCAATGGCAAGTAAGATTATGAGCGGTTTATTTTTTTATTATTCATAGCGATTTTATAACAAAACAGAAATGATGATAAACCGTTATTTAAGCACAGTCATCTTGGCTGAGTATCGTAGACGTTGTTAGAACCAAGCTGCTCACAAATAACTACATAAAATTATGAGATAATAGCTTCATGAAAGCTGACATGTTAAAGATTCGTGAAGCGCTTGAGGCTTCCTGGGATGAAAAAACGTCTTATCTGGCAGTGAAGCAAGAAGGCAATCCTGCTCTGGGACAATGCTATCCCACATCACGTGTTGTACAGCACTTTTCCCTGAAACAGAAATCATTAAGGGCAAGGTCTGGAACGGTAAAGAAATCGAAACTCATTTTTGGAATGGCTTGCGAGTTAATGGGAGTCTGTATCATATTGACTTGTCATGGCGGCAGTTTCCAGACGGTTCGTCAGCAAGGTCATTTGAAATACTCGATCGAAATGCATTAAACGATAGTGACTCAACCGTGAAACGCTGTAAAGTATTGCTCGCGAGAGTTATAAACACTTGGAAAAATAAAAAGACCTCTTTCGAAGTCTTCCATTGTGCTTATGCTTGGCTGAGCATACGGGTCTGGTACCGAAAGGAAGTTAATAGCACGCTGTTCAGCAATTTCACAGATTTACTAAGCGAACAAAGACATTAACACCTACCGGTACAGCGTTTCCAACAACGGCGGTACGTAACAATAACTAGGCTTGTCCATCGGAATGCGTACCCCTTTGAACGAAGTACATAATTTACTATAAATTCGCGGTGACTATAAAAAGCTACAAATTAATATGCGAACGTGCAAATTCTATTGTGCCGTTGACTTTTTTGCCGTGGTTAAAGATATCGTAAGGATCAAATATATTTTTTACTTCATGAAATAAACTAATCATGTCACTTCCGTATTGTTGCTCCAAAAAGGGCGTACGGATGATGCCATCGTTGTGGTCAACGCTGATGGAACCGCGAAAAGCCAGGACCAAGTCATTAACCCGGCCTTCGAGTTCCATGATTGCATCGGCAGTTTTTGGCAGACGATTGACGAGCGGTATTAGTCGAATGCTGCCCTCTCCAATATGTCCGGCATACGTATACGTCATGTCGTAATCTTCCAAGATCGCCTCCAACGCCGATACAAACTCTCCGTAATGCTCGAGTGGCACAATTGTGTCCTCTATAAACGGCATAGCTTTTTTGGTGTCGGAGTTCATGTCCTTGAGCATCTTATAGCTGTAACGGCGAATAGCCTGGTAGCTGCTTTTAATTTCCGGTGACTCAACCCAGTAAACAGAAGCTTGCAAGCTCTGTTCGATAACATTCTTGGCTTGACCAGCTAGAATCTCGGCCTGTTCTTTAGTATCTCCCTCAAAAATGCCATATACTACCATGTGTTTACCATTAGCGAAGTGAGCATTTTCGGCATCGGAAGGATATTGTTGCCGGGCCAGTTCGTACGTGTGATGATCGAAGGTTTCACAGATACTGGCCCCATGATGGACGATGGTGCGAACAATATCGGTCAATTGATTGATACTATCAATAGTGCAGACAATCATTTGCTCGTGAGGAGCCTTGTCAACCAGCTTGAGTGTCGATTCAGTTACGATTCCCAGCGTCGCTTGAGCGCCGATAAATAACCGTCCGAGATTAAATACTTGCTCATGCTGATCCCACAATTCCCAAAGCGCGTAGCCAGCGGCGTTTTTCGTTACCCTGGGGTGATGGCTTTTGATAAGCTGCCGATTATCCTTGAGCAGAGCAATCATTTGGCGGTAGATATCGCCCTCATAGTTCATCAGCTCCAGCTTCTGCTTCAATTGCTTGCGAGTAAGGGGGTTAAAATCGTACTCTTTACCGTCCGATAATAACACCTTGAGACTAGCCACATTGTTACTGGTTGGTCCGTAGACCAATGAAAGTTCACCAGATGCGTTATTGCCAATCATACCGCCAATACCACAAAGATCTTTGGAGGATGTATACGGAGCGAAGATTAAGCCCTGCGCGCTGGCTAGCTTTTCTACGTCGCGGTGCATAACACCCGATTGAACGACAATAGTTTTGTGGAAAGTGTCAATCTCGCCGATACGGTTCAAGTACCGTGAAGTGTCAATAACGATACCTTCAGTCAACGGACCTCCAGACATACACGTACCGCCATTGCGTGGTGCAATGGTTATGTTGCCGCCGTGTTTATTAGCGGTCGTGGCATAGTGGATTATTTTTGATAGATCGTCAACGTCCTGTGGGACAGCAATAGCCAGCGGATAAACCTGAAAAATACTGGCGTCCGTAGAGTAAGCTTCGCGGGCAGCAGCCGAACTGTGAATTTCGCCTTTAATCAGATTACTAAGCATGTTACTTTCTATTATATTTCAATCATAAGCTTTATACTAATAATATGTCTAAGATGCACAAGCACGTAATCGTTGGAGGCGGCTTTGGTGGATTGCGAGCCGCTCGCTTGCTTGCAAATAGAAATGATATTTCCGTACTTGTGATCAGCCCACAATCTAACTTTGAATATCACGGTTCGCTATATCGCAGTGCCAACGGTCATTCGCCTTTAGAAACAGTCATACCTTATCGTGACATATTCAGAGATACAAACATTGAACATCTTCAAGATTTTATGGTCGATATCGATCCAGTAGCCAAACGGATAAAACTCCTCAGCGGTAATGGGATACGATATGATAGCGTCACGCTTGCGCTCGGTTATGAACCAGAATATTTTGGCATACCTGGTATGAGAGAGTTTTCTAAAACACTTTATTCGCTAGCAGATGCGCTAGAACTTAGAAGAGCGCTCACTCAACTTGCGATTAAAAGTTTTCACAAAGAAGCTCCGGCTCGCGTTATTATAGTAGGCGGGGGTCCTACTGGTATCGAAGTAGCCGCGTCCATTCCGTATCTATTTCAACTCGTTGCAGGTGACAGTCGAGTTGAGGTAAGCCTCGTCGAAGCCCAGCCGCAAATTTTAAGCGCGCTCGGAACAAACTTTGCGCAATTAGTCGCTGAATCATTGGGTAATAAGGTAGCCATCAGTTGTAACCAAAAAGTAATCCGTGCTAGTAAGCAATTGCTCCATACCGCAAATAGCGAACCTCTCCAATTTGATATGCTAATTTGGACTGCCGGCAGTAGCGCCAACAGTTACTTTAGGCAACGCACGGACCTTTTTGAGGTAGATCGCAAAGGTAGAGCAATTGTTAACAACGAGTTGATGACGATTTATGATTCAATGTACATTATTGGGGATTCTGCAGCGGTAGAATTTAGTGGCACCGCACATGCGGCTATCGAAATGGGGGCACACGTTGCAAATCATATTA
>JACMPL010000009.1 GCA_014377525.1 Candidatus Saccharimonadota bacterium
GCGCCCCCACCACCTGAGCCACCGCCACCAGCCCTCGCTAATATATTCAGAAAGTCCATAGTAATTCCTTAGCGCAATGTTGCAATCAGTATAGCAATTGATTAATGATAGAAAAAAAACTGCCTTTTGACAGTACTTTTTCTATGGAGGGCCAGGAGGGACTCGAACCCTCGACACCCTACTTAAGAGGCAGGTGCTCTAACCAGCTGAGCTACTGGCCCTTGCGTTACAGCATGGTTGCAACTACAAAACTTTAGCAAATTACCTCTGTTTTATCAAGTGTTGTTAGGTATCTATATTGCCGGCAGCCAGTGCGATATCGATTTTATGCTGCGTTACTATGCAAAACAGCACTGATCCAATGATTGTCGACAACGCAAATAAAGTAATACAGATAATAAATGAGCAATAATTGCCATTACGCAGAGTGAAAAACATAGTTGACCAAAGATTGGCCGCAAAAATAGAAATTAGGATATGTCGATTGCCTATATACGTCCGTATGGAGTCGATTCTAATGCTTGGGTATAATTCCATATCAACCAGTAAGTTAGACCAGGCAATAAAAGATAGACATTATTCGGCGTTTAGCGTTGACCTGCCGGCTGGTTAACTGCAGCGGCGCTTTTGAGGCACTAGTAAAAAAAGTAGGTTCCAAGAGTAACAAGACTCAAAAATAATAGACTACTATTACTCGGCTTAGTCAGCATGATTAGCCTTGAATTTTGGGGCTATTGGAGTCACTGTAAATTGGGGTAGGCATCACAACTTGTGGTTGTTGCGGTTGAAACGTTATTGCATTCTGTGGTGACTGGAACGGTGCTGCAACTTGTGGGTTATCGTTCGGAGAAGTGACAACTACTGGATTACCAAATGTTCCGTCGGGTGTTGGGCCAACGATAGTTGGTTGCGAAATAGGCAAAGTTGTAGGGAAGGGTGATTCCCGCGTATTTCCGCCACCGTATGTGGCCGTGTCGCCAATTTTATTGAATCTGGATTGTAAGATTGCGTAGGTCGAAATGACGAGCAGATTTGGTAGGATCGTATAAAAGATAGCTGAACTCTTACCACTTGTTACGAACATGATTGGGTAGACTAAAATACTGGGCAGCGTTAACATAACAAAAGCTAAGACGGATGATATTTTACCATTCGTTACGAGTTCGACTCCCTCAGAATACTTCCAAAACCAGTATAAATTTACGAACGGCACTATAAGTAACCACGCAGTTGGTATGTTGGCGCCAAGCTTGTTTAAATCATTCTTAGTTTTGACTAACCATACGATTCCGTAGATTCCAAAAGTAACGAATGTGAGCAAAAAAACTTTGACAGGACTGTTTTGACGCGTATTTTTCCTTATTTATAATTATTTAAAAGAGCTTATGTTTATCTTAGCCATAATAGCTTAAAAATACAACTAGGCATACGAATGGTATACTTAGCCATTATGAAAGTACTAAACGGCAAAGAACTGGCAGAATATATTCAAGAGCGTCAAGGTGCGCAGGTGCGCGCTTTACGCCAGGCGCACGACATTTTACCCAAACTGTCGATTATCGTGACCGTGGAAAACCCGATCATCGATTTGTACATGCGGCTCAAGCAACGGTACGGCCTAGAATTGGGTGTCGAAGTAGAAGTCCACCGGGTCGACCAAGCCGATGCGCCGGCCCGCATCAAACGACTGAACGGCGACGCAGGTGTGCACGGCATCATCATACAGCTGCCGTTAGCCGATCCAAGCGAGACTGACATGCTGGTTAATCTTGTGGCGCCAGAAAAAGACGTTGACGCGCTCGGTAGCAAGGCGAACTACGATCCGGCGACGCCGATGGCTATCATGTGGCTATTAGCCGGCTACAATGTCGATCTTAAGAGTAAGCGAATTCTACTAGTCGGTAGAGGTAAATTAGTCGGTGCGCCGCTTGAAAAAATGCTGCTGGCATCCAACATCGATGTCCACGTCGCCGATCGTGATACGGTCGACCTTAGAGCCGAAACGCTAGAGGCTGACATCATTATTACTGCCACCGGCAGCCCAGCGATTATTTATGCCGACATGCTTAAGCAAGGCGCCGTGGTGGTTGATGCTGGTGTCGCCAGCGAAGACGGTAAAACGGTCGGTGACGTTGCGCCAGATGTGTTTGAGCGCAATGACTTGACATTGACGCCCGTCAAAGGTGGCGTCGGGCCGCTGACAGTCTGTGCTTTGTTTGATAACGTTATCCGCGCTGCTCGTGCCCGTGTTCAGGAATAACCATAATAATTGGTGTTTTCGATTCTGGTGTCGGTGGCCTATCGGTAGCGAACGCAATTGAACGGGCCTATCCCGAAATAGAAGTTGTTTATAAGAACGATGCCGAGCATGTTCCGTATGGCAGCCGCAGCGCATCCGATATTTTAGCGCTTATCAAACCAATTATGCAGTCTTTTATTGATGAAAATTGCGCGGTCATCGTGGTTGCTTGCAATACGGTTTCGACGCTGCTCATTGGCGATCTACGCAAATCTTTCCCCATACCATTTGTAGCGATCGAGCCAATGGTAAAACCGGCCGCTGCAATTACAAAATCCGGTGTCATTGCCGTCTGCGCAACACCAGCAACCCTGGCCAGCCCTCGTTACGGCGAACTTAAACAGCTGTACGCCAGCACGGTTCAAGTGCTAGAACCGGATTGCAGTGACTGGTCGTCCATGATCGAACATAACCAAATTGATGATCTAAAAATTGCCAGGCGCGTAACGTCAGTTTTAGAGGTCGGCGCTGACGTCATTGTACTTGGTTGTACACACTACCATTGGATCGAAGAACAAATAATACGTTTGGCTGGTAGCCGAGCAGTCGTGTTGCAACCGGAGCAGGCAATTATCCGTCAGCTAAACCGTGTTATCTCAAAATTACAAACCTAAAAACTGTTTGCGCCGTAGGCCGAACCAGTAGCGGGCCGAAGTGCCAAAACACTTGCTTTGAACTGGTCACCGCGGTCTTTATAGTCTTTAAACATCCCAAAACTAGCACAGGCAGTCGAAAGCAGTACGACGTCTCCGGAAGCAGCCAGCTGCTGGGCATTAGCCACAATCTCGGTCATCGATTCGCCACCAGCCGCAAAATCATTGTAGCCCACAGCCTCAAGTTCAGCCTGGATACGGCTCGCCTGATCGCCCAGTAGCAAAACATGCTTAACATTCGAACTTTGTACCGCTGCTGCCAGATCCACGTAGCTGGCACCTTTATCTGACCCACCGAGGAGCAGTATTTTTGGGGCAGCAAAGGCTTGCATCGCAACGATTGCCGTCTCTGGTGTCGTACCGAAACTATCGTCGTAGTAGCGAATATTATCTATTTCGGCAACGTGTTCCAGCCGATGTTCGAGCCCACTAAACGTCGTTAAAACCGATCGAATTGCTGGTATGTCCTGTGTAATTTGCCACACGCAAGTGACGGCTGCGCAGACATTCTGCAAGTTGTGGGCACCCAAAAGTTTGATTTCACTAATCTCGCAAATTTCTTGCCCATCGATCATAATTGTATCGCCCGAAACGGTTGCACCAGGCTCCGCAAAATAGGGAATAGCTGCAGCGTGGCCACTTGTCGCAATCGCTTTACTGGCACTATTTTCGGCAAAATATATGGCCGTATCGGTCACTGTTTGCCGAGCAAACATCTGCGCCTTGGCCGACGTATAATCTAAAAAATCGTCATGCCAATTAAGATGTTCCGGCACCACCATCAGGCAGACGCCGATGTTCGGCGAGTGTTTGATATCGGAAAGCTGGAAGCTCGACAATTCCAGAATAATCCAAGAATCCACTGTCAGTTTCGGTAGCAAGCTGAGCGCTGGGACGCCAATG
Organism: Candidatus Saccharimonadota bacterium; assembly: GCA_014377525.1. Lineage (GTDB taxonomy): Bacteria > Patescibacteriota > Saccharimonadia > Saccharimonadales > UBA4665 > UBA4729. The sequence continues at coordinate 3,856 of JACMPL010000009.1, forward strand.
TTACCAGCCAAATGCACATCTTTCCCGTCTGCAATCAGCATGTTCGCAATCAGCGTGCTGGTAGTACCTTTACCTTTTGTTCCCGTCACGCCGATGATATTGCGCGTCGGCGATAGTCTAAAGAACTCGTTTATCTGCGAAGTAATTTTATCGGGCGATAAACTAGGATTAGCGTCGAATATAGTCCGCGGCGGCAAGCCGGCTGTCCGTACGATCAGGTCAAACCGGCCAAGATCTTGCAGATAGTCTTTGCCTAGTATCGCGTTCGCGCCAGCCGGAATTTGCTTCGCAGAATCTTGGTCAAGAATAGTTAGCGTATTTTTCGAAGTCGAAAAATACGAGAAAGAAGATACGCCTTCTGTATCGAACCCCGCAATCGCTATTTTCATAGATTCATTTTAAGTTAGCAGCTTGCTCTGTGTCGGCTGTCCAATAGCCAATGCCACTCGGGTAGTGTATGCCATTCCTATCAATGTAGGGCCCTAAAATGCTGTTGTTTATAAGTGTTTGTAACAATCGACTACTACCGAGTTCAATGGCTTCAGTAACCGTAGCTTCAGGATCTATGCAAACACTACCAGCGATCATATTGAAATTATTTTTTCGTAAAAAACTTTTCACGCCAGCGAGAGTTTGGTCGTCTAACCTAGGCAGAAGTTCGTCACGGTTTGCGTACAGCGCTTCGACATCCCCCGGTTGTTCAAATAATCTAAATTGCTCCGCTGGATTGACCATATGGCTCCTACGATGCCAGCTGTTTACGAACAAGCTCAGCCACTTGCCGTGGTGTCATGTCAGCTTTTAGAATCACTGCGCTCACACCAAGTTTACGTACAGATTCGGGAATTTCTTGCTCACCCATATTCGTTAGGATGATAACCTTGACTTCTTTGCCCCAGCTAGTACTACGCATCTTTTCGAGCATGACGTCGCCCGTCATCTCCGGCATCATAAGATCAAGCAAGACGATATCCGGCTTCATGTTTTCGACCAATTCTAGTCCAATCTTACCGTTCTCAGCACTTTCAACGTCAAAACCTTCCGCCTCAAACTTGAATCGGTACATCTGGCTAATAGTCATATCATCTTCAATAATTGCAATTTTTGTCATATCTATAATCCTACGAGAAGTATTGAATACTAGCAAGAATATAATGGATTGCGAAACTACAAGTTTGTGAAGCTACGTTAAATTTACAGTGAAGTCTATTGTATTCAATCTGTAAAAGTGCTTCATATTGCGTTTTCAAACAAGCGTAAGACCATACTGTATTGACTATTTACTAATAAATTGCTATAATATCTTTATCATGTCATCGGAATCCGAGTCTCGATCACTCCCAGAAACTGTTCTGCCTGCTATTGATATGGTTCAACAGCAAAGTGAAAATCGTAGGCAAGCCGAAGCTACACTACGTTCTTATGAAGATGGCGGTAACACACAGCGCGCGACGGGTGCTCTTCTCGTTGCTGCAAGCGTGGGAATCACCGGTACTGTCGTAAGCGGTGTGGGTGATAATCTCAGATTTGACAATGCTATGCCTTTCATCCAGTCGCTACAAGATTTTATAAGTGGCGTCGATGGTTCACTCGCAATTGTGGGTGGTATAGTGCTACCAGTTGCACTATGCATCGAGGGGGTAGTAAAGCTCGGTGCTGGCACAAGGCTCGGCGGTAGGTACAAAGGGAAACTTGCAACTATTGAAGACTGGTCTTCGTCTGAACTTAATAACGAGAAGAAGTCAAGCCAGCACGCAAGTGTTCGACTAGGTCAAACGGTGCTTAAACGAGTTGTCGCAGGAAGAATTCCAGTTGTCGCTTCGGCAGGAGTATTCCTTGCAGCATTCTCAACCTCTATTGGAACCGAAGTCAGTGAAGGTCCACAGCGCCCAATCGAAGCTGCGCTCACTAGCCTCACGCCTGGCGATACGCTTATAACTGGATTCGACGGAGCCATGCCAATGGTCGAAAGTCGTATCACTCAGGATCTTGGCTCACGAATTACGGAAACCGCAACCGCCATGGGTGTTAAAACCCATATTCTCGACCTCGACCTAGGTACAATCGATAAAGACGGCCAAACATTAACTAACTTAGCGCTAGCAACAAATTTGCCACCAACCTCTAACCTTAGTTTCAACTACGCACGGGATTGTGGTAAAAAGCCGATTCCCGTAGGTGTTGATTCTACGGCAGGTATGAAAGTTGGTGATGAGCTTAAGATCAGTGGCTTTGATGCGCAAGTAGCTCAAATCGTCGAAAAGTTTTCTGCCAGCAACCGTGTTGGTGTAGTTGAGGATGAAGCAGCTATGAAATGCATGAAAAAATCAGAACTTGGACCGGTGCATGCAGTTGTTGTTGACGCTCCCCTTGAAGTTGGCCAGGCAATTCTTGCCCAGGCAAACACGCGAGGCGAAGTCGCAGCAGTCATCACAAAAGATAGATATCTTCAGAATAGCAAAAATTTCTGGGTCTCAAACAGTAAGCCGATCACTAGTGTACTCTCATTATTTGCAGGTTTAGTCAGCGTCGTTGCCATGAGATCAAGTATGCGCGAGAACATGGTGCGCAGCCGACGGAATTGGGCACAGAAGTCAGCCCGAAAAATGAGTGATGGCATGATCCGTGGAACAGAGGCTATGCGCGCACTTAAAAATGGCATTGCTGCAACGTTTTTCGGCTCACTGATCGCAGTACCAACCACTGCAGTCGTGCTAAATACACTTGAATCAGGCTTCCAGGCTGGTGTAGGCCTCAAAGAACTCGGCGTTGGTGCCGCCGTTGGAATTGGTGGATCAATTATAGGGGCCATCAAGAGTATTATTAAGCCACAGAATATAATTGATACAGCAAGGAATACAAACTAATGGATCACCGTATGAGGCGCCGCAGCGAGAGCCACATTCCAATCCAACCAGATTTATCATCAAATGTCGTGCAAATTGAAAATATTACTGCAAATTACTATGAAGGTGAAGCGCATTTGCTTGGAAGAGCTGTGCTCCAAAACGTTTCGTTTGCAATTCCCCAAGGTCAATTTGTCGGCGTAAGAGGGCAGAGTGCTTCGGGAAAATCAACGATACTCAGAATTATGGAGAATATCCTTAAACCCAAATCTGACGAACTTACCTATAGCGGCAAAGTCTACATTTGTGGTCAGGATATTAATACCATGACCGCTCACCGCCGCGATGATATGTATCGTCGAAATGTAGGGATTGGCTTCCAGAAGACTGAACTTGATCTAGATCGCGCAGTAGGCGCAAACATTGTCAGCATCTTACAATCTCTCGGTCAACCACTTGATAAAAAGTATATCGTAGATCTTGCATCTACGTTCGGCATTTGCGATGTACTGCACAAAGAAGCTCGCACACTTTCGGGTGGCCAAATTGCCCGCGCGGGACTTCTGAGTGTGCTCGCCAGCAGACCAAAAGTCGCATTTCTTGATGAACCAACTGGTGCGCTCGCAACTGAAGGCAGAGAAGAAGTGATGGGCATGCTCAGGACAATCGTTGATAGTGGTACCTCAATTGTGATGGTTTCGCACGATGACGCTGGACGACATTATTGGGATCGCGAACTTACGCTTGCAGACGGTGTACTAGTCCAGGATGCGATGCTGCGCGGACAACAAACTCCACTAATTTCGGCCTAATACCTCAGCGACAATATCAGTCACTTGTTTTGGTGTGTGGTGAGCCTTAACGACATACCTATCAACGTGTAGCATCTGGAGCCTTCGAGGTGCCTCATCACGGCTAAGATTTGTAAGGATGATTACTTTTATTACTGACCCATAGTCTGTGGCGCGAAGAAGCTGTAGCATTTCGTCGCCGTTCATGACGGGCATTTTTAAGTCTAAAAGTATTAAATCCGGCCTAAAAGTATTAATGAGTTCGAGCCCCGTTTCTCCATTGTTAGCTGCCTTAACGCTATAGCCAGACAATCCAAGTTTAAATACATACATCTGTTGTATTGATAAATTATCTTCGATAATGGCAATTCTTTGATTAGGCACAGTCATATTGTAAAAGAATAGTGAACTTATAACAATTTGTTAAGCGGTATGTAGTACGGTATATCAACTGATACAAAACATCCAAAAGCTAATATTACCCGTCCGATTTTATCATTGCGATCATTAATCGGAGCTAATATGTATCCTTGGATAGCCTACAAAAACAGATACAAATTGTTCTTTTCAGATCAAATGGATTTTGAACTCGCCCAACAATATGTAGAGAAAATGCAAGGAGAATCTATTCACCTTTTTGCGGTTGGTCTGTTAAAACGGCTACCAATAAAGAACTCAAATACCCCGACGTTATTAATTGCTGCCAAAGAAGACTCGTTCTTATTGTGGGAGCGCGAAAAGCGACTGCGAGGTCAATTAAATCTGGTTTCAAGACCGTGCCTAATTCTGGGCACGATATTATGTTAGAGGTCAAAAAACAAGATACAGTATTTTCGTTTGATCACTGGATAAAGTACAACATAAAGCATTAATTAAGTATTGCTAATTAGTAGTTAATGTGTTAATGTCTTACTAAGTCTCATTGACGCACATTAGAAGTATTAAACGGCACAAACAATACCATCACTGGTATAGTCTGTGCCGTTTTGTCGTAATAAAGGAAAATTCAATCAATGTCAGTAGCAACCAATAATCCTGAAATTCATGATGTTCCGGTTGAGCGTTTTAAGCTAGGTGCAATTACTGATGTAATGTATATTAAACCCGAAAAGTTTAACCTAGATGAACAATTATCTCCATCTGCCATTTATGAAGTTAAAGTCGTTGACCCTTACATCGAGGTTTATAGTGCTTATGAGCGCGGCAAGATTTCTGCCGCAGAATCTGTTGCAGATACTTACGCTCAGGTAAGGCGTCTTGCGGGTAAGTGGTCGCGCAAGCCTGGTACGGTGTATTTTGACGAAAATGGTGAACCTCAAAAGAAACGTGGATGGGGCGATCCAGCGTCAAGAGATTTGTTTTTTAATAAGCGGCTCAAGAACCCAGGATTGAATGCGTGGCGATCTAAAATACCATCGTCTGAGGCGCTAGCCGATCTTTCCGACCCATCACATAGCGACTTTATTACTGGTAGAGATGGCGAGGTTGCAATCTCAGATCACGTTACTAAAAAGTGGCTCTCGTTATGTACCGATGCAAAAGGTATACGTAGTCGCGCTACCGTAATGGCTGAAGTCGTGAAACAGTTTATTGCAGACAAAACTCCGGATATTGGGGAAGCAGACGCTAAAGACTTCCGTTGGATGAGTGTTGCCTGCGGAACTGCTCTTCCTGCTATGAAGGCCGCACTAAAGGCTGAGATAAGCCCGGATATGATGTTAATTGATTTAGACAAAAAAGCTCTAGAGGCAACACGTAAGATGGCAGCAGAAATAGGATTTAGTGGAAGTATGACTCAACGGAGCGACATTAACATTTTTAAACCGGAGGCAATGGCCGATCTTCAAGCCGAGTTAACCGCTAATAATCAGCGACCCATGCTAATTGATGCTATGGGAATATTCGAATACACTGGCGCTAACCTCAGCGTTGATTCAGCTCAATTCTTACGCTCAATTTACGATATTTTGTCTCCTGGTGGACGCTTAGTATTTGGCCAAATGCGTAGTGACCGACCAAACCCAGACTTTACAATGGGCGTTGTTAGCTGGCCATATGTTGAGATGCGTAGTCCCAAAGAATTTATGCAAATTATTCGTAAGGCTGGAATTCCTACAAAATCAACCACACTGTATCTGCCTAAGGATCGTGTATACACGGTTGGCGTAATCGATAAACCCCTCAACGCATAGTAAAGATCCTACAGCATAAGCCTAAAAGATGTTACAGTTAATTCATCGTGGGATACACAACTGTATTTTTGGTATTGGCTGCCGTTTTAAGTCTCCTCATTGGGCTCGCTGTATTAGCTAGAGACTATAAAAAAATAGAAAATGTCGCTTTCTTTTCTTTTAGCGTTAGTATAGCTTCGTGGAGTATAGGAATTCTAGGATTTCTGAGGACCACTGATCTAGATAAGGCTTTAGTTTGGGCTAAGTTTTACTATTTTGCGCCGTTACTACTTGTTTATTCGTGCGTAATATTCACGCAGAAATTTTTGTATTTCACGCCATTGAATAGGTGGATTAATAGATTTTTGACTGTAGCAGGCTTGCTTTTAGTTTCGCTCTTACTGTTTGACAAACATTTTGTGACAAGCCAAATACTGGTGCGCAGTTATGGTAAGCAAGTTGTACTAAATACGAGTCAATACTTAGTTTATTCCTCTTATTTATTAGTATGCTTCGTAGTTGCAAATTTACTTATATACACAAAATTCAGAAACTCAAAAAAAAGTGTAAACAAACAGCAAGCAGGGATATTTTTTGCCGGCTTTGCAATCTCGTGTGTGATAGGCGTGTTTTTTAACCTACTGCTACCAGGATTTGGTAATTATAGTTATATAGCCATCGGCCCACCTTCGACTGCCATATTTTTACTGTTTGTAGCATACGCCATAGTTCGCCACCGACTATTTGACGTCAGGTTGGTGGTTGCTAGAACATTAGGATATGCCAGTTCACTCGTATTTCTTGTTATCGTATTTGGACTCTTGGTCTTCGGTTCGGCAAACTTACTATTTAATTTGAAACTAAGTTTCCCCGCTTTGTTATTTTTGTCTGTATCGACGGGGATAGTAAGCATTATTTTTGGACAGTTTAAGAAGAAGTTTGATAAAGTCACTAGTGCTATTTTTTATCAAGATGCATATGATCCGCAAAAGCTTTTTGACGATCTGAACAAAGTGCTGGTATCAACGGTGAACCTTGATCTTATGCTTAAAAGAAGTTCTGAGATTATTGCTACAAATATAAAGGCTAGTTATTGTGCTATTGGACTACAGTCAAGCCCGAACATGAACCCAAGAATAGTTGGAACACAGAAGTTACAGTTCCCAGCCGACGATATGAAATTGGCAAATCACTGGACTGTATTAATGCATAAGAGTGTTGTTGTTGTCGATGATTTAGATGAAAAGTATAGTGAATTCAAAGATGCTCTATCGAGTAACAACATTGCTGTGCTCGTTAGGCTCAGTCCAGACATTAAATTAACAAAAGATGGCATTGGGTATATTGTCATCGGCTCAAAAAGAAGCGGTAATCCGTTCAATGGGCAGGATATTCGCGTGCTAGACACTATTGCGAAAGAACTAATAATTGCTATTCAAAACGCTCTAAGATACGAAGAAATCGAAAACTTTAGCGAGACGCTCCAAGCCAAAGTAGACGAATCGACCCGCAAGCTCCGCCGCAGCAACGAAAAACTCAAGGCGCTCGATGAAACTAAGGACGATTTTATCAGTATGGCCAGCCACCAGATGCGCACGCCGTTGACGAGCATCAAGGGCTACTTGAGTATGGTTCTGGAGGAAGATGCTGGTAAGATTACACCAATGCAACGCGAGATGCTAGGGCAGGCGTTCTTCAGTTCGCAGCGTATGGTTTACCTGATAGCTGATTTGCTGAACGTTTCTCGGCTTAAAACTGGTAAGTTTCTTATTGAGGCATCGCCCGTTAACTTGGCTGATATGGTTGAGCAAGAACTCAAGCAACTTGAAGAATCAGCTGCATCGCGATCACTTACATTGCGCTACGACAAGCCAGATTCGTTTCCCGAAATCATGTTAGACGAAACGAAGACCCGTCAGGTCATCATGAACTTCGTTGATAATTCCATATACTACACACCGGCTGGCGGCCACATTGAAGTTAAGTTGATTGATCGCCCAAATTCGATTGAACTGCGCGTTGAGGACGATGGTATCGGCGTCGCCAAAGACGAGCAGCATCACTTGTTCACCAAGTTCTACCGCGCCGGCAACGCCCGCAAAGCCCGCCCCGACGGCACTGGCCTCGGACTGTACATGGCCAAGAAAGTCATCGCCGGCCAAAATGGTTCGATCATCTTCGAGAGCGAAGAGGGCAAGGGCAGTACCTTCGGGTTTGTCTTCGGTAAAGCCCGTTTGGAGCCAACTCCTAGCGACGGCGAAGTTCGCAAAGAACCAGCCGCCATGGCGGTACGAGCTCATTTGGTTCACCACGATAAGTAATACCATATAATTGACATATCATAATCTTTATGCTAACATAGGTATTGAAAGTTATGGTCAACTAAATATGTCAAATATTGAAGCTAATTCATCTCATGCAACTGATCTTCTGATCGGCGTCGCAACACACGTTCCTCCGTATAGTCCATTATTTGTAGGATCAATGCTTGTGGCTGGTGGCATCAGCTACGCTGCAGCAAAAACTTACGATAAGCATTATTCTGAAAATAGTAATACATATGCAACGCCGTTTGGAGACCCTTTACTCCATGATTCGGTAACATCAGATGTTGAAGCTGTCAAAAAACAGCGGTTATTGCCTGCTAAGATTGCAACCTTAGGAACTGCTATTTTAGTCGGCTCATTTATTTCTCAGCCTACATACGAAGAACCAATACC
>JACMPL010000003.1 GCA_014377525.1 Candidatus Saccharimonadota bacterium
CGGCAACCCAGGTAACCCGGAACTGAATACTGCGTTCTGGTTCCGTTATACGCTCAAGTATACCAGCTGAGCGGAGGTCCGGACGGACGTCGAGCAGTTGCCCTAACGAGTTTACTAACTCTTCGACACTTTGAATAAACTCTGGCTCTGCCGCGTGCTTACGCCGAAAATTAGTTAGAAAATCAGCTATGTATGTTTCTCCATCACTCATGTACACTCACTTTCATTAGTGATTCCATAGTAATACTAACGCAAGCGTTTAGGTAGTACTATTTACTATCATGAGCGAGAAATTTCAGGAATCAGGTAATCAGGAAAACTTTGGATCTCGGCGACAGTTACACTTGGCTTTGCAATATTCTGGCATATGCTATATTCAACGGGTAATAATAACTTTTCGACGCCCAAGGCGCCTTCAATAATCCTATGAATTTTGGGTAGTAAGCTCGGACGGATATAAGCTATAGATAGACCAATGTGCTGTTTTTCGCGGTCAAGGCCAACACTCTCCAATCTACAATACTCCTGAAAAGGAAGCAGAGCTGCAGCGGCCGCTCGCGACTTCACAACCAAATTCGCAAGTTGCGCTTCATCCAGATACGGTGTATATCCAGTCGATACCCAGTAATCGTAACTATGCTCCGCCGGATAAACTAATATTCCTGACGAATAAGAAGCATTCATAACATAATTTTACAACCTCTATCTAAAATTGCTCGCTTGCAATTTTAAGCGCCGAATCGGCGTTTGCGACCAGCGTAGTCCAGTAGTGCGGCATCGAGGTCTGCTACCGTAAAAGCTGGCCAGTGCTTAAGCACGAATTTGAGCTCGGCGTAGGCTGCTGACCACAGCATAAATCCGCTCAGGCGCTGTTCGCCGGAAGTCCGGATAATGAAGTCGATCGGTGGCAACTCCGGACTGTACAAATGCCGAGCTAGCAATTCCGGTGTGACGTCGTCTGCTGCCACTCCCTCGCGTATTAAGCTGGCCGCGGCATCGGAAAGTTCTTGCTGACCACCATAATTTAGGCAAAGCACTAGAGTGCCACCGTTGTTATTAGCAGTTTTTGCCTCTCCAGCCCGGATGGCTTTGAGAACATCTTGGCTTAACCCCCGCTCCAAGCCGATGTAGATTACTCTAATATTTTTTTTATGAAGCTTATTAAGCTCGTATGTTGCTATCCATTTAAGCAAATCCATGAGGTAAGTAACCTCTTCGTCACCACGTTGCCAGTTCTCCGTCGAAAATACAAAAGCCGAAACATATTTGATATCGCGCTCAAACGCTGCCAATGCGACCTTTTTGAGCCGCATGTAGCCCCGGCGATGACCCTCGAAAGGCCGTAGTCCATGTTCTTTCGCCCACCTTCGGTTGCCATCAAGGATTAATCCTAAATGAACTGGGAGTTGTGGATTGATCTTGCTAATTTTGGACATTGTGGTCTTATTATAGCACTAATGGCTTCTAAACAGCCGTAAATTCTGGCTCGGATACCAGGCGACTATTAGTGCGCTGATGAACGATTCACGACACTTTTACAAAAATTTACAGTGTTTAAAAACTATAGGTAATGATCTTCGATTGAATTATACATAAAGCCTAACGTATTAAAGCTTCGTGATTAGGTGTTCCTATTGCCTGTACTGCCTTTTCGCAGTTATTAATCGATGCTGGTACGCGTTTAGACGCTGCAAAGCTAGAATCACCATATGATGAAACCCGCATTGCTCGCTGCTGATAGTTTGTATAGTTTGTATTAACGGGTGAGCTACGTTACTCAAAGGTGCCTGTCTCGAACATGAATCTGGCGCTACCAGCCCTATTTCGTACATTAGCTACTTTATATAATTAAGTAAACCTATCGGAAACTAACTCTAGATGTGGGTTCATTACATCTATAACGTTCTGTAGTATCGAATTTCCGATAGTTAAACTTTACGTTTAACGACCAAACTAGCAATAGTCACATGTAAGTTGAGCTCTTTTTGAATTTCGCGAAAGGCCGTACTGACACACGTTTCAGTAAAACCAATGAGCCCACTGGCGCTGTAATCCAATACATCGGATATAATTAGTTATATGCCGCTCGCTCGCTTTTTTTATGTTTATAATTTTTGCTTCGAAGATTGGTTCCGACCACTTTATTGTGACCGTTACTGCGCCTAAAAGCTCGTCTTACATTTCAGCAGAACATCATGAAATGTACTATTGACTTAATGCACATAAAGTAGTATAGTTATATAAATTATGGCACGAAACGAAAATATTCTAATGGCTAAAACCAATGCCCTGGCGCAGCTTTCTGAAATGGCTGAATATAATTTGATGGATTTTAGCAATCATCTGCTAAATTCGAGTGGTGAGCTTGATGTCGGCCCAAGGTTACCCGATCCAGTATTGATCGCTTTGGGTTCAGATGTTCTTGAACTCTCAAGGATACAATACAGCGATCGAAATGAAGGTGAATTTTTTGATATTAAAAGCGCGTATACGCTACGCAATTTACGAGATGGTGAAACTTCGCCTTCTGTTTTATTCGATGACGCAATGCAAATTGGTGGTCTGATACATCTCGACGGGGAAGAAACTTCAATCGCCTACACTGGCAACCAGTTAACCGTTGGTCGTGAAACAACCCCTGAACTTGAGCTTTCTGACGATGTAAGCAGAGAGCATTTACTCATCAGGATAGGCGCGCTACAACGACATATTCACTTTGCGGATTTAAATAGTTCTAATGGATCAAAAGTTTATGTTCCTAAAAGTATTAAGTCCTATCCTGACTGGCAACGTAGAATTTTTCACAATGATGCTGCGGATGGCAAAATGACGACTATTGAAGAACAAAATAGTCGCTGGACTCGTCCCCGATACTAGACGTAACGGTTATCGCGCCTACGACGTAGTAGTATTAAAACTGACATCGTTGTGTTGGCTAGCAAAATGTAAATTGGATAGACTAGGCCTGTAAGGCTCGAGTTAGTCACTGCAAATAGCGTCAATATTGATGCAAAGCTGCAAATTATAAATGCTAACGGAGTTTCTTCGAACGGCTTCTGCCAAATGTGTTTATAGGTTGGGAGTGCTGCAATGAAATCAACCGTCGTTACGGCAATGATTGCTGTCAGTGGGCTGTCGAATGCTAGCCAAAGTAGTAATCCAATTGCCGCTCCGATCTGACAAAGAATATCAAATCGCTCAAAATGACGATCACCATAGTACATGCCTAGCGTAACCACCAAAAGTGCTTCGAGTGCGGACGCAAACGATAACATTGCAGCCGGAATTTGACCATCTGCCAAGGCGGCGAAACCGGCGATAGTGCCTAGTAGAGCCCAGTTAAACCACGAAACAACTCGCGGCTTAGTCTTCTTTTTAACGATGTCAATAAGGTATGGTAGCGTGCTTGCAACGATCATAATCGAGCTGATAATAAGTAGTAAGTACCGGGTAGTTTCAGGCATAGTTTAACAATTAAAATCCGACAATTTTAATCCTCTAATCTGACCTTCATGCGGCTCTAACCAGGCAGAATTTTGGATACTACGATTTGATATAGTCGAGAGCATTATTTCCTCTAGCTGCAGTGATTCTGGCAATGGCTGTGCTTGATCTGAAAAATTTAGAAGTATCACTAAACTGTGAGATTCGTTCTTTCGAATGTAGCCGAATATCTGTTCGCCGCAGTCGATTGATTGGTAACTGCCCTCCCGAAGCGCTACAGAAGATTTACGGAATTTGAGAAGTGATTTATACAGATGCAACAATGAAGCATTATTGGCTAGTTGAACGGCAACGTTTCGTTCCGCGTAATCCGCTGCAACTGGGAGCCACGGCTGACCGTTAGTGAACCCAGCATTAGCAGAGGCGTCCCATTGCATTGGTGTACGCTCCGGGTCACGCCCCTTGCCTGGCTCCGCAAATGGATCGCGGACTTGATCAGGAAAAATTGCTACGTTTTCAATACCGATCTCGTCACCGTAGTACATAAACGGCATGCCCGGTAGCGTCAATAGTAGCATGGCAGCAGTGCGAGTAGCAGGGATGCCGATGCGCGACGCTAGTCGCGGCTCGTCATGGTTACCAAGTGTGTAGATCGGTGTGTAGTTCGGCAGCATTGTGGACTGAAAATGGTCAATATAACTACGAAAGGCGTTAGCCTGCCACGGTAAATAGATACACTGAAAATTAAATGGCGCACTATTATCTGGATCAATTGCTGCGTAGTACTCGGCATAACCTACCACAATGTCGTCGCCTTTGGGATGCGCCTCGTTAATCATAAACCGATTGTCGTATTCTGCCATGACGCTCGCCATTTCGTTGAGACGCTCGTATAAATGAGGACCATCGCGGCTAAATGGATGCAGCAAATCAGTGTAATTATACGGTCGTACAGCCGGATCATGATACGGGGCTAACGGTTCATCGCGTAGCTCAGCATCTTTGGAAAGTCCATCCACTGCGTCAACGCGAAAACCATCAACGCCCATGTCGAGCCAGAAGCGCATAGCCTGTTTCATGGCTTCGCGAACTTCTGGATTATCCCAATTAAGGTCGGCTTGCTTAGTCAGAAAACTGTGCAGATAATACTGGCCTGTTGCCTCCGAATATTGCCAGGCTGAACCACGGAAATAGCTCAGCCAGTTATTTGGTGGACCATTGTCAACAGCCGGATCACGCCAGGTATACCAATCACGTTTTGGATTATCTCGCGTACTGGCCGATTCGATGAACCACGGGTGCTTGTCTGAGGTATGATTCGGTACAAAATCCAGAATTACTCTGATATTACGAGCATGCGCCTGCTCCAGTAAATTTTTAAAGTCTTTGATAGTTCCAAAAATAGGATCGATATCGGTATAGTTGGCAACGTCGTAGCCGAAATCCGCCATCGGTGAAGTAAAAATTGGTGAGATCCAAATCGCATCAATACCCAGGCCTTCCGGGCCACCTTTGAGATAATCTAATTTAGCCGTAATACCATTAATATTGCCAATTCCGGAACTGGACGTATCGTAAAAACTTCTTGGATATATCTGATAAACTACCGCATCTCGGTACCAGTTTTTTGATTTATTCATTTGATTCATTATGGCTGTTACATACTGATATTGCTAGCGCTATGGCTAAGTCTGCTCTCGGAAAGTTGTTCGACAAAATAGATCATATCGTTAATGCGTTTCGAATAATTACGCAGATCTTGCAGCTATTTAACGACCAGTAAGCTCATTAGTCGTTAGCTCGATTCATGTTCGCGAACATCAGTCCATTCGTATCAACGTATGGTTTCCCAGCTCGCTTAAACCCGGCTTTTGTAAGTAATATTGTTACCGGCTCGTTGCTTACTAGGTGCCGAGTAAAAATTGTTGGGTAGGCTGTGCTGCAATAGAGATATCGCAAAACTGTATCTAAGCAGGTAGAACCAATGCCTTTAGCTCGCTCCGAACTATCGCCGATCATAAGGTGTACGGCTGGAGATTGCAAGAAATCAGTGTCCTCTAATATAACCCAGATCGCGCCAATAGTTTTTTCGTCGTAGCGTATCATCCATGTTACTTGTTTGCCCTGCTCCGACTTGTCTACAAAATTCTGCAGTGTAGCAGTTTCTTTTTTGAGACTAGTTGGCAGGATTTCGTCGTCGGAGTTACCCATGAGGCGAAGCGTATGTATACCTTCGTCACCAGTAAACCATTGTACTGCATACGGTGCATCACGATCTGGATCGGGAGCAATCAAAGCTAGGTTCGGTAATTTGGTTGGAAGATTGGGTATTTTCTTGCCGTTCATCGTCCTATTGTAACAAATTTGGTTATGGTTAAAACATAATTGAACGAACTAAATCTGGACTCTGTTGGTGCGCAAGTTACTTGTAACTTATTTTGAAAGCCAGGCGCGCGCAATAAGCATATATGAGTCGGCTGTAATCAGATTCTGTTCAATCAAATCACAGGTAACCCATTGGTAACTCATGTGCTCCCAGCTAATATCTATGACTGGTTTTTCGATACTCAAACGAACGGTATATAACTGATTTGAACCGTTGTTTTTTGTTAATACTTCACTCGCGAATACTACTGATTTTCGTGCAATTATCATTCCTGTTTCTTCTAAAATCTCACGTATCAAGCCGGTAACTGAGTCCTCGCCAGGTTCTATTTCTCCACCTGGTAAATCGTCTTGGTGTGCAAAGTATGGGTGACTCTCACTCCGCTTGAGCACTAGCATGTTATCATTGGAGTCGTAAATAAGGGCTTTAGCAACAGTTTTCATATATGGCTCATAAATAAAACTATAGTTCAAATACCTGTGGAATTGCAAATACTACGGTATTTAACAGAATTCATGAAATATCTGATAATTTAGCTGCCCGTGACAGCTAACCAAATAGTTTTATAAACCCAGATTTAATTTGTTCTCTCGCTAATTCGCTATTTTTCAAAAAGTATAATCAACCTTTTTTGCTTATCGCTGGTTCACTAAGCTCTCTTTAAAAGAAGTTCAAAATATTCTGTGCCGCCAAACGGTACCTTTTGCTTAACATGTTTAGTCCCGAGTAGCGTATCGGCCGAAAACAGCGTGAAAGCACCGTAGAAGTCATTGATCTCATCCATAGCTTTAGTCAGATAATCGGCTTTTGCGATATCTTCAAACATACTGAGTTGGCTTCTTGTTGACGGCGTTATCTGGTACAAGTATAACCCCATCGTTCGTACCACCATGTGCTTTGGCCGATGGTCAAATAGCCGAGACACATGCAACCAGATATCTTGGTTTGTGTAGAACGTTGCCTTGAACATCCGCTTATCCGACCAGCCACCGCCAGCGTTGAACGCCACCCAGACGCAAACTCCCCTTGCCTCCGCACTTCGATACCGAAGTTTCATGCCAGTTGTTTCAACTAAGAAATGCAAACATGACCGTAAATAGGCGTCGTCATTACTAGGATTCTTAACGACCCACTGCCGCCCAACCATACCGAGACTAGTTGGCTGATCGTCCATCTCGTAACCTCTGAGCCGTTCATGCCAATAAATTCCATTGATACTTTTGTATACTTGCTTGCGGAGTAAATTCTCGTCGGCCTCTAAAAATTCCATTGGCGTTGTAATACCGTGGGCTCGTAAGCGGCTGCCATAGCCATCAGCAATACCGCTGATGTCCTCTTGCTCCATGCTTTTATATACATCAACAAGATTTCTATGGCTGATCAAGTCCATACCGTCGGGCTTATGTAGTCCAGCGGCTGTTTTGGCTAAGAACCGGTTTGGTGCTATTCCGATGTTAACGCGCATGAAGGTACCCACTTCATCGCGCATACGCTGTTTAATCTCCATACCGATGTCAAGCAGCGAACGACTGTTGACGCTGCGCGTGCCATGAAAGTCAATAATACCCTCGTCGATACTCTTCATCTTGATGTTAGGGGAATAGCTCTTCATGATCCGAATTAGGCTTTGGTACATATGGGTATACTTGGATGGATCAGTTTCTAACATTACAAAATCTGGACACAAGGCTAGCGCTTCGGAGCGACGGACGCCGACTTTTATGCCGAGTGCTTTCGCCTCGTACGAAGCGGCGATTACGCAACACTCTTTGGATAAACGGTTTGTAACCCCCATTGGTTTACCCCGTAGACTTGGCCAAGCTTGCTGCTCCGCCGATGCAAACGCACTATTGAGGTCAATATGCATGATCTGAGGTTCTTCTTTATTGATGCGGTAGTTCATGCATGATCCTCGCCCGATATTAAACAGACTAGTGTCCATATCAGTACCTCAGCGTCAAACTCCAGCCGATAGCCATTGACGCCGTCACTAACGTGGAAGACATGGATCATGCGTTTACCCGCGACTGTCGGGTGACGTAAGGCTAATTCCGTCATAATTATTTCACGACCACGCCACCGCATTTTGTATGGCATGCAAAGTGAGCCGATGTCACCCTGTCTTCTAAAGACAGTGACCACATCGACGCGCTCGTTTACTTGTATAGTTGGATCCATATTTTAGTCCTCACGAAAAATCCAGAATGTTTACTAGAGAGAAACGGATTTTATTGTGAGAACTACCTGGTAAGCTTCGTAGCCGCTCGCTACATCGCCATGACAAGAAGTTAAAATATGGAGCGCACAGTGACCGGAGTATGATTGCGTAAAGTAAGCCCAAGAACTAAAAGTAAACTAGTGTTCCCGTTGCTAAGCTCTATTATAGCGTCTACGTCAATTGTTAGTCGAGCTAATTTTATATTTTGTTACGTGTTGGATTGGCCGTACTTTCGCCTCTGCAGTGTACTCAGAATTTAGCGCTGTGCACGTCCTCGCTCTACCAAACTAGAATTTCTAGGAATCTGGTGCTGTGACTAAAACGTTAATCGAAGAATAAGCCATACAACTAAGTTACCCTTCTTTATTGTTAGCTCCCCTTACTGGTCACACTTCATACTCTAAGTAACAGTTTTTATGATTTCAAGTAGCTCCGGAAATTGCCTGTAGTCGGGACTTAATTCAGTATTGAAGTGACCTTGCCCCTCAAACATTAGTAATTCACCACCAGTCTCAGTTGCTAAGAATTCAGCATGCCCGAGTGGAACATAAGGATCGTTATCGGAATGTACGAAAACAAAACGTTGACAGTGCTTCTTGATAGTATCAAAATTAATGGGCTCCTGGAAAAGACCTTTTAGAGTATCCCAATTTAAGTCATCCTTGAATGCGCTAACCAGGATCTCTGCCCTTATCACAGTTTCTTTAGGTAAGTGCTGGAGTAAATATAATGCTTCAACTGAGCCCGATGAGTGGCCTATGATGATTGTCTGATCGTCGTAAGCAAAATCTTTATTTGAAA
>JACMPL010000004.1 GCA_014377525.1 Candidatus Saccharimonadota bacterium
CCAAATTAAAAGACTTAACTTTCGTTAAGTCTTTTAATTTGGAGGGTCCAGTGGGACTCGAACCCACGACACCCTGCTTAAAAGGCAGGTGCTCTAACCGGCTGAGCTATGGACCCTTACGTCTGGCGTTAAGGATGAAATTAACTTCTTATATTATGGATAATTTGCGCCAAAAGTCAATCCGGTTCTTACCATAGCGCCATTGCATTAACATTTGATTAACTTTCGTGACTGTTAGTAGCTGGATTGCTAGGATTCGTCTATGCGACTCTGACATATTTATTACGAGCGAACCACGTTGTCGTTAGTTGGCTTGCTTGGAAATATACTGATCGCCGTCTTCGTGCCGATTTCGATATTGCTTTATTTGGTAGCTGGAATCGCCGGTATGGTGGCCGCTCCGGTGGCTGGTTGGTTCGCGGCGCCGGCGTTCGTGCTACTCTACATGCTCGATGCGGCCCGGGCGATATCCTGGCTGCCGCACGCCTTTGCCAAAAATATTTCGTTGTCGGTTCCAGCTATGATCGTGATGTACATTGTGGCTATAGCGTTTACAGCGGCCTTGCACTTTAAAAGGTATCCTAAAACTGGTATAATAACAGATACGGATTGATGAAATAATATCACTAAAACAGCAGCCATCGCCCGGTTTTAGTGGTAATTACAGGAAGGAAACATCTCATGAGTGGACACTCAAAATGGTCAACGATCAAGCGAGAAAAGGGTGCAAAAGACGCCGTTCGTGGGGCAACCTTTACGCGGATTGGTAACGCTATCGCCATGGCAGCGCGTTCTGGCACCGACCCGGATACCAATTTCATGCTGCGCCTAGCAATCGACAAAGCCAAGGCCGCCAACATGCCCTTAGCCAACATTCAGCGGGCCATCGATAGGATTAAAGACAAAGACGCCGCCCAGTTGCAAGAAGTACTGTACGAGGGTTACGGTCCGGGTGGCGTAGCAATTTTGGCCGAATGCGCCACCGATAACCTCAACCGGACCTACCCCGAAGTTCGATTGGCGTTCAGTAAACATGGTGGCAATATCGCCGAAAAGGGCGCTGTGGCCTTCCAGTTCGATCATAAGGGTATGATTCGCGTCAAAGCTGTCGGCGACGAAGTTATGCTAGCGGCGCTTGATGCAGGCGCCGAAGATGTCCAGGACGAAAATGATGAATCAGTTGTTTACACCGATTTGAAAGATTTTGCTAAGGTCCGTGATGCGCTTAAAGACAGTGGTTTAGAGGTCATTGAAGCCGAGCTGACCTACGTCCCTACTACGACAGTAGAAGTTACCGATGCAGCTACGGCCGGCAAGATTATGCGTCTGATGGATGCGCTCGATGCCTGCGACGACGTTACTAATACGCATGTTAATTTCGATATTCCCGAAGAGCTTTTGTAGCTTCAAATGATAAAAATGATTGGGGCTGAAGTTTGAGAATACTAGGTATCGACCCAGGAACTGGCATACTTGGTTTCGGGGTAATCGATGTGACCAGAGGCCAGGCGGTTCTGGTTGATGCTGGGGTTATCCGGACGCCAGTTCACGAAGACGATTCAGTTCGTTTGCTAACAATTTATGACGAGTTGTCAGAGATTATCAAAATTAATAAACCGGAGCAGATGTCGGTCGAGAAACTATTTTTTGCCCGCAACGTTACCACGGCAATGACAGTTGCGCAGGCCCGCGGCGTGGTACTGCTGTGCGGTATGCAGTCGGGTCTTACAATTGCTGAATATACGCCGATGCAGATCAAGCAAGCAATCACTAGCTACGGTAAAGCCGACAAAAAACAGGTTCAAGAAATGGTACGCGTCATTCTTAAACTCAAAGAAATTCCGCGACCGGATGATGCGGCTGACGCGCTAGCGGCCGCAATCACGCATAGTATGACGCTGCGTGTTTAGCGTAGCTTGGCTAATGCCAAAGCCGTTACTTGGCCAATGCCGAAGATATGCGATAATGGTTGCATGCTAGCAACACTCTCCGGAATAGTCACCGAAAAACTTGGAAGTATTTTAGTGCTCGACGTCCGCGGTGTCGGCTATGGCCTCCATGTTACGACTGAAGATTTCGGTCGGTTAGCAGCTGGTTCCGAAGCCAAAATGTATATTTACGAACATATCCGTGAACAATCACATGACCTATTTGGATTCAGCGCGCTCGACACCCAGAGCTTGTTTGAACAGCTACTCAATGTCAACGGAGTCGGCCCGAAAATGGCGCTTAACATTTTGAGTATCGGCACGGCGGCCGAAGTCCGCGGTGCGATCGCGTCGGCCGATACCAAGACCATTCAACGGGCTAATGGCGTTGGTAAGCGAGTGGCCGAGCGGGTAATCGTGGAATTAAAGGATAAAGTTGGTTTGGCGGGGGTAGATTTACAATCAACCGGTATTTTACAGGGCGAGGGATTACTAATGCAGGATGAAGCTATAGAAGCGCTCGTCTCGCTGGGCTACACAGCCCTCGACGCTGCACAGGCCCTCAAAGACATCGATCCGCAACTTCCGACTGAAAGTCGCGTCAAGAAAGCGCTGACGGGCAAGTAATGGCGGTATTGCAAGCAGGGAAAGCTATCAAAACGCCATCCATAGAGCTGAATAGTGGCGTAACGATTCCGCAGATCGGCCTGGGACTGTGGCAGGTTAAAGACCAGGCTCAGTTTACTGCCGGATTTACCGCTGCGCTGACAGCTGGTTATCGTCATTTTGACACGGCTCAAATTTATCATAACGAGCAAATGCTCGGCGCTGCTTGGAAGGCTAGTGGCGTTAGCCGTACGGATGTATTCATAACGACCAAAATATCGGTCACTCAGTTCGCGCCTTTTACGGTAAGGCCGAGTTTCAAACATTCACTCGATAAATTACAAACGGATTATGTCGATTTGCTACTGCTTCATTTCCCTGTTCCTGTCTTGCGGCGCAGTGCTTGGAAAACGCTCGAAAAAATTTATCACGAGGGCGGTGCGCGGAGTATTGGCGTCAGCAATTACACGATCAAGCATCTCGAAGCCCTCAAAAAATATGCTTCAATATCGCCGGCCGTTAACCAAGTGGAGCTCCATGTGTTCCTACAGCAACCAGAACTGATCGCCTATTGTCAGGCAAACAATATTGCGGTCGAAGCTTATTCACCGCTGGCTCATGGTCGACGAATGAACAACGAGATTATTGCTAGTGTTGCCAAAAAACACGGTAAAAGTTTTGCGCAAATCATGTTGCGTTGGTGTATCGAACAGGGCTGTATTGTTATTCCTAAATCGGTGAATCCAAACCGGATCATAGAAAATATTGCGATTCTTGATTTTAAGCTTGACGTCGAAGACGCAGCTAAACTTACAGCGCTCGATGAAAATTTACGAACCTGTTGGGACCCGACCAGAATCCCTTAACGTCATTCCATGGCCAAAACTTTACAACACAAGCATTTTGAGCATTTAACGTATACTATTATGTAATGATTGATCGTATCGTAAATACTGGTGTTGATGAGCAAGACATTCAAGAGGTTGAACTTGAGGACAGTATTCGGCCGCGAGACTTTAAGAGTTACATCGGTCAAGAGCGGCTCAAGCAAAATCTTGAGCTAGCTATCCAAGCGGCTACTAAGCGCGAAGAGCCACTCGATCACGTTCTGCTGTACGGTCCACCAGGGCTTGGTAAGACGACAATGGCTAGCGTCATCGCCTACGAAATGGGAGCACAAATTCGGATTACCAGTGGCCCGGCTATAGAGCGAGCTGGTGATTTAGCGAGCTTACTGACAAATCTACAAGACGGTGACATTTTATTCATCGATGAGATTCACCGCCTCAACCGCACGGTCGAAGAAGTTTTATATAGCGCCATGGAAGACTTCAAGTTAGATATTATGCTCGGTAAAGGTCCGTCAGCTCGTAGTATGCGGCTCGATTTGCCGAAGTTCACAATTATCGGGGCAACTACCCGGGCTGGCTCATTGGCTAGTCCGCTCCGTGACCGATTCGGGCATATTCATCGTTTAGAGTTTTATCAACCAGAGGAAGTCCAACGGATTATTGAGCGCACCGCGAATATCTTAGGCGTCAAAATCGATGATGCGGCTTCCGGCCAACTGGCAACCAGGGCTCGGCTGACACCGCGAATTGCCAACCGACTACTAAAACGAGTGCGCGATTATGCTGATGTAAACGGTGATGGCATCATAGACACGGTTATTAGCACGCAGGCCTTACAATTGCTTGAGATCGATGAATTGGGGCTCGATCCGATTGATCGGCTGCTACTGCTAGCCATCATAGAAAGTTACAACGGCGGCCCGGTCGGCGTTGAGACGCTCGCGGCGCTGACTGCAGAAGAACGCAGTACTATCGAGGATTTCATCGAGCCGTATCTTATGCAGATTGGTCTTTTAGAGCGAACACCGCGCGGCCGTAAGGTCACGCATAAGGCGTACAAGCACCTCGGTAAATCTATGCCAAACGACTCGAATTCCTTGCTATAATAAGTTTATGAATCCACAGGATCCCAACCAACCAGCTAGTCAGCCAGCCGGGCAGCAACCCCAAGCGGTCTATGTAACCCGCTCGATGAACCCCCAGCAACAGCAAATAAGTGAAGCGGCAATGGCTCGACATAAAGAGTCGCTCCAAAAATACCCAGAACTTAATCTAAGCAAGGGCGAGTATATCGTCAGCGCTACTAAACGTCATCCAATCGGACTTTTCCAGATATGGTTCGGCGTTATTTTGGCCATAGCGTTACTTATCGGATTTCTTGTATTCTTCTTAGCCGATCCGGGTGGCGCTGGGTCATCGATTACGTCGAGTAATTCCGAAATAAAACCGTTGATTGCAATTATCCTACTCGTTATCTGCATACTGGCGCTTGCTGGCGGCATGGTTGGAACCTACGTCTACCAAAAAAATACGTTCTATCTGACAAATGAGAGTGTCATACAAAATATTCAAATAAGTTTGTTCAACAAACGCGAGCAAACAGTTAGTCTGGAGAATATCGAGGATGCCAGTTATTTGCAGACCGGCTTACTGACTCACATCTTTAATTTTGGTTCAATCCGGCTCTCGACTGAAGGTGAGGAGACGACCTACCGCATGAACTATGTGTCGAACCCCAAACAGCAAATTGCTATTCTCAATAATGCCGTCGAAGCTTTCAAAAACGGCTGTCCAGTCGGCGAAGAATAAACTAGTACTACTCTTGGAACGGATTGACGCGAGCAGTTTCGAACAAAGCTTTGACGCTGACACTATTGTCTTGCAAGCGCTGTAATTGTTGTACAACGTTGTTATCGACTCGAGCGGCTTTGATTGTAACACTCTTCTCGTCGATCATGGCTTGAGATGGCTGTGCACCAGATAGAACTGATATTCGGAAGAATATAAACCCGTACACCAGTCCAATAATTAGAACGATTAGTATCACTTTGTAGCGACTAATCCGTTTGATAGCGGAGATTGCGGCTTGTAAAATACCGTCTAATTTTTCATTCTTCATGGTTTGATATACGCATTCAGACTTAAGGTAAACGAAAAGTGGTCCGGCATGGTCGAATCGGGTGTAATGTTAACGGTCGTAACTTCAGCGGTCGATCGGTTTTGTTCAAGAGCGGCTAGGAAACTAATAAGTTGCGGATAGGACGATGGTGATTTTGAGTCACTGTTAACGCTGATGGCGAGCACGTAAACACCAGGCGCTCCTAGTACCGGCGTCAGTTGCGACAGCGCGGCCCGCGGATCGACGGTCGTTGAGCGAGGAGTCGCTAAGGTATTACTTGTGGCGCCTGCTCCGCTAGCCGGGCTCGTGCCTAGAGAGGATGTCGGGAACGTAATAGAACCGATTTTAACTCCGTTAGCGCCTGCGAGATTAACGATTTGTCTAACCGCTTCGGCTTGATTCTTATTCTCTGGCACCACGACTTTTGCAATGTTATAAATGTCAGTGTAATTAGCAATATCTTTCTTGGCTTTTACTAAGCTGGCTTTCTGCAAATCGAGTCCGGCGCTAGTAGCTTTAAGGGCAACCAGATTACGCGATTTATCTTCGAGGATGCCATTTATTTTGTAGGCTGCACCGAAGATCGCTAACGTTAGTAGCAGACTGCTTGCCAGCAGCAACTGGTACAGTCGTTTGCTACTCATCACTTACTACCCTGGTTAATGAACAGAAATGGATTGTTGCCGCTGAACAGCGCGCGTATCGTCACGCTACAAGGGTAGGCGGCATTAGTAAGTGTCTGAGCGCTGCAAGTGATAGACACAATATCGGCTTTCGCAAAAATTTTATTATTAGGGTTCGCCATATTGACCTGGACTTGGCTAGCAGTGACGTAATCCTTTGCGTTAGCATTCAGATCGATGCCGCCGGTTGTTTGGTTGATATTAAGGCCGGACAAGACTGCGTTTTTAGGCATAGCATAGCCGATCTGGGTGATCAATCTAGAGAATAGAACTTCTTTAGATAGAACTTGTGCAGCTAAGCGCAGGCTGCCGGTAATATCTTTGACCTTTGCCTCGGTTTTTGGTAGCTCAGATGTTGCCAGATCGGCCTGAGTGCTAGCTACCTGTTTTTCGTACGATTTGGTAGACTGTTGAAAACTTAGTAAGCCATAGGTTGCTAAACCACCAAGTCCAACCAGGATAATCAGCAAACTAGTCGCCCAGCGCCGTAGGCCGACGTTTTTACGGGCATAGCTATAGTTTGCCTTTTTATCAGGGGGCAGTAGATTGATCATTAGAAGACGTCCTTAGGGCTAGCTAGGCTCAGTCCGGTGACGGAAGCATACATTGACTTGTCGGCTGCGCTTGGTGGCTGAAGCCCTTTGTAATCAAGATATTCCCACGGGTCGGTATGGCGAACAGCTAAGCGAATTTTATCAGTCAAGTATTCGCTGAGTCCGGGCATATTGGCGCCACCGCCAAGTGTGACGATCTGTGTGATCGGCCGATCGACACCGTAACGCTCTTCGTAGTAGCGAATCATCCGGCGCACTTCTTTGATAAGCAGATCAAGAATCGGCGCCATGACACTAATTATTTCGGCCTGCTTTTTACTTGGACTCAAGCCATATTTAGTTTTAATGAGACCGGCTTCGGCTGGCGTAACGTGCAATTTTTCTTGAATCGCCGTAGTGAACATCTCGCCACCAGCCTGTACGGTACCGGTAACTAGTACGTGACGGTCGAAGATACTTATATCGGCCGAACGTGATCCGAAGTCGACTACAACTGCTGGAATATCGCTTTGTTTGTCGAGAGAGAATACTCGCCCCGAAGAACTCAGCGTCGGCTCGATCAGAACTGGCTCTAGACCAAGTAGCTCAGCTAAGTCGACGTACGAGTCAACGATTTTTTTTGGAACCGCCACGACAAATAGTTCAATTTTATCGCTGGTTTCTTTGGTAATTTCGTAATCTAAGTATAATTCTTCGATGGGCACCGAAATGTATTGTTCAGCCTCAAGAGTAACCGCTTCCGATAATTCACTCGCTTTAAGTTTTGGTAATTCTAACGAACGGGTAAAGGTGCGATAGGCTGGAATAGTCAGCGCCACCCGGTGCGTGGTGATATCGCCGATTAAATGGCGCTCGAATAAGTCGTTTGCGGCTTTAGCGACAACTTCCAGATCGATAACCACACCATCTTCGATCGCGGCTTTATCAAACGTCGTGAAGCCATAGCCTTTGACCTGCGGCCGAATACTTGCCAGGTTAGCTCCTTTGAGCGGCGTGTTGACCTGCATAACTTTGAGTGATCCTGGCCCAATATCTAGCCCGAAGACGTGTTTATCGGTAAAGAAGTAAGGTGTTTTCTTGATTTTATTTGTGTTGCCCATCGAACAGAAACCTTTTTACAATAAAGCGTAAGCTTTTCATAAGTATATCACTGTTACGTAGGATTAGTATGCCCTGACTTCTAACTTCAAACGCAACCGCCAGAATAAACCATGTAATCTTGGTGGATTCACACGACTCACCTAACGGCTGTGGAGTGAGGCAAGATTGAGATCTTGCTTCAGGAGCAGTATATAAACAAAAATATTGTCCTCAAACTGGGGCTTAGCCCGCTGTGGCATTGGCCGAGTAATAGCCAAAGGCCGAGACGGCTCAGGTACCTACCAAGCATTCGTGGCTCAACTAGCCTACGAAACTAACTGCCGTCGATGCAAACAGATACCAATCCTAGACTACCCGGTTAACCACCGACTCAGGAGTGCCATTGTAGCATGTATCCAGCCCAGACGGCAGGCCGACTGAGGCATGAACCAGAGTGGCGGGATCTACCAGCTTTCATCTGCGCTGAGACCATCTACCACTGGATATACACCAGTGCCTTCGCTCTTGCTGAGAAGCGTACCTGCGCTACGGCAAGAAGCGGACCAAATATACTGGTTGCAGTAGCCACCGCAGCAATGACGTCGACTGCCGTCATTACCAAGCTGCGACCGTTGGTCGCACACACCAGTACATTTGATAACGGCAGCGAGCTTGCGCGGCATGAACAGATTACGACAGCCCTTGGTAATCCGGTGTACTTCGTCGATCCCTACAGCTCCTGGCAACGTGGGGCCAACGAAAACAGTAAGCGCCAGCTTAGGGCCTATCTACTCAAATGCAGTGGTATTCGTGGTCATACCCAAAAATAGCTCGACAACATCGCCTGGGAGCTCAACAACAAACCTCGGAAACGGCTGCAGTGGCATACACCTCGTGAAGTCTACGACTTCCTCGTTGCCAATCCAGAAAAAGCCCTACACTTAGAGGAGGTTGCGTTTGGTTCTAGAATTTAGGAGCAACACGTTATGAAACGCCTACTACACAAAAACCCTCGGAAATCCGAGGGTTTTTGAACTGCTAGTATGTACTAGTTAAGATTTTTCTTGACGAATGTAGTGCTGTTGTTTACCGAGCCTTCATATGTAGCAGTCAGTGCATACACTGCACAGTCTTTAGCTGCAGTTGTGCAAGCGGTAATTCCATCAGCTGCAAATACTGCATAACCGTATGAGTTAGCGACAGGAGCGGCAACTAATTGCTGGCGAGCTGTATCAGATGTACCAGTGTTAGATGGGTCAGCTAAAGCCACACGATCAAGACTTTTCATGTTGTTGCCAGGTGAGCCCGTCCATGTTGGATCGTTGAGCTGGGCCATAGCTGGATAAGCGTTATTTTGGGTATAATAAGCTTCAACCTGTGTTTGCAATGTCGTGATGTCTGTCTGGCGTTTTGTATTACGAGCTTTGCCTTGAATACCAGCGTAAGTCGTGATGACTAATGCGGCTAAAATACCGATTACAACAATGACGATCAAAAGTTCGACGATTGTGAAACCTTGGGAACGTTTCTTTAGTGAGATCATAGGGGCCCACCCTCCTTGATTAGTTAAGTTATTTTGTGAAACAAGCGGAGTGATGAACTCATACAAGTATCTGTTTATTATTATAACCATAAGTAGCATCAAAGCAAGCTTGCAGTAAATAAATCAACAGTATTAGCCACCAATATTTTTGCTAAGGTTAGCAATCGGCCCCATAACAGAGGCGGCAATTAAGCCGACGGCAGCACCTAGCCCCACAATCATAATCGGTTCGATGATGGCTGACAATCCGTCGATCAGGACGCTGACTTCTTCTTCATAAAAGTCGGCAATCTTAGTCAATACGGTGTCAATCTGGCCAGTTTCCTCGCCGACGACGAGCATTTGGGCCACGATAGCCGGGAAGTGTTTACTGCGACTGATCGGCTCACTAAGCGGCTTACCGTTTTTTACTTCTTTTGCAGCCTCTCTTAGCTCTGCTTCGATTACTTTGTTGCCGAGGGCAGCACCGGTGACGTCGAGCGCATCAAGGACACTCACACCAGATCCCATCAGTGAGGCGAATGTACGTGAAAAGCGAGCGATAGCGATTTTAGATATAATGACTTTTACAATCGGAATTCTTAGTAGCAAATCGTGAAATCTATATTTTCCGGCATCAGTTTTAATATACTTAAGCACGCGTAAACCAATAACCCCAAGTATAAGGAGTATAAATAATATATTTGGGATGAGTGAAACTATTGGAATTGCTCCGAGACCGGGAATGTGTTTGATAATGCTATTACTAACGCAAAAACCACTGATTTTTAGCAGCACGACGGTATAAATTGGCAGCTTTGCCTTGGGGCCACCAAGATCAAGCAAAATCTTACCAATTTTAGGTATCACAAACAGCATGATGCCAAAGAAGGCGATAATAGTAATCGTTAGGATCACCATCGGATACATCATGGCACTTTTGATTTTTTTACGAATCGACGCGTCTTGTTCGACCTGCGTTGCCAAGCGTTTTAAAATTTCATCCAAGATACCGCCCTCTTCACCGGCCCGGACCATGTTGACGTACACATCGCTAAAAACATTTGGAAACTTCTCGAAGGCCGTCGCTAGCGGCAAACCACTGCTGACGTCTTTGGTGATACTGGCGAGAACTTCTCGCAAATAGGGGTTTTCGGCATTATCTTGGAGCGCGTTTAAACAGCGGGCCAGCGGTACGCCAGCACTGATCATTGTTGATAATTGTCGGGTAAAAACGACGAGATCGCCGAGTTTAACTTTTTTCTTAGGTGCAAACAAACCATTCTTTTTCTTGGCATTACCGGCAGTGATCAGGACTGGTTTGATACCTTGGCGGTGCAATAACTCGAGTAAGGCTTGTTTATTAGCCGCATCAACCTCGCCAGCGATAGTTCGGCCGTCGTGTGTTGTAGCTTTATAGATAAAATGCATAATGTCTAGCTTTTGTTGAGGTTAGTTGGCTCATATCCATGATTGTTAATTTATTCTTGAGAAGTGACTCTGAGCACTTCCTCAAGGGTTGTTTGGCCACGCAGCGCTTTAATAAGTCCATCGAGCTGCATCGAGAGCATACCCTCCTGGACAGCCGCTTCCTGAATTTTTTCGCTAATCGTGTTGCCTACGATCAAGGTTTGCAATGCAGGGGAATTATTCAGCACTTCATAGATACCGATTCGTCCCTTAAAACCAGTATGATTGCAGCTCGCGCAACCGCCGTCATGGGCTTTAAAAAAGCGATTAATTGTCGTTGGCGTCGAACTCAGCTCGTTGGTGTCGGCACCTTTGCTGGTCGACGACTTACCAATGCTGTCATTTAGGGCGGCTTTTTCGAGTTCATGCATTCGGACTAGTCCGCCATGGAGATCAATCCGAAATGTTTTGATGAGCTGTCCAAGCATCGAAGCATCTGGTGTAACTGTTTCCCGGCAAACAGCGCAAAGTCTTCGAACTAGACGTTGCGCAACGACAACCCGAACCGTGCTAGCAATAAGGAACGGTTCGATACCCATATCGAGCAACCGCGGTAAGCAAGTCGCCGCGTTATTAGTGTGTAGTGTGCTGAAGACTAGGTGCCCAGTCAAGGCAGCTTGCACAGCCAAATCAGCAGTCTCGCTGTCACGAATCTCCCCAACCATAATGATGTTCGGATCTTGACGGAGCAGGGCTCGCAAACCGTTGGTAAACGTCATGCCGGCTTGATTATTGACCTGGACCTGATTTGCACCCACGACGTGGTATTCGATTGGATCTTCAACGGTCGAAATATTAACATTTGGCGTGTTGAGCACGCTCAGCACGCTGAACAGCGTCGTTGACTTGCCTGAACCAGTCGGGCCAGTAACTAAGATCATGCCGTGTGGCTGTGTAATGGCATGTTTGAGGTCATTCAAGGCTTCGCCCCAAAAACCGAGCTCGTTGAATTCGGCTGGTTTAGTCGATTCGTTAAGAATTCGCATGACGACTTTTTCGCCGTCGAGAATTGGCAGGGTGGACACGCGCAGGGCGTAGACCAGGCCGCTAATTTCGATCTTGAAACGGCCATCTTGCGGCGCGCGGTGTTCGTCGATTTTTAGATTACTTAAGATTTTGATGCGACTAACGAGCGCGCCCAACAGTTTTCGGGGTAATTTGTTGGCTTCACGGAGCATGCCATCAATTCGGTAGCGGACGACGACGAAATCTTCGCGTGGTTCGATATGGATATCGCTGGCACCGGATTTTACGCCGTACTCGATAATAATATTCACGGTTTGGGCTACCGGTGAATCTTCGGCGACATCATCCTCGCTAACATCGTCAATTTCTTCGGGCTGATCATCGCCAGCAATAACTTTGGTAAGCTCACTACTGATATTTCCACGATACTGATCGAGAGCACTTTGCAGTAAACTGCTCGTCGTGATGTGAACTTTTAAATTAGTACCTAACTGTTTCTGCAAGAAATTGAGCGCCTGAATATCATCGGGGTCCTGCATAGCTAATAGCTGAATGCCATCGGGGTCGACGTCGAAGACAATGGCGCTATACTGCCGCGCAATTCGCTCCGGCAGCAACTTGAGCACGTCATGCTTGATGTCTCGGCCATTCAGCTCAACGAAGGGAATTTCAATTTCGTCGGCGTAGAGCTTGGTCAGCTCTTTTTCGGATAATAAATTATTCTTAATGACGAGGTCTTGCAACGGCCGCTTTTCGGCGGCTTCTTGAGCTCGAAGCTCGGTGATCTGCTCTTTGCTAAAGTTACCACTGTTGAACAGCAGTTTTTCTACCAATGAATCAGCGATGCGCATTACGCCACACCTCGGTAACTATAACTTTTTGTTTGTAGAGCTGCACCCATCCTAATAAATAGTGTAACAGCTTACGGTTAAAATTCGAATATGGCTTTATCGCGGATATTAAGACTGCCGAAAATTTTACATAAGCGTAACATCTGTTAAGTTATTATAAAATAATCTTTAATGAAGTCTGTTTTAATCTATAGCTCTTTTCTTGTCTGCAGGAGCATACGTATAGTGCTAAACTGGTAGTAACGGATGGGCGTAATTCAGAGAATCAACCACTAGGAGGGTGACAATATGGCAAACAAAGGTCCACTAAAGACTATGGGTAACACTGCGGGTCAAGATGGTAAATCAAAAGCCTTGGGACTGGCGCTTGATCAAATCGAGAAGCAATTCGGCAAAGGCTCAATTATGAAACTCGGTGAATCACACCACGCTGACGTTGAAACTATGTCGACTGGCAGTATCTCCCTCGACCTAGCTCTCGGCGGCGGTATACCGAAAGGCCGTGTCGTCGAAGTGTATGGTCCGGAGAGCTCCGGTAAAACAACTCTGACACTACATGCTATCGCTGAAATTCAGAAAAATGGTGGCACCGCAGCCTTTATCGATGCCGAGCATGCTCTTGACCCAAGTTACGCCAAGCGCATCGGAGTCGACACCGAAAACTTACTGCTTAGTCAGCCAGACAACGGTGAGCAGGCACTCGAAATCGTCGAAACGTTGGTTCGCTCTAACGCCGTCGATCTGATTGTCGTCGACTCGGTCGCGGCGCTAGTGCCACGTGCCGAAATCGAGGGCGACATGGGTGACAGCCTACCCGGCCTGCAAGCGCGCTTGATGAGCCAGGCACTGCGTAAGCTCACCGGTGTTATCAGTCGTTCTAACGCTACGGTCATTTTTATTAACCAGATACGTATGAAAATCGGTGTGATGTTCGGCAACCCCGAAACCACAACTGGTGGTAATGCCCTCAAATTTTATGCCTCCGTCCGTATGGATATCCGTCGCATTGGCCAGATTAAGCAAGCTGAAAGTATCATTGGTAACCGTACCCGTGTCAAAGTCGTAAAGAATAAGGTAGCGCCACCATTCCGTGAAGCTGAGTTCGACATTATGTATAACGAAGGCATTAGCAGGGCTGGCGATGTACTCGACCTGGCCGCTGCCCGCGATATTGTCGAAAAAGCCGGTGCCTGGTACGCCTACAATGATGCCAAGATTGGCCAGGGCCGCGAGGCCGCCAAGACGTTCTTGCTCGAGAATCCCGCAGTCATGGATGAGCTGGCCGATAAAATACGGGCTATGGAACTCGCCAAGTCACAACCTGCGCCCGCTAAAGAACCCAAGGAGGCTGTTGATGCTAAAGCGGCTCCTAAAGTCGATGCAAAAGTGGCCGTTCCAGCCGATACGGACAAAAAACCAGAAGCTGAATCTTCGACAGAATCAGTAGCTAAGGCGTCTGCTAAAAAGGTTTAGATGCAGCAAGGCGAACAAGGCAATCAGCGGTTACAGGACTTCTTAACGAGTGAGCTGATTGCCACTATCGCCGTGCCGATTACTGAGGCTGGCGAAATCCATATCGCCAGCCTGGTATTTTGGAATTGCCCAGCACCGCTACAATTTTATTTCGTATCGAGTCGGACGTCAGAAAAGTTTGCATTACTAAGCCACGCTACCGTTCCAGCCGCCTGTGTCGTTGGCACCTACAACAAGACACCAGCTACTCTGCAGATGCGGGGTACTATCAAAGAAATTGATCATACGACGGTACCAGATGTTATGCAGCAATACCACAATAAGCGGGGCAATACCCATGATAATATCGAGAATCCTGACAATGCTCTCCTATGCTTTACGCCAACCTGGGCTAGATTAACGGAATACAAGCCAGACACTGTCATTACTTTCTTGGAATTGTAATGAAGATAACAAAAATTATGCAACAGGTTAAACAACGTAACCGTTACTCGGTTTACGTCGATGATTCGTATTCTTTCAGCCTCAGTGAGAGTGCGTTGCTAACGAGCGCGGTTGCTAATGGCCAGGAAGTCACCCACGACGAAGTCGAAGCTTTCAAAGCTTCGTCGATCGATGACAAATTATACGGACGTGCACTGCGCTACGTGGCGATGCGCCCGCGAACGACCTGGGAAATCGAATTTTATCTAACTCGCAAAGAGGCCGGATCGGTACTCATAGAATCAGTTATAGCTAAGCTGACCGATATCGGTTTGCTTGATGATCATAAGTTCGCGCAGACATTCGTACATGATCGGCAGCTACTTCGGCCAACTTCCAAACGAAAACTTTCACTCGAGTTACGCAAAAAACGCGTTGCCAGCGATATCATCGATGAGGTACTCCGTGAAACGGTTACCAATGACGATACTGCACTGAATGAAATTATCAAACGAAAGCGACGCCAAACTAAGTATCAGGATGATTTAAAACTTATGCAGTACCTTGCGCGTCAGGGGTTCAGCTATGGTGACATTAAACGCGCAATCAACCACGAAGAGGACTACTAAGCTGCTGCCGTTGCTGAAACCCGGGCGGGCTTAGCTAACTCGTTTATAATAATTCGTCTCGGAGTTATCTCATTGATCTGCGATCTATCAACGCTCAAACTTCCACCACTCAAACTTTTTAAAATTGACTGCGTGACATAAATTTTTTGAATCGACATCGTTTCTGTTTCGGTCGCGTAATCACCAACTTTTCCGACTTTATGTTTAGCGATAGTCTGAACCGGTTTACCAATAAGATCAAAGTTTAACTCAATAACGGTTTTTAGTCGGACGAGATCATGCGCCTCAACGAGTACGTCATGATCGTTCACGACATAGCCTTTGGGCATAACGTCACGAATATCTTGGTAGAGCAGTATCAGTTCCTTACTATCAAAGCGGTCTTGGCAGTAGAATCCCTCAATTTTTAAATTATCCGGGTTGATAATTGGACCGGTAATCGTAGCAATCGGCATGCCTGTGCGAAGTGATAAGACTGATTTGTTGGCGAGTAACGATGCGCTGAGCTGTAACATACTCGTATTATACTGCTGAACTAAGCCAGTCTGCTAACGCTAAATAGTTGGGATCATTCCAGAAGATTAAAATAGTTAATTGAATAACGATTTTATAAGGCTGCTGCTTTGAGATTCAGTGGATCGAATTCTACAATCTGGGCATGAAACACATCCATCACCTCTCCACTGTTCTAATAATTATTTGTATCAGCGTGCTCTTTCCGTTCGTGTCCAGCAGCGGTCTGACCAAACCACCGGTTCTGTAAACTCAATCCAGTTTAAGCTTGGCGGAAGTAAAAATTATCGGTGACGAATATATCGAGTTGTATAAGCCCAACGACGTAGCCCTCGATCTTTCCGGCTTTGAGCTAGCCGTCGGCCTAACGACGCAGCGTTTCTACACATGCCCAGTCGGTACTATCTGAGAGCCGAATGCGTTCCGGGCATTCTATGTCGCCGACACCAAACTAAGCCTCAGCATTACCGCCAGTCAGGTCTCATTACTCGATTCGTTTGATGAACTACTGTCTACCACCGATGCCTATAAATCTGTCAAAGACAGCGAAGCCTGGGCGCTCACCAAAGACGTATGGGCGTGGACTACCGAACTGGCACCTGGCAAGGCTATCAGCATCAAAACGCCGATTGTTTAATAAAACCGCCAGCAAAGTAACCGCTAAAAAGTCCAAATCCTCTACTACTATACCGACGACGATTGCTAAGAGCTCATACTTTGAACCGGTGACATCACAGCCAGTTCACATCTGGATGCTT
Organism: Candidatus Saccharimonadota bacterium; assembly: GCA_014377525.1. Classification (GTDB taxonomy): domain Bacteria; phylum Patescibacteriota; class Saccharimonadia; order Saccharimonadales; family UBA4665; genus UBA4729. Next base: position 16,427 of record JACMPL010000004.1, read on the forward strand.
GCGACGGTTGCACTGCTCGCGGTACTATACGGTGCATATGAGTACCGACATGACATTACAAATCGACTCGCCAGATTTAAACGGTAGTCTTAAATTTGCCGAGCAAATCGGCGCGCGCCTGCGTGGTGGTGAGCTAATTGAACTTTCGAGCGACCTTGGTGGTGGTAAGACCACATTCGTTCGTGGTATCGCCCTTGGTGCGGGCAGCACCGATCATGTCAGCAGTCCGAGTTTTACGCTGACGAATGTGTACGAGGCTGGCAATGTAACAATTCATCACTTCGATTTCTATCGTCTCGACGATCCGGGTATCTTAAGAAATGAAATTACCGAAGTACTAATGGATAGTCAGGCAGTTGTCATTATCGAATGGGCTGGCATTATCGAAGATGTACTACCTGCGGCTAGAATCTCCATAGCTATTACCGTTACTGGCGAGCAGTCACGTCACTACGACCTAGGCTTCGATAATGCATTTGAGTATCTTTTAAGCGGGTTGTCGATTTAGTTACAGCGTGATAAATCTGCATAGGATATAATTTTGAAATGGTTGTACTAACAATTCGAACCGATAAGCCAAATGCCGAGATTGGCCTGTACGACAACGAGCAGCAGCTCGGCTATGAGTCATGGTCAGCCCACCGTGAACTATCCGAAACGATCCACCTAAAAATAGATGCGTTATTAACAACGAATTCCAAGTCTCTGGAAAATATATCGGCCGTGCTCGTCTTTCGTGGGCCCGGTAGTTTTACTGGCCTAAGAATCGGTATCGCCGTTGCGAACGCAATTGCCGATGGGCTCACTATCCCAGTAGTCGGTTCTCAAGGTGAAGAGTGGATTCCTGACGGTATCGATCGACTGCTTGCCGGTAATGACGATAAAATTGTCCAACCAGAGTACGGTGCTCTGCCAAATATCACGGCGCCGCGTAAGTAAATAACAATAGCTAGTAAACTATTAAGCGTTGAGAAATTGCGTAAAAAAAGTACTTTACCTTGACTGCTGTCGACTTTACCATAGAATAGTACATAGTATTCCAAAACAAATAAGAAAGATTGCTATGTCCAACCGGATCGAAATCGGTTATGACGAATCTAAAGGTCATCAAAAAATACCTGCTATCGTCCACGTTATGGAATCTTTGCATGCCCCGATATCACCTCGCAGTAGGTCTACTCCGTCCCAAAGACACGGTGCTAGCCTAGCCAACGCCAATCCGATGGCCCGTCCGGCACCGGTTAAAACATTTTTTCGCGCTAAGCGTAGCTCCAGCGAAGATTATAGCCCAAAGCAGCCTGCTAGATTATCTAGGCCGCTCGCATTGTCGAGTATCGACTCAGACATGTCGCCCGATAGTACATCGGCAATCGCATGGCCGTTTCTTATTATTACTCCTCAGCCTTTCGCTCGGCCAGCTCACCCCAAACAGCAGCGGTCGAGAGTGTTACATCGACTGTCTGTCAGGCGGCAGTTGACGAATAACATTTAATCGTTACATACCTAATTGCGTTCTGGCGGCATAGCAATATTGCTCGATTGCTACGGAATATTTACCGCGAATAATTGTCTTCGCCGTGCAGCAAAGTTGACCTTTGTAATCAAAACAGCGTATATTTTATAGTGAAGCTCATAGCTTCCGCGTTCCAAACCCCGTGTATAATTGTAAAAATTTGATCTCAGACATTCTCGGCAAGCTAATGAAGTGATAGTGATTGCAAGCCAGATACGTCTCGACTACAGAAAGGTCTCCCATGTTAGAAGCAGTATTAGCTGTAGTGGGACTTGTTGTAGGCTTTGGTGCCAGCAATGTAGTCTCAAAAAAGAAACAAGGTTCCGCCGAAGCGGCTGCCAATAAAGAACTCGAAAAGGCAAAGAAAGCTGCCGAAAAAGTTGTTAGCGATGCCCGCGAGGAAGCTAAACGCACCCAAGAAGAGGGTCGTAAAGAAGAGCAGACCCGGCGACACGAGTTCAAGGATATTGAGAGGCGCCTTGTCTCCCGCGAGGATTCGCTCGATAAAAAGCTCGATGAACTTGATAAAAGAAACGAAAACTTACGGCGCAGCGAAGACGAAGTCGAAGAGCTCAAAAACGAAATTCGTGAAATCCGGACTCGCCAGCAAGACAAGCTGGAAAACATTGCCAAGCTGAGTAAAGCCGACGCCGCCGATCAGCTCATGAAAATGACCGAGAAGGATATCCGCAATGATCTTGTTGGCCTGGTCAACAAACTGCAGAACGAGGCCCGTGAGACTGCCGATGAACAGGCTGGTCTTATTATTACGACTGCGATGGAGCGGATGGCCAGCGAAGTTACGGCCGAGCGGACGGTTAGTAGCCTGAAACTTGTCGACGAGGAAATGAAGGGCCGAATTATCGGTAAGGAAGGCCGTAATATTCAAGCTTTGCAACGGGCGACTGGCGTCGACATCATGGTTGACGACACTCCTGGTTACGTCGTGCTCTCGAGCTTTGACCCGGTTCGCCGCGAAGTTGCTCGCCAAACCATGGAGCTGCTGATGAAAGATGGTCGAATTCACCCGGGCCGTATCGAGGAAGTTGTCGAAAAAGCTCAGAAGAATGTCGAAAAAGAAGTGATTCGAGCCGGCGAAGATGCTGCCCGCGAAGTCGGCGTCATTGGCATTCCAAAAGAAATATTACACCTACTGGGTGAACTTAAATACCGTACGAGCTACGGCCAAAACGTCCTCAAGCACTCCACTGAGATGGCTCACATTGCAGGACTGATCGCTACCGAAGTCGGAGCCGATGTTAAAACGTCCAAGTACGCGGCTCTTGTCCATGACCTTGGTAAAGCCTTGAGCCACAAGATTGAAGGCAAGCATCACCATATTTCCGGCGAGATGCTGCGCAAATACGGTGCCCCAGAAGCTGTTGCTCTCGCCGCCGAACAGCACCATGATGACGTCGAAGCAACTAGTGTTGAAGCCCTTGTTATCCGTGTTGTTGATGCGATTAGCGCTTCGCGCCCGGGCGCTCGTAATGTTTCTGCCGAGAACTTCTCAGAGCGCATGAAAGAACTTGAAAACGTCGCGAATAGTTTTGCGGGTATTGAAAAATCGTATGCAATCAGCGCTGGCCGTGAAGTCCGCGTGTTTGTCCGGCCGCAGAACGTCGACGACTTGAGTGCGATCAAGTTGGCACGCGATATCGCGACTAAAATCGAATCGACTATGCAGTACCCAGGAACTATAAAAGTTAATGTTATTCGCGAAACTAGAGCAATCGAATTCGCTAAGTAGTCTATGAATATTCTCTACGTCGGTGACATAATGGCAGAAATGGGTATTAGCACCGTCGAAATGCTGCTGCCCGGTCTACGTAACGGTAGAGACATTCATTTGGTGATCGCGCAGGGCGAAAACGTGACGGCTGGTAAGGGTATGACTCCGGCTGATATGCGTCGGCTGCAAAAGGCTGGGGTTGATTTTTTCACGGGCGGTAATCACAGTTTCGATCAGAAAGACTTGTATCCGTTGCTGGCAGATCCTAGCCAACCTGTTATTCGTCCGGAAAATTATCCGATCGGGACGCCGGGGCTCGGCCACAAGTATACCCATACCAGCCGTGGCGACGTTTTGATTATCAGCTTACTCGGCCAAATCGTTGGCAAAAGTTCGGGCACGCTCACCGATAACCCTTTGAAGGTTGTTGATTCAGTGCTCGAGCAAGAGCAGGATACTCCTAAGATTGCCACGGTTATAAATTTCCACGGTGATTTTAGCAGCGAAAAAATAGTCATAGGTAACTACCTGGACGGCCGAGCCACAATCGTACTCGGTGATCACTGGCACGTGCCAACGGCAGATGCGCGGGTTCTGCCCGGTGGCACCGCTCACATGACCGATGTTGGGATGTGTGGCGCGCTCGATTCATCGTTGGGCGTAACGTACGATTCAATCATCCCCCGCTGGCGCGATGGTATCGTCAATCGCAACGAACTAGCCACGAGCGGCGCTCGTCAGTTCAACGGACTACTGGTGTCGGTCGACGAGCAAACCGGTTTAGCATTGAGTGCTGAGCATATTCGAACGATAATACCTGCCTGAGCCCTAGCAATAGGACAAGTTTTACCGTATAATCTCCATCTGTAACTACGGGGATTGGCGCAGTTGGTAGCGCGCGCGGTTTGGGACCGCGAGGTCGAAGGTTCAAGTCCTTTATCCCCGACCAAATAAAAAGGATTGTCCGCAACGGCAGTCCTTTTTCTATGGCCGAAGTAACCAAATTTAGCCTATTGCCTACTATTTTATAGAAGCGTCTTTAGTCAGGATTCAACTGAGTAAGAACATAATTCGCTGCTTTTAATTTTGCCCCAACCAAGGCCATCTTGGCAAATCATCGTAGCCATATAATATACCCCTAAAGCACTGTCTACATAGCTCTACAAAACGGGGCACAGCCAATTTTTACTTTATACATTAAGCTGATATGATACAAGAAATCAGGAGCTATCATGAATCTAGGTAAAAACTCTGTCAACCCGAGCGAACCTCAAGGCAAATTATTACCAAAACTAACGCATTTTTTCTTCCGTAAGCCTAAAACTACAGCGCTACTTTGGCTTATTCTTGTAGTATTTGGGGCAACAAGTTACGCAACGCTACTCCGCCGGGAGGGCTTTCCTAGCATTCAAATTCCGATAGCTATCGTCACTGGGACCTACGTAACGCCGAATCCACAAGATGTGGACAAGCAAGTCGTTAAGCCGATTACGGATGTGGCATTGGCTCAAAGCGATGTTAAAACGGTGCAATCTAAGAGTGCGGGCAACTTCTTTACGGTCATAATTCAATACAAAGAAGGCACCGACGGCAAAGCCGCAACTAATGCTATAAAGAATAAGCTTGGCGTCTACGGCCAGCTACCAAATGATGCGAACGTCCGTTACGAAGCGCCGTATTTTGGTGCCACTGGTGGTGATCCGCAGCAGATTGACGTTGCTGTTTCGTTTTACTCCAAACAGGGCAGTACTGATACTGCAACATTGACTGCCAAAGCTCAATTAGCTGTCGACGCGCTGAACAAGCAAAAAGTTGAGGGTGTTAAAGCCTTCTCGGTCGTTAATCCTTTTGAAACTACCCAAACCGGTACCAGTAAATCCAAGCAGCTACAACGCTCGTTTGACCGTTTCTCGTACCGTCAAAATGATAAAATAGTCGATTCTAATTCGGTACTGATTGCCGCCGCTGCTCAGCCAAAAACTGATGCAATTGTACTGGATGCTCACGTTCGGGCCGCAATTGCCAAAATAAATAATAGCCAACAATTTAAGGGCTACGGATCGCAGGTAAGTGCCAGCTTTGCACCGTCCATTAAAGAAAATATTTCCGAACTACAGCGGGTGCTACTTGAGGGTCTGCTGATTGTACTATTTGTCGGTTCGTTCGCTATCGCTGTTCGGGCTTCACTCGTTACCGTTCTATCAATGATAACCGTTATATTAACGACGCTTGGTCTGTTATTTCTTATCGGTTATACCCTTAATGTCATCACGCTATTTGCATTAATTCTCGGTCTATCGCTTATTGTTGATGACACCATTATCATGGTCGAAGCAATCGAAGCGGCCCGTCGTAATGCTAAAGATCAGTCGAAGATTATCAAGACGGCAGCCCGAAAAGTTAGCCGGGCCATGTTATCGGCCACCCTAACGGCGTCACTCAGTTTTGCGCCGTTCTTGTTCGTTGGAGGTATTTTGGGTACGTTCATTCGGGCTATCCCGGTGACGATCATTTCGTCGCTCGTGATCAGCTTGCTGGTTGCACTGATATTCATTCCACTGTTCTCTCGCTTTACATTGCTGACACGCAAACAGCTCAATAAAGATCGCTCGCAAAGCACCGCTGCCAAGCTGGAGGCGGCCGTTGCAAGTACAATTGGTCGTCCAATGGTCTGGGCGCAGCATTCTCGTAAGAAGTTAGCTAGCCTTGGCATTGTAGCAATTGTCATTGGTGTCGGATTTATTGTTGCTGGTGGATTTATTGCGACGAAAGTCGTTTTTAATATTTTCCCAGCCTCAAAAGACACCAACCAGATTGCCGTAAAGATAACCTTCCCGAACGATACAACCATCGTGCAGGCTCAGAAAATCGCGGCTGATGCCGACAGCGTTACTAACCGTATTCTTGGAAACAATTTTGTGCGGAGTTCATATTACGGAATCGGCAACAGTCAAAGTGCCACTGCAAATATCGAGTTAATTCCGTATGGTAAGCGTGACGTTACCTCACCACAATTAGTAAAGCAATTACAAACAGAGTTCAAAAATACTTTTAAAGAAGCTAAGGTCTCGGTTAATCAAATTGATCTTGGCCCCCCGTCGGCCGCCTTCGCTGTACAAATTAGTGCTACCGACCGCCCGGCTGCCATCAAAGCTGCCAATGACATAACGGCGTTTATGGAAAAAACTCAGCTCAAGCGTACCAGTGGTAAAATTGCCAAATTTACCGATGTTACTCCACCGTCACCTAACGTATATATTCGAAGCGGTGGCCGTGAAACGGTAGAAGTGAATGCCAGTTTTGACGGTTCTGATACGACGACATTAGTTACGCTCGCCCAAGATGCAGTTAAAAAAGAATTTACCGATGCGAAGCTCAAAAGTTATGGGCTAAGCAGTAAAGATCTTAGCTTTAATATCGGCCAGGAATCCGATAACCAAGATTCTTTCAAGTCACTGGCAATTGCGTTTCCATTATTATTGATTGTGATTTACATCGTCCTGGCGATTCAGTTCCGCTCGCTGTTACAGCCGGCACTAATCTTTATGGCAATTCCATTCAGTATTTTTGGGGTGATGGGCGGCCTGTATATTACCAACAACCCGATCAGTTTCTTTGCACTGCTTGGATTCTTTGCGCTGATTGGTCTAAGTATTAAGAACACGATTCTACTGACGGATTTTGCAAATCAATCGAGACGTGAGGGCCTGAACCCAGTTGATGCGGTATTAGCGGCTCTCAAGGAGCGGTTCCGACCGCTGATTGCGACTAGTTTAACGGCGGTTCTGTCACTGGTTCCATTGGCGATTACTAGTCCGCTCTGGGAAGGCTTAGCGGTAGTACTAATCTTTGGTCTGATCTCCAGTACGGTACTTGTTGTGACGGTGTTTCCGTACTACTACCTCGGCGTTGAGTTTATCCGCGACCACATTACGCCACGAAAATTGTTCCGAAAATTTAAGAATCGCTAACTCGTCAAACTAATTATCCATCGGCTAGCATGATCTAACAGTCGGTAAACTATATCCAGAATCCATTTGTTCCAAGAAATGTTTTTTTTGGGCAGAGGAATTACATAGGCGTACAATCAGAACGTGGCACTTTTTCTAACGATACTCACTATCTTTGTTATCTTGCTCGGCAGCGAACTGTACTGGCGTAAGCATGTGGTAAACGACGAATTTAGCCGTAAGTTCGTACATATTACCGTTGGCAGCTTTGTTGCATTCTGGCCATTATTTCTCAGCTGGGGAGAAATTCAGCTCCTCAGCGTTGCATTTTTTCTGGTGGTTGGAGCCTCAAAGTATCTCCACGTTTTCACAGCGATTCATAGTGTTCAGCGTCCAACCTACGGTGAGCTTTTTTTTGCATTGGCCGTAGGCGGTATAACGCTTATAACTCATGACCCCTGGATATATATGGTAGCCCTGCTACAAATGAGCCTGGCAGACGGCATGGCGGCCATTGTAGGCGTTCGCTATGGTAAAACTACCCAATATCACATTGCCGGTCAGGTAAAGAGCGTCGCTGGAACTGCGGCGTTTTTTGTAGTGTCCATGCTAATACTAATCGGCTACTCACTGCTAGCGCCAGGTCAAAGGTTTAAACTGGTCTATGTGGCGATAGCGCTAGCGGCGACCTTTATAGAAAATATCGGGGTGCAGGGGACTGATAATGTGGCAGTACCATTCGTCGTCGCGCTAGCGCTCGATGTTTTCGCTAATTAGCCTCAGTATAAGAACCATTACGCGCCCTTAGGGCATTGAAGATAACAACAACGTCGACAACCTCTTGCAAGACAGCGCCAAGTAGCGGTGAAAACTTACCGGTTGCAAATGCGGCCATCAAAATAAAGCTGAGGCCGATACCAATAAAAATACTTTGTCGGGCAATTTTAAAAGTTCGCTTTGCAACAGCGACTGCTTCGGCGACGCGGCTGATGTCATCCTGTAAAATTACCAAGTCGGCTGATTCGCTGGCGGCAGTCGAGCCATGGGCGCCTAGCGCAATACCAATGTCAGATACGGTAAGCACTGGCGCATCATTTATTCCGTCACCCACAAAGACTACTGGACGATTTTTAACGTTCTCGATCGTGCGAAGCTTGTCGACTGGCAGCATCTCAGCGTAAACCTCGGTAATACTGAGTTTTTTAGCAATTTTCTTGGCAATCGTTTTATTGTCACCAGTGACCATCAAAATATGCTTGATGCCGAACTTCCGAAGTGACATAAGTGTAGTGGCAGATTCGACTCGAACCTCATCGCTAAACGTAATAACACCAGCTAGTTCGTTGTTAATAGCAACGTATGCCGCAGTTTGGTCGGTGTCGGTTTGAAATCCAGTCGGCATATCGACGTTATGATCTTGCATGAGACTCAGTCGACCGACGAGGACACTCTTATTACTTATTTTGGCTTCCAGCCCACGGCCAGAAATTTCTTTAACGTGTTTGGCTTTAGTAAACTTTAGTTTAGCCGTTATCGCAGCTGTTACGATTGCGCTCGCCACGACGTGGTTAGAGTTTTGCTCCAAGCTGGCGGCACTTGCTAGAACGGTATCTTTGCTGTGACCATGAAAAGCTTTGACGCTTGCAACACTAAGTTTTCCATAAGTAAGCGTACCGGTTTTGTCAAAAGCAATCGTTTCGGCTTCGGCTAAACGTTCTAAGGCCGAGCCAGTCTTAACGATAATGCCATGTTTGCTGGCCCGCGACATGCCGCTGACAAGCGCTATAGGGGCCGCAAGCAGTAATGGGCAGGGCGTCGCCACGATGATAACTTGTAAGAATCGGATGGGATCACCACTAATTGCCCAGACGGCTCCAGCGATAGCAAACGATGTGATGGTAAAAGGAATGCTGTAGCGCTCCGCCAAACGAACAAACGGTGCATGGCTCGAACTAGCCGAACGTACGAGCCGAATAATTTGCTCGAACTGACTATCTTTGGCAGTAGCCGTCGCCCGTACCGTTAGTGCGCCGTCTATCACGATGGCACCACTTAGTATGTTCGCGCCCTTTTCTTTGAGTTGTGGCAGGCTCTCACCAGTTAGGCTTGACTCGTCGAGACTGGCTGAGCCATCCAGGATGATCGCATCAACAGGTACCATTTCGCCAGGCTTAATAAGTAATTTATCGCCCACCGTAACGGCGTGAACTTTAACGTCGACGGTTTTATTACCTTTTTTAACGTGTGCGATAACCGGTGCATGTTTGAGGAGCTCGGTTAGTTCAGTTTTGGCGCGTCGTTCAGCATAGTCCTCTAACGATTCGCCGCCGGTTAACATAATGACGACTAGTAGAGCGGCCCAGTATTCACCCAGTATAACCGAAGTAATAATGGCAGTTGCCGCCAAAATATCAATACCATAGTGACCGGTACGTAAATCTTGAATCATTCCCCATAGTAGCGGGATTGCTTGCAGTAGTGCGACAGTGCTAATGAACCATTTGGCGATGGTGGAATGACCAGAAAGTTGTAGGCCAAGCCCAATAAGTCCGGCAATGATGGCAAAGGTAAATAACCGGTATTCCCGTAAAAATTTCGAAAGCTTGTTCATCAGTTCTCCAGGTTTAAATCAATTATGTTTAGTATAGCAATTTAGTGAACGAAGTGAGTAGCTGTTCCAGTATATTCTAAGTTTCTAGGATTATACTGCAGCAGGCAGCCACGCATTCGAACATAATAGCCATGCAAATTAGCTTGCCGAAGTGTCACTCGAATAAAAGCAGCTTCCTTCAACATAATATGGAGATAATATGAATACTAAAAAATCGTTATTAACAGCGGCGATAGTCGTCGGAGTTTCGTTCGCTGGAGTCACTGGCGCCAGCCTCGTTTCGGCGGCAACCACTACAACTGGTGGCACGAGCCTAGCACAAAGTATTGCTGATGCGTTCAAGCTCAATAAGGATGATGTTCAGAATGTCATCGACCAAAACCGGTCTGATAATCAGGCCAAACGCGAAGCTAAGGAACAGAATCGACTAACGCAAGCCGTCACCGATAAGAAAATAACGCAGGCGCAGGCCGATTACATCACTAAAGCGCAGGCTGACATTACGGCCGTGATCGGAACGACCACGCCCAAAGATTTAACTGCAGCTCAAAAGGCTGACATTAAGACAAAGACTACGGCGCTCCGAACATGGGCTAAGGTCAACAACGTTCCAGTCAATCTGATCCGTGGCGATATAATGCACGGTGGCATGAAAAAAATGAGAGAAGACAAAACTTCTACTGACACTGCTGCCGTAGAAACAAACTAGCGTAACCACTGAACACTAAACGCACCGGAAATCTGTGCCGGTGCGTTTTTTTGGTAAATATAAGATATTATCTGGCCGCTCCGGTAGGAAATAGAAGCGATACGTTTACGAGGCTACACCGAAGTTGTATACGTGTAATGGTTTTACTCGTTATCATAATTCAACTATACTAACCTAATGCCTAGGCTCCCTAAACTAGCCATCTTTGATGTCGATGGCACCATCGCTCAGCGCGGTATCGTAGATAGCGAGGCGTTAGCTGGAATTCAACATTTGCAAGATACTGGCTGCATTACTACTGTCTCTACAGGGCGTGGTTATCAATCTTTACGAAGTGTGTTCGGAGCTAATTACCAGAAAGTCATCACAAAAAATGCGCTCATCGTAGTAGAACACGGTACCAAAATTGTTAATCGTGATGGCTTTGTCGAGTTTGGCGCTTACTTCTCTGAATCAGAAAAAGAGCATACTATTGATTTTGCTCGTGCCAATATCGGGATTATTTCTTGGGCGATGGTCACTTCAGACGAACCCAATGAGCGTGATATCGTCATCTGCTTCGACGTACACAAAGTGCAGGAACTCAACGAAAAATATAGTGATTATATGAACGTATCAGCTGGATCAATCGGTGAATTTAGAACTGTAGTCATGAGTCAGCCCATTACAACTATGAAATTCGCCCTGCATCGTTTCGTTACGGTTGAGAATCTCAAGCTGACGTTAACGAAAACGGACATCTCAATAATTTTTCAGGACGGCTACATGGAATTTGTAAAAAATAATGTTAATAAAGGCTTAGCCGTGTCATATATTGCCAACAAATTTGGTATAACAATGGATAGTGTTCTAGTCGCTGGAAATGCCATTAACGATGTCGAGATGCTCGATATTGGTGCTGGCACCGCCGTATTAGTTGGGCCGGACGCCGAACGAGAAGCTATCCGGTCGTACCTTTCGATGCCGGAAACACTTACGCAGGTAAAATCGCCGTCAGACCTAGGCAAATATTTACAGAAATTAGGCTAAGTATTACTGGCGATCCATTCTAATTCGACTGTGCTACGAGGCGAATCTATCAGCTCCCAGTTGTTACCGTCAACAATGATAGCTTGATCATCGGTCATGAGAACCATATCGAACACTCCAACATGTGTCGCTTTAATAAGCCCAATTTCTGACAATGGGTTGCCGTTGTAATGGGGCATCGGGATAATATCAACAAAATGCAAGCCAAGCGTAGATTTAAGGTTAAAAACTTTATCGGGCTCATCGAGCGTGGCAGCTGGCCCGATATCGCCGCCCGCGACTAGCGCGCCGGCACTAGCGCCAGCATAAAAGCCGCCGTTATTAACGTAGTCCTGCAGTAGTTTACCAAAGCCAGTTTTCTGTAGTTGCTGTAGCAAATAAAAACTATTACCACCCGCAATGTAGACAATGTCAGAAGTCATTAATTGCTCGTTCATGTCTGCCAAAGGCGTCTGAGCTATATCGAGGTCGTATATGTTAAATCCCATGGCGTGCAGAACCTCACGGTCTTTTTGAATCCACCAAGTGTCGTCGTCTAAATTTCCAGCCGTTGGAATAAACAATAGTGATAGCGTTTCCGGATCTTCGCCGATATATTGGGGCAATGCACTGAGTCCACTAGAAGCAAGAAAAAGACGTTTCATGCATGTATAATAGCAGAACTAATTATTTTGTTTCTGCTTGAGTATAGCTAACAGCTCCTGCACATTCGGGAATAGGTTAGGCGTTTCCATATCTTGGATCGAGAAGAAGCGTAGCTCCTGGCACTCGTCGGAAGGTGTGAAGTCGAGGTTCTTGAGCTTCACTTCATAAATAATGTTAGCGATATAGGCCTGCGGATTAGTGTTTTCTCGTGCGGACGTTAGGAAATATTTGGGCTTGGTGATACGTACGTTAGCTCTAATCCAGTCTCTTCTTGCACTTCGCGCTTAAGGCAATTCATTGGATGTTCGCCATGCTCCAAACCGCCACCGATCATTTCCCATTTCCCGTTATCTTCGCGGCTTAACAGAATCCGACCTTGTTCGTCGATGACGATTCCTTTGACGCTTATTCGGTAGTAGCATTGCTCGTTCATGGATATGCCGTTATATGTTAAATTTTCTAGAATCTTCGGCCTGGGTAATAGCTTGGTAGATCCAGTCTGCTCGCAACTTTTCTGATTGCTTCATGGCTGTTATATCACTGTAGCTAAACCAGTCCGCATCAAGGATTTCACCAGGTTGCGGCGTTAATTGGCCACCAATAATTCGAGCAGAAAAGACGTGCCGAATCGGCTCTTCTACCGCATCGTGGTAGACACCGATTTTACTCAGCAGTTCGACATTGTACCCAGTTTCTTCAAGAGCTTCACGCACTGCGCTATGCTCGATCGATTCGCCTTTGTCGACATGTCCGGCCGGCATATTCCACAGGCCATAAACTTTTGGCTGGGCTTCTTGAACTAGTAAATACTGACCCGCATCGTTTGCAATGACGCAGCCAGCAACGACGCGAGACCAAGCCAGCGTCTTTTCCCACTCAGATTTTGGTAGCATTTTCATATTCGAATCATACCAAAAATACTTACAAATGGGCATATCTTTTGTAGTAAACAAAATTCAACGAACGACATATTATTTGCGCGCTCTCCAGCACATAAGTAAAAAGACCATCTTTGTAGATGATCTTTTTACTTATGGGGCCACACAGTTGACGATGTTAGGACTGCAGTACTTACTGCCTAACGTTAGAACGCATTTACTCAAGCGGCTTAGTTATAGTGGATTTTGGATAATAAACAATCATGTCGAAATCCTTATCAGGAATGATCCTTTCAGCTTGCTGATTTAGCTGGCTTAGCTTCAAACCCCATCCAAAGGATCTTGCCCAAAAGCTGTCAGCCAAATATGGAGAGGTAAAATCTGAGATACTGAAGTAATAAGGTTTTGCCCCTAGTGTGTCTAACTGGTGCTCTAAAAATTCTTTCGGTATATCATCCACAGTAATAGTATCTAACTTGCGATTAGTCCAATCTGGGTGTTCTTCAGCGATAATAGTCGAGCTAAAATTGCCAGATCCAAACAATAATCCAATAGCTAAATATTTATTTCCAAAATGCTCATTAAGATAATGGCCCATAGGTATTGCGGGCACTTTACTTGCGCGTTTTACGTGGGCATTATGAGCCCAAGCGAAGGCTTTAATAGCCGGATCGCTAGATACGTATTCTATAACTTGCTTTGCCATAAGCTGGTCGCGTATAGGCAGCGTCTCTTTAGTTTGTTCAATATCAAAACCGTAAAACGATAAAGGTGTAGTGTTATACGTTTTACGTAATGCTAATACCAGTTCAACAAACTCTCCGGTCTGCC
>JACMPL010000010.1 GCA_014377525.1 Candidatus Saccharimonadota bacterium
AACACTCAACAATTTGTTACCGGTTACTACCCAGACACTAAGTCCAATGGCAGGAACAAAAATGGCTGCTAGCAACATCGCTAACAGCCAAATCCGAATAGTTCTCATGTAGCTAATTAACCATTTTGGCGCCAAAGCTGATATCGATGTTATCAAGAGCACCGCCGGGCCCAGTCGCCGTGTCGGCCGCCAAACTTACTTGGATGGCGTTACATCGTCGTATTGCCGGCGTATAGCGTCTTATCGAGCGACATGCCACCGGTAGCTTGGGCAGCGATCAGTTGTGCCAGTGTGAAGCTGATCATCGAGGAAGAACCAAACATGACGGTAACTTTACTAAAATCAACGTTTTGGGTATTCGTCGGGGTTCTGCTGACGGCAACTTTTAAGAACAGCTGTATGCCGCCAGCATTCGGGAGGTGAGTTCTGTAGCACACTAGGGCTAGCGGTGCTACCAGGAATGAGGTTCGCAAAGGAAAACCCTGGTTGGCTAGTTGTAAAATTCAAACCGTCCTTGCTAATTTTGAGATTAGCAGTCGCGGTTCGGATAGTGTTACCAGAAAGGATATCGTCCTGGCTCTGGAGGGCGGCGTAGGTCGCGCCGATCGCAATAATACTAACAGCTAGCAGACACTCAGTGCTCAGTCTATTGGTTTGATAGAGGAAACTATTGTCTGCATGATTGGCTCCTTAGTTGGTACTGCCAATCATGTGGCCTGGGTCGTTAGGTGTCAAAAATTTTGCGGCTACTTATTAACTTTTAGCCTGCGAACCTGCTGATCATAATCGGCTTCACCGATGAAACAGACTGGCTTCGGCCAATTAATACTAGTTAATGTTACCGTTTTGCTGCCGGACTGATATCGGCCATATGCTTAGCAACGACGCGTAATATGTCATCACCATAACTCTCAACTTTCGCTTTGCCGAAGCCTGGCAATGAAAGCAGCTGAGAACTGGTGCTGGGCGGATTTGCCGCGATCGCCGTAAGCGCACTGTTATGCGCGATCATAAAAGGAGCCACGGCATCAGCGGCGGCCCGGGCTAGCCGCCAAGTTTTGAGGGCATCAAATAATTCGTCATCGATATCGATAGTCGGACTGCCCGCCGTTTTACTAGGAGCCACTACCTCATCGAGGATATCTTCGGTTTTGACAGACAAACCAGCTGAATCGATTCGAATCCGGCGATCAAATTCGTGAATTTCAGGGTGCATCGAAAACGCCGTTCGATTAACGCCTTGTAAATACAAGCCATCAAGACTTCGTACTCGTGACAGTGCCACGTACCCCATCCCCGGCGTAAAGGCTTTACTGAGGTCAATTTCGGCGGCGTCTAGGCTCATGCCTTGACTTTTGTGAATCGTAATCGCCCAAGCCAGACGCAGCGGGAGTTGGGCGACTTCAGCTTTGACTTTACCGTCTTCACTGAAATTCCAACTATATGGCTCGACATGTATGATTCTACCCGACATTAACCGTACGACCGGTTGGTCACCACGAAAATCAATCACCTGCCCGCGGCTGCCGTTAGCAAACCCCTCGGCAAAATTATTAGCAACGAACATTACCTCGGCGCCGACTTTAAGTTCTAGTAATTCCGGCGCCAGCACGCTTTTGACCAATGATTCAATCCGCTGCTTATTGCCCTTAAATTGCATTTGTGACGATTTAATCTTGGTGGTGAGCGCTTTGAGATGGCGCTGATTAATCGCATCGACATCAATATTATGTGCATACAGTCGGGTCACGGTGACGTCTGATGGCACGGTTTTCTGCATTCGACCACCCAGCAAGCGGCGATGTTCGTCGGTGATATCACCACTGCGCATCGCTTCTAATAATTCGAGCAGGCCATCGCTTTCGGCCTGACGATGTTGCTCGGTAATATAACAAATAGACATATCGAGTTCTTCCCAAGCCGCCGATGTATACACGAAGTCGACCAATGAATTATCGCGGCTGATCGGCGGTAACTGGAAAAAGTCACCGACTAAAATGACTTGCATGCCACCGTACGGCAGGTCATTCAAACGGAGTAATTTAGCGGCTTTATTGATCATATCGAGTCGAGCACCGTGCAACATCGACACTTCGTCGATCACTAAGATATCCGTGGCATTGTAGCGCTTGGTCAATTTTTCGTTATCCGTTAGCCAGCGCTCATCGTGCGCCGTTAGCTCGTCGCGAATACCAAGCCCAGACCAGGAGTGAATCGTCGTTCCACCGATGTGCGTGGCGGCAATACCGGTACTAGCTGTCACGGCAATTCGTTTGCCTTTGGCTTTGGCACGGCGAATAAATTCATTGAGGACGTACGTCTTACCGGCACCAGGAGGTCCCGTCAAAAAAACGTTTTTGCCGCTCATCATAACGGTTAATGCTTGTTTCTGTCTCATACGCTCCACATGTTATCGATATATTAGTATGCGTGTCGTTTCTTATTTTTTCGTAATGCTCAAAAGTCCCTGCGCTGCTCCAGACTGCAGTACATTGATGCCGGCAAGCACGTTCGTGACCGGGGCAATCACTGGTAGAACGACGCCGACGCCGAATAAGGCGATGGCTCCGACCGCATTAAAATTACGGTACAATTTGAGACCACGTTCACCAATTCCTGATTTTTTCTGCTTCTCGGCCATCACACCAGTATATAACCGCCGGCGAAAAACGACTACAGGACTTCTTTGAGAAGTTTGGCTTCTTCGTCCTCCTCAAGCTTCAACAACTTCTTTTTGACAATTTCGTAGCGCTGCCCCGTCATGTTCGATTCCATGTAATCATCGTTCAAAAGATTGATAAACTTCGTCATGTCTTTTTCGTCCATAATGATGATCGCTCCAGATTCGTCCTGCATCAAGTTAATTTCGAGATCGTCGGCGTGGCTCATCATTTCTTCTTGATTAACGAGACTCGGCTCAATTTTCTGAAGCTTCTTAATGAGACTTTTTTTACCTTTGACGAGCGTATTCATGTCTAAGCCCTCGTCGAAACTAAGACGGAAATTTGCTTCGATTTCGGCGACTTTTTGCTTGGCGATACTGGCTTCTTTGGCGTCATAGCCAAATAATTGTTTGAGCTTGGTCTGGTTAAACACGTACATGTCTTGGTCGAGCAGTAGCAACTGCGAATCGGTGGGAATCCGAACGGCTGCTTCGGCGTCAAAACCCATAAATTTTCCATTTTTGATCATCCAGCCAGTCTTGCCGCGCATAATATTCGACTGCGGTAAAACTTTGAAAATATAAAATGGTTTTTTGAGACCGTCATGTGACACGCGGGCCATAATACCCTTAATGCGTTTGAAATCATGTTCTTCCTCGACAAACATTTCCATTTCGTGCTCTTGCGTCTTGACCCAATTAATAACTTCTCTGGCTTTATCGACATTACTCAGCAGTGTTCGTTGGAGCACTTTGTCTTCGGCTTCGGCTTCCTCGAAACTCCGAACAATCATGCCATCGGCCGCGCCCTCCAAAACTTGCTCGAGCATTTCGTCAATAAAGATCGGCTCAAGCTGCTTATCGAGCTCTTTTGCCATGTTCGTTTTGTAAACGACGTAATTCTTATTTATCAGGAATAAATCGATTTTAAGCTCATCTTTGAACTGGACGAGATTATTAGCCCAGGCAAAGACATCAGACTCGGCGTAGCTGGCCAGTGCTTCCTGCTCTGGTGCGAGAATATCGTTTGGTAGTGCGTGACTAGTCGTAGTCAAACTTGTGTCGTCGGTGATACTATCAGTGTTGCTATCCATTGCTCGCTTTCTGTGGCGCACATACTGCGCTTTTATTAGTTATTTTAAACATAATCATCATTCTACTAAATTATGTGGCCTAATACTGCTGTAAAACTTATCATCGCTGCCCGGTTGGGACTACTCGAAGCGTAGCGGCGTCATAACTACTCGGCTAAACACCGGGTGAGTTTCGGTCGAGCGAGCCGGGTCATAGCTATAGCCATGAGCGCTAAATCGCATCAGTTGCTTAGGCTTTTCTACTCGATGATCGATCATCCAACGAGCCATAACGCCACGCATAATCTTGCTATAAATTGGTACCGTTCCGACAATACCGTTTGGCTTGGTATCAAGAAATACTGGCGTAATTATCGAGCACGGCAAATCCGTAATAACCGGTCGGGCGTACTCGTCGGAACTAAGGCAGCATACCCAATCGACTTGGCTGGAATCAACATAACTTGCTAGCTTACGGCCCCAAAATTCATACAGGTTTCGATGGCGGCCAAACCTGATCTTGGCACTCATTTCAAGCCGATATGGTTGGGTGCCGTCGAATGGCCGAACTAGGCCGTACAGGCCGCTAGAAATGAGTAGATGCTTGTTCGCCCAGTCGGCTTCGCTGCGATTCATCGTTGACGCCCGCAGACCTTTGTAGACATCGCCAGTATACGTCCAAAGTGCAGCTTTACCGGTTTTATCTATATTCCAATCAGAATAATACTGAGCGACAGCTTGAGCGATCGTTGCGCTGACATGCATTGTTTTCATAATTTTATTGTCGGTGTAGCTCGCAATCTTAGTTGCGATTACGGCGGCCTCAGGTAGGAATAGTGGTGTCTCGCCCGCAATATCAAATGGCGTGACTGCCATAAAATTCATAGTTTTTGACGGAGCCAGGAGTATCAGACAGCCAGGCATTGTTAGCGATTTGGTAGATATTTAAGTCGAGCTTCATTGGCCCAATGATCGGCCATTTCGTTGCCCGGATCATTGTTGTGGCCCCGCACCCAGGTCAGTTTTGCCTGGCTAGCTTTATACAGCGGACAAACTTCTTGGACAATATCAAGATTTTTAATTTCACCACCTTTTTTCTTCCAGCCGTTCTTTTCCCATGGCAATGACCATATAGTAATCACCTTAATCCAAAATTCGCTGTCGCTGAATATTTCACAGGGTTCGCCGTTGGCATCTTTGAGCGCCGCTATGATCGCAAAGCCTTCCATTCGGATATTCGTCGTTTTGCGGCCGCTTGACTCGCCACCAAGTACACAAACCTCGTTATTTTTAATGACTGAATAGCCGCCATTTCCGGGGTTGGGGTCACAGCTTCCATCGGTATAATAAATTATCATCCCGCTTAGTATACCCTGATGGGCTCGCTAGATACTAGCCTGTTCAATAATTTTTGAGTGAACTATGCTATTTTATACTCTGTACGCTAATTTTTGGGTTGTTTTTTGCGCTATACTTAAAAAATGGATTATTCATCATACAAACAACTTGAGTTTAGACGTAAATTTTTTAAATTATTTGGGGCCGAGATTGCCGTATTCGACGGAACGACCGATGCAACTATTGGCTTTATAAAAATGAAGGCTTGGAAGCTCAAAGAGGATATTCGATTATTTCGTGACAGCACGCAGCAGCAAGAGATTATGGCCATTCACGCTCGTAATATCATCGATTTTGGTGCGACATATGATGTTATCGATAGTGCCTCGGGGACAGCGCTATTTTCGTTGCGCCGGAGTGGCATTCGCTCAACCTTCGTGCGCGGACATTGGGTTATCCAAGATTCCCGCGAAGCCCCGTTAGCTGAAATTCTAGAAACGAGTAGTGCCCTGGCGCTGGCCCGACGCTATTTTGGCATTATTCCCTACGTTGGTGGGATTTTAGATTTAGCATTTGCCTTCGTGCCACAAACTTTTGCGATATACCATACGGCTGACGGCAGTAGCCAACTTGCGGCGACTATCACCCATCGTAAGAATCCGTTTATCGTCAAAATGCAGCTGGACCGGTCCGTCGCAAAAGTTGAAATTGATGCGCGTATTTCGATTGCTGCGACTGCCCTACTAAGTGTAATCGACGCAACTAAAAGCTAAAATATTGGTTCAGGTCCGCCAAGTACGGCCGGCACTGGTCTAACCATTAACTCAATCACAGCTTTATCGGTCGATATAAACTCGCGGGCGATATACATCAGCGCACTATCCCGTCCTTGGCGCTGCGCCGCAACGCCAATTGTCGTAATTCCAAGATGGTTACAGGTCATAACAGCCCGCGGCAAATGATAGCCCTGCGTAATGACAGTTGCACTAGAAATGCCGAATATAACACTGGCCCGGTAGCAAGTGGCATAGGTGTTATAGCCGGCATAATCTTCGACAATATCTTTTCGCGGTACCCCTAACATTTGAGCGTAGCGTGCCATGGCCGCTGGTTCATTATAATGGCTGGTTCGGTTGTCACCGCTCATTAAAATTTTGCGCACTCGCCCCTCTTTATACAAAGTAACTCCTGTTACAATTCGGTTGCGTAAATATTCGGTAGGTTGACCGTTTGGCAGCACGCCAGCGCCAAAAATAATCGCGACGTCGCGTTTTGGTACTGATATTAGGCTGATAATATTTGCATCGTAACGTGCATGAGAAGTTGCTATTTTGGCATATATTGTTGGCCCCACAATAAGTAAAACTACAAAAATAACCGTTAGTAATCCAGCCGGTACATATCTGAAGCTTCGAATCATTTACGAGAGAATCAAGAAAGAAACTGTCGAGACTAAGCCAGTGATGAAAGTTCCCCAAATCATATCAACGATCGTCACTTGATAAGGCCATTTTTTGAGCGTTGACTGGTTCGTGAGGTCGTACGTGGCATACATGACGAGCCCGAGCAGCGCACCATGGCCGATGGCGTAACTGAGCGAATTTTGGCCAAGAGCCGGATTGATAACAAACACGACCATACCAATAATGTAGAGTACGTAGAACAGTATTGCCGGCTTGAGATCGGCCTTGGGCGCAAGTATGTAACCTAAGTATTTCTTATAAAATTTGCCGGCAACTGCGACAAGCCAGACCGCGTCTATCGCACCGAAGAGTACGACTGCTAGCAAAAAGTGTTCAACAAACTTCATATTTTCTATTATACTCTGCGCACCGTTCAGAGCCGCATAAAAAATATTACAAAAGTCTTACTTTGTTAAGCAATGTCTGCAAGTGTTCTCTATGAACCCAACCTTACTATGAAGAGCGTGCCTTGTTGCTCGAAGTACTGAAAGCCCAAGTAATGCTCGCTCATCCTCAGATGCAGCGCGCTCATACGGATTCTTTTGCAATAGACTAGCCGCCACGGTCTGCGTTCGCCAGTAGTCAACAGCACTTTCAATATCGTCATATTCAACTTTTTCATGCTGCGTTCGTACATTTTCCTTTAGAACATCAAGAACTTCTGATGAATCAGAATCATAATCGACTACCTCGCCTTCCTCATCGTGTAGACTGTCATCTTCGCAGGCACAGCACGTCACAATTGGCTCATCATCTTCGTCTTTGTACTGATACATTTCGCACAAAAACAGAATTTTATCATCAGTCCAATATGTGAAGTTTAGTGACTTTTCGAAGGTGACTAATCCGACCTGCTCTTGCGCAGTTGCCGGATCAACAGTTTCATCGGAACTATCTTCAAGAAATTTCACTGCTACCGGCAGTGGTGGTTCACTATTTTCACTCGTTAAAGAAACTCCAAAATTATAGCGAACTATCGCTTTTGTATTGTTAGACCTGAAACGAACAGCACTGAATTTATAATCTACTTCGAGCCGATCGAACGGTTCATTTTGGTCAGCCACCACATCGCCGAAACCGACACTGAAATACGTTCTATCAGCTTCACCTCTTCTAAACTGGTAATCCATGGCTGCAAGATTACGCATCTCTACTTCTAGTTTACGCACTGGCGACTGCTGATTAGGATTTGAGGTCATTTTGGGAATTATTCAAAAATTTACTCAAATCAGCAACGCCCACTCGTTGCTGTTTGGTTGTGTCACGGTCGCGCACCGTTACAGTGTCGTCCTCGAGCGTATCAAAGTCGATAGTGACGCAGTAGGGCGTGCCGATTTCGTCTTGGCGACGGTAACGTTTACCGATATTACCGTTGTCATCCCACATGACAGCGCCGAATTCTTTTTTGAGCACAGCGAACACTTCGCGGGCCTTGGCAACGAGTTCTGGCTTGTTCTTGAGCAGCGGACTGACGGCGACTTTAACGGGCGCCAAATGCGCTGGAAGCTTGAGGTAGCTGCGCTCTTCACCATTGACTTCATCGGTTGTGTAAGCGGCGCAGAGCACTGCCATAATGGCCCGCTCCAAGCCAAAAGTTGGTTCAATAACATGCGGCGTAAAGGCCGGACTGCCATCTTTGGGGCGATAATCCATACTTTTCTTGCTGACACGTTCGATATTCTTAAGGTCAAAGTCGGTACGATAAGCCAATCCTAATAATTCTTCGCGGCCGATTGGAAAATCAAATTCAAAGTCGATAGTTCGTTTACTGTAATGCGCCAGGTCGTCACTGTCGACTTCTAATTCGTGTACGCTAGCGTCCGGTAGGCCGAGAGCCCGGCACCAACCATGGATTAGTCCGACCCATTTTTCAAACTCGGCTTCCCAGTTTTTAGGATCAACGAAATACTCGATTTCCATTTGTTCGAATTCGCGGGAACGGAAAATAAAATCTCGCGGACTAATTTCATTCCGGAAAGCTTTGCCCTGCTGGCCAATTCCAAACGGTAAGTCTGGGTAAAAACTATCGACGACGTTTTTGAAGTTCGTAAAAATACCCTGGGCAGTTTCCGGGCGGAGGTATGACACACTACTTGGGTCAAACGACATAAGCTCGTACTTATCGGCGTCGCTGTCTTCTACTTCGTTGCCCATACTATCGACCGGTAGGCCAACTTTGCTAACCTCACCGCCCTGGTTTGGGCCGACGAAAGTCCGGAACATCATATTGAACTGGCGAGCCTCACCGAAGGTATCTTTTTGGCCACAATTCGGGCAGCGCGACAGGTCAATTTTATCGGCTCGGAACCGGCCCTTACAGTTTGAACACTCGACTAGTGGATCGGTAAAAGTATCAACGTGACCACTTGCCTGCCAGACTTTTTGGTTCATCAGAATTGCGGCGTCGACGCCGTACATGTCTTCGCGGTCGTCAACGAACATTTTCCACCACAACTGCATAATGTTGCGCTTGAGAGCGACACCCAACGGGCCGTAATCCCATGTACCGCTTAGTCCACCGTAGACATCGCTGCCTGGATAAATAAAGCCCCGGCGCTTACATAAGCTGACAATATCTTCTAATTTTACCGGTTTTTGGTCACTCATAATGGTTCGATTATACATGACCGACCGCTACCAACCTATTGATAGCCTTCCATCATAATGACTGGCTGAAACAAGTTTTGGATGATCGGCGCGACGGTTGGCAGAAAATCTATAACTCCCTTTACTTGCTGTAATACCACTGGCGAATTATCGCTGAATAGTAACCGCAGCACTTTGATGTGATCTGCTTCCAGGCGACCACGCTCATGAACCATGCAGGCCATCGTGTCAAAATCAAAATTATAGGTCGTATCAGCGTCGAGCGAATCACCGCCGGTATCTGTTATGAGGTTTGGCATGTGGCCGGCAAAGCGCACCAAATGGGCCTGAAACCAGACGCGAATCAACCCGATATCGATGGCCGGATTGTTTAATGCCGCGAACGACGTTTCAAGCAGCTCATAATACTGCGGCTCGGGGGCGTCTTCAGTAGCCTTATGCATCAGCTTGATCAGATCATAGCCAAGCATCGTACGCTCAATATTTTCGACGATACGTCCATAGTGGGTTTCTAGTCGACTTGATATCAACGTACCGATTTCGCCTCTGCCCTTCAAATATGTGATTTGGCTGGTACTGAATAACTCGATACCGCCGGCGTTTTTGCTCTTAGCTTTGCGTACTCCGCGGGCCATCAGCCGGAGCTTGCCCTGGTCGGGCGTCAGCAGTGTGATAATTCGGTCGGCTTCGCCGTAGTCTGTTCGGGCTAAGACGATTACCGAAGCTTGTAGCTGGTTCATACGTGCGTGGGTGCCAGCTCGGTAACGCTCGAGAGCAAGCTTGCTAAGCTGGTTTGCGGCTTGTACAAATAACCCTGAATGCCCAGTTCATCACGGAGTAATTGCCAATTATCCGTAAATTCTCCGGCTGGTACGCTGGTGTGTATCAGCACTGGAATATTCTGCCAATCTTTGTACGATCGAAACTCGTACAAAAATTCCATGCCGGAATGACCGATCAACTGTAACTCGGTAATTACCATATCGGGCGATGATTCGTCGGCCGCGAATATTGCCGACTGGGCGCTAGCACAAATCACCACGGCGTGACCGTCCGACTGCAATGCCCGTTGGTAAATTTCGGCCAAAATTTTGTCTGGTTCAATGACAAGAATACGCATTAGAATAATTGCATTTGATGATTCGGCTGTAGGACGGTTCCCAGGCCGTACAAGCGGTGGTGGCGTGATACTTGCAATCTAAGTTGCATGGCCCGCAAAATCGCATCGGCCACAAAAACACCAGCCCCTGCCGTATGCGTCAGCGTCGTCAGTGGCTGACGAGTATGCCCATAGAGTTTTCGGCCCTGCTCTAAAACCTGAGATGACAGCTGCTCGCTGTCGGCATACAATCCGGCGACAATACCATAACGGCAGCGATGAGTCGCCAGTTGCAGCTTTAGCTGCGGCGTTTCCAGTGCTGGTAATGCTTCGATGAGCGCCGTTCCCAGACTAACGAGTGCCGATTGCAGCCCGAGTCGGTTTATCATGACCGGACCATAGCGGCCGCCAATGTTCAGTTCCAGGGCGACGCCATAATTTTTGGCAATCCCGCTCAGCTCATGGCTAGCGTCATACAACACCGAAGAAACCGATACCGATTCGAGTTCCATGGTGTGCTTTTCAGCGGCCATCTGAACACCAAGAACATAGTTATCAATTAGGCTAAGAGCCGATTGAGCAGTTACCTGTACATCGGCCGACAGTGGCTGTCCGGTCATTTGGGAGATCTCTGAAAGTCGGGCGATTTGGAGGAGCGGCAATTTCAACTGCTCAGCAATATTGAGTAAAAGTTGTTGCGACAAAAGAGGCGCGGTTGCCGA
The DNA here is from genome assembly GCA_014377525.1 of Candidatus Saccharimonadota bacterium. Classification (GTDB taxonomy): domain Bacteria; phylum Patescibacteriota; class Saccharimonadia; order Saccharimonadales; family UBA4665; genus UBA4729. The sequence goes on from JACMPL010000010.1 coordinate 10,965, forward strand.
ATATGCCATGAACTGTGTACCCCTCACTTACTATCCATGAGTATATAGTACTGCCCCCATAAAGTGCACAATTTTTTAGAATATTTTTTGGATTATGGCGAGAAGGTGACGTTAGGCAGAATATTCTCGTTGAAGTCTTTACCATAGCCGGTACCCTCTGTCCAGATTTCTAGCACTTTATCGCGCAGCGGCAAGATCACCATGCTACCAGTTTTGGCATCAGTTACTTGACCCTCAATGCGAACTCCGATCACGCTTGGAACCCTCGGCAAATTGTACGGCGCAACCGTTGCCTTACCAGTCAGAACTTTAGACTGATATACCTGCAAGACATCGGTATATTTGCGGTTGATCACCTGCATGCGGAGCGCATAGGTAGATCCAGGGTCGATTACTGAAGGTATAATCGCTGGATAGAAATAACCGTTGATCGGATAGGTATCGCCGCCTGAATCTTGCACGTAGCCACTCCAAGTTTTCGGGTACGATAATTGTAAGCTACCGAACGGTTCTGGGCCAGTATATACACGAAGTGGCTTCTTTTCTGATTCGACGAATTCCTTGTCCTTGGAAGTTCCTTCTTGTTGCTTTGCTAACACGACGGCAGCGGCAACTTTTTTGTCGGTATTTAGTTTGTAGTCCTGACGAGACAGATAAGCCCAGGCACCGAAACCGCCAGCGCCAAGTAGAAAGAGGATGGCAAAAATGAATGGAATGAGGAGTACATTCAGTCCGCCATTTTGGTTATGCTTCATACATCTAATCCTATCTAAAATTAGGCTGATACGCAAGTTATCCGACGTGCCATAGCTATTAGCGTATCGATTAGCACGGGATTTGCCGTCAGACTCAACGATAGTTGTACAAAAATACGCCGGCGAGCTCGGAATTAATCTTTTTCTCTGGTATTTTAAAGGCAAAACTCACGAGCTTAACCGGCTTATGATTATATTGCAGAATTCTTTTATCCAGTTTATCCATATACCTAGGCAGCAGGAAAGCAAAAATTGCAGCCGATTGTGGCCAGTCAGTCTGCCAAAAGTCGCCACAAACAACCCTAACCTGTTTTTTGTAGCGGCGCGTCCGAGCCCACGCTATCAGCGCCATAATCGGGTTAAGTTCGTAGCCAACAGCGTTGTAGCCTGCCCTGGCGGCCGCGATTAATACTTTGCCGTCGCCGCAGCCAAGTTCCAGCAGCGTCTCGCCGGGCTTGAGCTTGGCGAGCGTCAAAGCCGCTGTAACTTGCGGACTGAGCGTCGGCAAGTATGGTGCGCCCACCAGCAAGACACCACCGAAACAGATAGCCAATAGTGCAACGCCAATATATACAAATATCATTACAGTTCTAGATTTGCCTTAAGCTGCAGTACGGTATTCTCGGCTGCCTGCAGCCGCTTTTCTAGTTCGACGCTGAGCGCCAGGCCCTGTTCGTATAGTTTTACTGCCACATCGACGTCGACCGTTTCGCTCTGCAGTGACGACATGACGGCCTCGAATTCTCGGCTGAGCTCGATGTATGTTTTTGGTAAATTACTGGCCATAGTTAACCCTCTTTCTTTATCATTATTTCGACTGTTCCGGATGCTAGTTCGATTGATAATCGCTCGGCCGAAGCAATCGCCGCAGTGCTTCTTACTACTTTGCCCCTAGCGCCATCTACGCCATTAGCACGTACGATTGCGTATCCTCGTTGTAAGATCGCCAATGGATTAAGCGCCCGCAGCAGTAACGTTCTGGCGGCTTGTTTTTCGCGGTAGTTCGTAAACAACCGGCCGATGATCGCCTGCATTTCTTTACTATTTTCGATGATATCCGCTCGATTTTCATGCAGGACGTCATGAACTAAATCGTCGAGCAGCAATCTGGCTTGTTGAACGTTCTCAAGCATCGTAACCCTACTCGGCACTAGTAGTTCAGCCGCGTTGCTTGGGGTGCTGGCCCGGACATCGGCCGCAAGTTCAGCGAGGCTGATATCAACCTCGTGCCCGATCGCAACCATAGTTGGAACCCTACTGGCCGCAACCGCTCTCGTTACCTGCTCAGTACTAAAAGCAGCCAAGTCATCACTGCTACCACCGCCCCGAATAATAATGATAACTTCTGGTGGATTTGCCATTGCATTTATGTGTTCGATCGCCCGTGTAATCTGTAAAATTGCTGGTTCACCCTGCACTTGTACATCCACAAAATGTATGTCTATGCCGCCCCAGCGAGCTCCGAGTACTTTGATAAAATCAGCATAAGCGGCCGATTGGCCCGATGTCACCAGTCCAATACGCTGCGGCGGATACGGCAGCTGTCGCTTACGGGTGACGTCAAATAGGCCTTCGGCCTGCAGTTTGACTTGTAATAACTCTTGGGCTCGTTTGATAGCACCTTCGCCCGTCGGCTGAATCGATTGAGCCGTAACGCTAAAGCCGTAGAGATTATGTAGCTTAGGGGTGCCCCTGACATTAACTAGCATGCCATCTTCGAGTGGCCCGGGTAGCTGATAAATCGTCGCAAAAAATTTAACGCTAGCGCCCTCATCCTTGAGATCAAAATAAACCCATTTATTTTTGCTGACACGTAAGTTAGCTAATTCACCAGTGATCGTAACCGATGGAAAAGCATAGCCGAAGGTTTGGTTCAGGAGTGCGACAAATTCACTGACGCCAATGATTGGTTCCTCCGAAGGAACGCTAGGGAACATGACGCTCCGAGCGCGGCGACATTTCCCCGCGGCGAATTGCTTTCTGATACAGGTAGTAGCCTGGTGGAACCTGAATGAGCGTATTGACCACCCGGTACATCACCGTTACCGGCAGGCTCACACCTGGTGGAATGCCGGCGCTGGCTAGAACGGCCGTCATGAGCGCCTCGTATATACCAACACCACCCGGCAACACTGACACGAGCCCAGCGAAGTTAGCAACCGCATAGGCGATAATGATCGCACCGAAGTTTACCATCTCACCAAATGCCAGGTAGACTACGTATATCGCCATTACTTCAGTTAGATTCGTCAAAAAGGCATACCAGAACGGTCCGCGCAGCTGCCGCCAACTACTTTTAAGTACCTGGTAATTATCATGGAAATCGTCAAACGTTTGGCGGGCACCATTGATGCTGATCGTTTCAGGGTGGTTAGGGCGAACAAGCTGAATCAATCGATTAACAGCTTTGGTCGCGGCCGTAAACGAAGCATTGATGCGTTGTTTACTGCCGACGATATATCCGAACACCAGCGTGCCAACAAGTACAATTGCCGACAGGAATGCGGCGACAAAAATTAGTAGGCCATTCACTTTGCCGACAGCGCTCAACATAATCAGCCCGATCAAAATCAACAGTTCGAATGATAGGAACGTCAGTGCCAATTTCATGACTTGTACTAGGGTCGCCTTGGCGCCAGAAATTTCAGCACCCTTACGCAGCCGCAGCCCGAAATACGAGATTCCAGTTACGCCCCCACTCGGGAATACATGATTTACAAAATTCAGTTCAAGAGATGTTCTAAACAAAGACTTGTAGGACAGCTCATTGCCAACGATGCTGAATAGCCGTTGGTACAGGCGCGTTTGGGCATGATAATTGATCGCTTCGACAGGAATTATCAAAAGTAAAATTAGAACATTTATTTTTGAAATATTATCAAGCGTATTGATTAACTGATCGCGGCTGAAAAACACCAGCAGTACAAGCGCTAGCAGCGTAACGATATTGAGAATAATTTTCCAATTGCGCTTTAAAAACGCAGCATTTACCATTCGTCTAGTATACAACGGGAAAGCCTCGGTAGTAAGCGCAAAAAGCTCGCGCTATGCCATGGGCGACTGACAGGTTACACTAGTCACATGCAAAGTTTACTCATATTCGGTCGTCAGCCAGAACTCGGTCTCGCCGAAATACAAAGCCTCTACGGTTCGACGGCCGTTCGACCGGTCGGCGACAACAATCTTGGCGCCATCGTCGACGTCGATCCTTGCCTGCTGACGTTTGACCGTCTTGGTGGTGCAATGAAGTTCTGCAAAGTCTTAACCGTCCTCGACACTACCAATTGGAAACAAATTGAAAAATTCCTGTTGCAGGTCGCGCCCAGCCATTCCGAATCAATGCCGGAAGGCAAAATGAAGCTCGGGCTGAGCGTCCACGGTATCGATGTAAACATCCGTGTCATGGAAGCAACCGGCTTGAATATCAAGAAAGCAATCCGTAAAACTGGTCGGTCTGTCCGCTTGGTACCGAACAAAGAGTTACAGCTCAACACTGCCCAGGTCAGGCACAATGGGCTCACAAAACCGACTGGATGGGAACTAGTATTCATAAAAGATGGAAACCAGACGATCGTCGCCCAAACCGTCAAAGTGCAGGACATCGATTCCTATTCCTACCGCGACCGTGACCGTCCCAAGCGCGATGCCCGCGTCGGCATGTTGCCCCCCAAACTGGCACAAATTATTATTAACTTAGCCGTCGGAAAGCTGACCGAGTCGACCATGCAAAATATTTGTGATATTCCGGCCGATAACGAAGTTCCCCGCCCAATTCTCGGTGGCACGGTGCTCGATCCGTTCTGCGGCACCGGCGTCTTACTGCAAGAATCACTGCTTATGGGCTACAAAGCCTACGGCACAGACCTCGAGCAAAGAATGGTCGACTACAGCGCCGCCAACCTCGACTGGCTAGCCGACAAATACCGCACGAATGTCGAAGATTACCGCCTAGAAAAAGCTGATGCCACCAGTTTCACCTGGACCGCACCGATCAACTGGGTTGCCTGCGAAACCTATCTCGGACGACCGTTTACCACCACGCCAACCGGCGAAATCCTTGCCCAAACTATGGGTGACTGTAATCTTATTATCAGCAAGTTTCTGCGCACAATCTATGGCCAAATTCCGTCCGGTACCCGCCTCTGTTTAGCCGTGCCTGCTTGGCAAGTTAAGGCTGGCCAATTCCGTCATCTGCCACTTGTTGACCAGATTAGCGAAATGGGCTATAATCAGGTAAGTTTTGAGCACACCGAAGGCAATCCGCTCCTCTATTACAGAGCAGATCAGATCGTCGCCCGCGAGCTCATCGTCATAACAAAACGGTAGCTACAATTCGTAGTCGCCCACCTAAGGAGATTCTATGTCACATGTGAAAGCTGGCGGTACCGCCAAAAACGTCCACGATAGTCCCGGCCAACGCCTCGGAGTCAAGCTTTTCGGCGGTCAAAAAGTCAAAGTCGGCCAAGTCATCGTTCGCCAAGTCGGCATGAGCAAGCGTGGTGGCGTCGGCACTAGCGTCAGTCGCAACTTTACGATTCACGCCGCAAAAGATGGCATCGTCACCTTCTCAAGCCGCAAAATTCGCACCTTCTCCGGCCGTTCGGTTCGCCGCACTGAAGTTACTGTCGTTTAATAACGATTCCCGAACTAAAAGAACCGCCCATGAAGCGGTTCTTTTAGTAGCTATTGATCATTATTCAACACTTCACATACTGCGGTAATCTTCAAAATTACCACGCACGACGTAATGACCTACATGCTTGCCTGCTTCTCTACGCTTTTGCATGAGCTCACCGGATCGAGCAATCATAGGAACGTCGATGCCTTCACCGCCTGCAGTTTGAGCGGCTCTATCCCACGCTAGCTGATAGTTTCTAGTTTTTGGGTCAGTGGATTTTGCTGAGGACCCCAGCGTCCATCGGGTAAATTTATCTTTACCAGATACGTAGCCCTTTACTTCGTCTTTTATTATAGATTGCCAACTAGTGTCAGGATTTTTAGAATCGGCTGACTTAGCGTCTATGTAGCCTTCGACTTGCTGGATAGAAGTCATCGTGAGGTTACCAACGACGTCTTTTTCGACGGATGACAACATATCCATTACAGGTTGAGCCGTTCGGACATCATTTGCTAACATCTCGACAAGCTCTCGCGCTCCACCTGTGCGCGTAACCTGACTTTTTGCAATTTCCCACTTCACGTTGCGTTCCGTATCAGTACCAGTTGCTAGTGCGCCATCTCTCATCGCCCGACTCATATCTTCCAAAGTCTGGTATGAAGATTTACGTGCTCCGGATGATGTCTCCTGATCGCCCAACGCAATAATTTCGCCGATCACATTATCGACGATACGTTTTCCTTGTTCTTCAGATGGTAGCGACATAATATTTGGGTCTGACAGTAGCGTGGCAACTCGTTCTACAGCTGGGTAAGCTGCTACAGTCGGTTCCAGATTAGCAGTGACTGGTGCACCAATCAGTACTTGTTCTAGAAATGGTAATGAGTTTTGTGTTGGTTTCATACTATTAAAATAGCATAATATTTGTTATTTGTCAATATTGGGTCTTTGAAATATCGTCACTACCCTGTCAAACGTTATAAAAAAAACCGCACGTGCGAGCGGTCTTTGAAAAATTAATGCACTAGCACTAGTTCATACTAAGATGATATTTGATGCGTTCGACAACATCTGCAATAACAACCTGTGATTTAACGAGATAATCATCGACACCGAGACTTTCGGCACGAGCTTTGTCGCTATCTTGACTGAGGGCGGTTAACATAATGATTTTGAGATTAGCAGTTTCTGGGGTGTTCCTCAAAATATCGAGCACATCAAAGCCACTGACTTTCGGCATCATGACATCAAGCAGTACGAGATCTGGATGAAAACTCAGGGCTGAGGCTAACGCCTCTTCTCCATTTGAAACGCGGCGAATATCGAAATTTTCCGCCTGGAGCCTCATGACATAAACATTTGCGAGTGCGTCGTCGTCTTCTACGAGTAGAATTCGGTGTGGGTGTACACCAGGTTGGTTGGTTGGTATAGAAGATAGTGGTGTTGTTGAATCCATACTGCTCATGGTACAGGAACTGTGGTAATTGATCAACCTTGCCTACCGATAATCTAAGCTTGGCTGGTAACGGCGGCTTTTATAAAACCGGCGAACATTGGGTGCGGACGATTTGGGCGACTTTTAAACTCTGGGTGGAACTGGCTAGCCATCATGAATGGGTGATCAATAGCTTCGATAATTTCGACGAGACCATTATCTGGATTTATACCACTGGCCATGATGCCCCAGCTAGCGAAGTCACCAAGGTAGGCGTTGTTGCACTCGCCGCGGTGACGATGGCGCTCAACAATTTCGGTGACGCCATAAGTTTCTGCAGCCAGTGATCCAGCAGTAATATCACAGTTGTAATCACCGAGCCGCATTGTGCCGCCGGTCATGGCTTTGTCGGCCTGTCCGTCCATGGTGTTAATAACTAAATCAGGTGCAGCTGCATCAAGTTCAAAGGTCGTAGCGCCAGTCAATCCGGCGTTGCGCGCAGCCGCAATAACAGCCATCTGGAGTCCAAGACATAGTCCTAAATACGGTTTTTTGGCCTCAAGAGCATATTGCGCAGCCCGGATCTTGCCCTCAAGGCCGCGTTGGCCAAAACCGCCAGGCACTACGATACCGTCGTACTGGTCGAGCACAGTGGCAACATCGGCCGTGCCATCGTCAAATTGTTCAGCGTCAACCCAAGAAATTTCGATGCTTGAATCGTTCCACATTGCGGCCGATTTGAGCGCTTCAAAAACAGACATATAGGTATCGGTATTATCGAGATACTTTGCAATGACGCCGATGTGAACCGTTTTGTCATACTTGGTGGTTGCTCGCTTAACTACATCACGCCAGGCCGCCATGTCTGCACTCGGTGCATCTAAGCCGAGCCGTTTTACGATAACATCAGCTAGTCCACTATCTTCGAGAGTCAACGGTACTTGATAGATGCTGCTGGCGTTTGGCAATAGCGCGATTGCCTCTGGGGCGACTCCGGTAAATAAACTTAACTTTATTTTGACGGATGGATTTGATGGTTGCTCGCTGCGGGCGACCAAGATGTCTGGTGCGATTCCAAGTCCACGTAAATCACGTACGGAATTCTGAGCTGGCTTGGTTTTAGTTTCTTGGCTAGCACCGAGATACGGTAAGTACACGACATGAACATATGCGCAATTAGCGCTGCCGACGCGGATACCGAATTCTCGAATCGCTTCGATGAAACTGAGGGACTCGTAATCGCCGACGGTGCCACCAATTTCGACGATGTGGACATCGAAGCCTTTGCCAGCTTCTTGGATGTAATCTTGGATGGCGCCAGTCAGATGCGGAATAATTTGAACGTCTTCGCCCTGGTACTTGCCGGCTCGCTCATCTTGAATGACTTTGAGCAGCACACGGCCAGCCATTAGGCTGCTGGCCTGGGTTAATTCTTCGTCGATAAAGCGCTCGTAATGGCCGAGGTCGAGATCGGTTTCGGCGCCGTCACGGGTCACGAAACACTCACCATGCTCACGCGGGTTGAGCGTGCCAGCGTCAACGTTTAGGTACGGATCACACTTTTGCAGATTTACTTTGAGCCCGCGGGCTTTGAGAATATTAGCAATGGAGGCGGCGGTGATGCCTTTGCCAAGGCCAGAAAGAACGCCTCCGGTTACAAACACATACTTCGTCGGCTGCTTTGCCACACTTAACTCCCTTAATCTTTGTTGCTCTAATGCTACCCTATTTTGCGCACTTTTGGCAAGCAGAAGCTGTCGGTTTATTTCTTCTGGAGGTATGTCTGAGCTGCTTGCAGCTGCGTATCAGTCATAGCTTTGGCATCTGCATCCGAAATTGTGATTTTATCGTCCGGGTCGATTCCCTTTTTATTGATGTTCTGACCGTTTGGTCGGTACCAGCTTGCGACGGTCACTTTGAGCTGCGAACCATCTTTGAAATTGATGAGCTGTTGCACAACGCCCTTGCCGTAGCTCTTTTCGCCGATGATGCGGGCGGCTCCGTTATCATGAAGGGCTCCGGCGGTGATTTCAGAAGCACTGGCACTGCCGCCGTTCATTAGGACGACTGTCGGAATACCGTTTAGGATGTTATTACCCTTGGAATTGTAAGTTTGCTCAACAACGCTGCCCCGCTTTTCTTGTAACACTGTCTTACCTTCTGGGAGCCAGAGGCTGGAAATATCAACGGCCGAATCAAGTAATCCACCAGGATTATTGCGTAGATCGAGAATGATGCCAGTCACCTTTTTGGCGGCAAAATCTTGTGCAGCTTTTTGAGCTAACTGCGTGGTGTCTTCGCCAAATCCAGTTATACGCATATAGCCAATGTTACCGTCTTTGATTTCCGAAGTGACTGTTGGCAGCGCAATGACTTCACGAGTAATACTGAGATCAATTTGCTGTGATTTGTCACGAACAATTTTGAGTTTGACAACCGAGCCAGCTGGGCCACGAATTTTGCTGATGGCATCGTCGAGTGTTAGATCGGTCGGATCCTGACCGTTGATTTCTACGATAATGTCCTTTGCCTTAAGCCCGGCTTTGGCAGCCGGGAAGCCGGCAATCGACTCGTCGACCGTTAAATTCTTGTCAGCGTTACGGCTTAACCGCGCACCGATACCGGCAAAAGAATTATTAAGTTGATCGTTAAAATCTTTGGCTTCTTTAGCGGTAAAATAAACAGTGTACGGATCGTTGGTCGACTTAGCTAGGCCGTGTTTGAGGCCATCGAGCAGTTCTGTTTCGCTAACTTTACCGTTGTAATTAGCTTTGAGCGAATTATAGACATTCGTGACGCTACTATAATCGACTTTGTCAGGAAGATTATTAGCTTTGGAAGGACTGCCACTGACAGCAGATAACTTGATGGTACCGTTGCCAACGTTTAAGCCAAGGCTAAAAACGGCAAATACGGCGACAATTGTTAGTAGCCTAGCCCGGAGACCAAAGCCCATACGCCGAGGCTTTCTCGATTTTGAGGCCTGAAGCATTTGAGACTTCTGCTCTGTTTGTTTGATTCCCATTAGATCCTTATTATAGCAAGCCATCCCGGTCATGCCTAGCTGTAGACGGTATTATCTTAGTCGGTACTCAGCAGTATCTCAGCCAGATTGACGGTATTAGAAGTGAATAAACACTAGGTTGCCAACTGCAACATTTGAGCGCGTCGAGTATCTCCCGTCAAGCGCAGCGTTGTACTGGCTTAAGTTAAACGTGCCGTCGCTGTTAACGGATTCGACGTACATGGCGTGACCATAAGCACCGTTGTTGCTGATAGCAACCGCACCAGCCTCGGGTGTTGAATTGACTTTATAGCCGGCTTGGCGGGCGTTATCATCCCACTGGTTCGCATTACCGATTCCGCCCCAATACGGCATGTTACGACCGGATGCGGCGACTCGGAAAGCAGTGTAACTGACACACTCGCGGTTGTACATTCCCCAACTATCAATGACCGTATCTTGACCAATATTACACCACCTACTGGGGTAGCCACCGCCACAAGTAGGGCCGGTACCAGCGCTGCCAATAAATCGGGCATTGGCAGCAATTTGCGCTTTACGAAGGTCGGCTATCTTGCCGGAATTAGCAGCGATCTGATTATTGTAAGCCGCCTGTTGACCCTGATTATACGCCAATAGTTGCGCTTGTTGATACTGGGCTGCGCTCAGTTGATCGTTCTGTGTTTTCTGGGACGCAACAAGCTGGTCAAGTTCTGATTTCTGCTTCTGTAGTTGGGCCTGAATCGCATTAATATCTTTAATCGTATTATTAAGTTGGTTTTGAACTGCCGAACGATATTCCTCTTTGTCGATATAATCACTGAGGTTTTTACTCGTCGCTAATTGCTCGATAGTAGTCGCCTGACCGTCGAGATACATGGCCTTGATACTTGCTGATAGCGAAGCCTTTTTGGCGATAATATCGTTTTGATTAGCCACGATTTTTGTTTGGGTGTTGGCTTGCTCAGATACATTAGCCGAAATTTGCGATCGGACGGCGCTTATCTGGCCATTAAGTTGGTCGATTGCCTCTTGATAGCTACCGGCCTGAGATTGCAACCCGGACACCAGTCCCTGGGCACTGTTGCTATCGGACTGCAATGAGTTTATTTGTTGATCATAAATATCGGCGTGCACGATCGACACGATGCTAAACGCGCTGACTACGATCAGGCCAATGGCCACGAGGCGAGCGCGCTGGAACAAGACTGGAGATGGTTTTTTGTTTTGTTTTATTTGCATAGTTTTTGTTTTGTTTATGCTTATGTCGAGAATACCACTATTCATGCTAATTGTAAACTGCCCTCTGCTACTTAAGTATTACTGATGTAAGAAGTTTTTATGAACGCATTCGCCGGTCTGCATCTCTTAATTTGACGATACAATACTGCACTGCAAGTTGTGGAATTTGTTATTTCGTTTTGAATTTGAGATATCGCCGCGTAGCAATGACTGAAGATACGACTCCGATTATTGTACCAACCATAAGCTGCAATCCCAAAAGTTTCCAAAAATTTTCGCTAAAAAAGGTGCTGGCGTAGTTGATATCAAGGAGACCAAGACTGGTTGCCTGCAGTGCGTTGTTCGATGCTAGGAATAAGCCATTGATGATCAATAACGACAACACTGCCGCAAGGATACCGTAAATAGCACTTTCGACGATAAATGGTCCGCGGATGTAGGATGTTTTGGCACCGAGCAACCGCATAATAGTAATTTCGTCGCGGCGGTTGAATATCGCCATTTGAATCGTGTTAAAAATGATGAGCGCACAGATAACCGTGAATATAGCTACGGCGGTAACACCGATTTTACGTAGCGTGTTCGTGGCGCCGGTAATCTTGTCGATCGCTTGTTTACGGTCGCCCGAATAGCTCGCCTCGTCGGACTGCAAAGCTTTGTTATCAGTACTGCTTAAGAAAGTTTTAAGATCTTGAATTCGATTGAGGTCATTTGGCTTGACCAAAATCGTAGCCGGTATCGGATTATTCGTTTGGCTGACAGCAATCAGTAAAGCTTGGTTACCAGCGTTCTGATTGATGTATCGCTGCAGGGCTGTTTTTTTGTCGAGGTACTGTACGCTTTTAGTGTTTGGCAGTTTAGTAATTTTACTAACGAGGTTCTGGTTCTGAACTTCGGTATTAGTATCTTTGAGATAGACTGAAATATCAATCCGGTTCGTAATACTGGCTATGGTATTCGTGAATGTTGCATTCGCGATCACCGAAAATAGCACGATTGTCAGCGTTACGACCATCACCGCGATCGCCGCTACCGCTAGTGACAAATTACGAATAAAATTGACTATTCCAGTGTGAATGATACGGAGGAAGGTAATCCATTTACGCTTCATGCTGCACTCCCCTGACCAGTTATTTTTATTTGCATTATAATAATTCTACTAAATTTTATAATCGGCATTTGCTCGGTCGCTGACAACCTTACCATTTTGCAGTGTCACGACGCGGCGCTTTAATTTGTTGACCACCTCGACGTTATGCGTCGTTAAGAGCACCGTCGTACCATAACGATTGATTTTTTCGAGCACTTTGATGACATCCCAGGCGTGCTTCGGGTCGAGGTTACCGGTTGGCTCATCGGCGATCAAAATGCGTGGCTGACGGACGATGGCGCGAGCAATAGCGACGCGTTGGCGCTCGCCGCCAGAGAGTTCCATTGGCATCCGCTTTTCTTTACCGGTCAGATTAACAATCTCCAAGACTTTAGGAACGGTATGTTTGATCTCTTTGTTTGAGACGCCGACAATTTCGAGCGCAAAAGCTACGTTCTCAAACACATTTTTATTTGGTAGCAGTTTGAAGTCTTGAAAGACGACGCCGATTTTGCGGCGCAACAATGGAATATCTTTGTCGCGTAGCTTGTCGTAGTCGATACCACCGATAATAATTTTACCGGATGTAGGACGCTCTTCGCGGGTCAGTAACCGAAGTAGCGTCGTTTTGCCGGCACCACTCTGCCCTACAACAATCACAAACTCCTTCGCTTCAACGTGCAGGGAAATTCTATCGAGTGACGGGCCAAGGCCTCGGTTGTACGTTTTGCTTACCCGGTCGAGAAGAATCATTAGCACTATTGTACCATCACTAACTGCATCCTGCCAGGACGATGAGACTATTGAGCAGTAGGATAGATCGTAACAGTCAAGGCGTCGTGGTCAGAGCCTTTTTGTTTGAGGCGCTCTGGGTTTACTGCATAGACGCCTCGAGTCATGATGTGATCAAGCTGTACAAGGGGTAATCCGGCAAATCTAAACGTTGGCTGACGAAGTGGATGAGCATCACTAAAACCAGCTTTTTCGAGACGGTTTAAAAGATTACCGTTGGCCATTTCATGAAGGCGGGTGCCGAGGCTTTTAACTCGTTTTACCGGAGCATGCTCAGCAGCAGCATTAAATAATGAAGACCCTGTTAAACGCGCCGATATAGATTTGGAGTGCATAACATTCAAGTCACCGGCTAGTGTCGCCGATAGGCCGTCAATAGGCTTATTTTCTTGGTGCGCAATGATTGCGACGTCTTCTAGAAATGCTTGAGCCATGCCTTCTCGCGCTCCAGTGGTTCGATCATCAAAATGAGCTCCGTAAATAGGCATTGGTGAGGCGCACTGTAATTCGACTACTGCTCGGAGAGCGTTTCGGGTACCCAACCTCACTTGTGTAACGTTCATATTAAACCGTGGCCGAGTTAGCAAAACGGCATACTGCTCGAAGTTGCTAGGAACATCTGTACGCGTTTTATCAGTATCGTCGTAGTTGGTAATTGCGACGTTATAACCTTCAGCTGCTGCAAAATCACGGATTCGCCCATCTATTTCGTCTTGAGGTAATTTCCAATATTTACTATCACCGTTACCTGTTGCATAACCTTCCGACAAAAAAATAAAATCAGCATCAAACGATTTAATTCCTTCGTAGATGTTACTTTCGACTGGCGGTAGTCCAAGACCTTTTGCAACATTCCAACAAGCAACTTCAATAGATTTTGGCGACACGACTAACTCCAATTAGGATCTTATTATACACTTAAATATTAATTAATGCAATAATTAGGTTTCGAGCGTGTGCTCGAGATAAGCGTTGATCAGCGCAACGAGATTGCCGTCGAGCACGGCATCGGGGTCGGAGGTTTCGTACCGCGAGCGTAGGTCTTTGACTTGCTTATACGGGTGCAGGACATAACTGCGGATCTGGTTGCCCCATTCGGCTGATTGATTCGGCCCTTTTAATTCGCCGAGCTCCTCTTGGTGTTGCTCTAGTTGTAACTGCGCTAGGCGCGACCGCAGAATCGTCATGGCGGTTTCTTTATTCTGGAGCTGGGAGCGTTCGTTTTGGATGGCGACAACAAGTCCAGTTGGTAAATGGGTAATCCGCACGGCCGAATCGGTAGTGTTGACGCTCTGGCCGCCATGGCCACCGGCGCGGTAGACGTCGATTTTGAGTTCTTTTTCGTCGATAACGAGTAAATCGGGTTTATCGATTTTAGGCATGACTTCGACTTTAGCAAAGCTAGTTTGGCGGAGATTATCGCTGTTAAATGGGCTTAAACGCACCAAACGGTGCACACCATGCTCACCCTTTAGTTTACCGTAGGCGAAGCTACCAGAAATTTCGAGGGAAATACTTTTGATGCCAGCCTCTTCACCGGCTGATTCATCGATGGTTTGGCATTTCCATTTGCTATGCTCGCAGTAGCGAACATACATTCGCAGTAACATTGCCGCCCAATCCTGGGCATCGGTACCACCGGCTCCAGCGTGAATGCTGAGAATACAGTCAAAATCATCATACGGGCCGTTGAGCTTAAGCGTTTCTTTGAGCGAATCATATACGATGTTTAATTCGGCTAACTGCTGAGCGATTTCGGCGTCCATACTAGCGTCTTTAAGGGCTGCTATTCCGGTGATATCGGTGACGGCTGCTTGTAGCATCGTCCACGGCTCAACTCGCGATTCGAGCTTGGCAATTTGCTTCATTACGTCCTGCGCATGTCCAGTGTCCTGCCAGAAACCGGCCTGCTCAGAGACAGCTCGTAGCGCTTGCAATTCGGTTTGCAGCGAAGGCACACCTAACCGTAGCACCGCTTCGTTGATGGATTGCTGCAGTGATTGAGCTCGTTTATGCTGTTCGCTCATAGCTATTTTACGTTTAGAGAAATTTCTGCCCACAGTGGCTCAAGCTGGGCTTGCAACTCGGCTGCAAACTTCTCGCCACAGTTGCCGAGTACGCCGAAACCCCAAAGATTTTCGGTGAACATGCCTCGAGCGACTTCGACAATTTGATCTTTGGTAACGGCCTTTATACGGCTCGGGATCTGGTAATAGTTCTCGATAACTTCGTCGAAGAAGTAACGGTTCGAGTAACCGGCCGCCGTGCCGCCAACTGTTTGAGCGCTGCGTTGAAAACGACCAAGCGCATACTGTTTAGTGGCTGCTATTTCGGTCTTGTCAATCTCACCTTTTAGGACTTTTCGAAGTTCGCTTACCGTGATGTCTAGCAGCGCTGCGGCGTTTTTTTCGGATACCTGCGCACCGAACCACCAGTTGCTGGCATCTCTGGTTTGTGAAAGTCCTGAACTCATGCCATAGACGAGCCCGCGTTCGCGGGCAGTACCAAGAATCTTGGAATACAACGTCTCGGTGAGCATGGTATTCACCAAGTTCAGTGCATCAGTTTGCGAATCGCTCATCCGGTAATTCATGAATGTGTCGATGTAAAAATATAAGTTTTCGACGGTGTCGTTAGGTACGTATATTGGCGCACTGATGGTTGATGGGCACTCGCTCGGTAAGTCGAACCGTGGGCCGACATGCGGTAACGCAATATCTTCGAACAGTTTTTCGATTATTTTCTTACGAGTATCAGTGAGGTTTCCAGCTACCACAAAGCGCATGTTCGGCGCGTGATGAGTGCGTTTATAATGTTCGCGGACATCGTCAACGGTGACATTGCCCATAATTTCCAATCGTTCGGCGTCGGTTTTAGCGATCAGCCCCAGGCCCTTGCGCATTTCTAAGCTCAGGCGGCGGAAATGATTGTTGGAGCGGGCCGCCATCTCTTCTTGAACATTACCAAACTCAGCCTGAAATTCTTCTTCTAGGAACGATGGTTTGGAGATAGCGATGAGTAGCAGTCCAAGTACCCTGTCCCACTCGAAATCCGCACATTCGGCTTCGTAAGTAATATCGTAGACGCCGGTAGAAGCATTACTGTAGGCCCCATTCTTTTCGAGGTCAGCTTGGAAATCCCGAGCTCTGGGGTGGAGCTCATTTGCGCCAAGGAGAACGTGCTCCATCAGGTGTGGAACCTCCCATTTTTCCTGGTCGACTAGGTATTCGCCGGCCCGGAAATTTATGTCAAACGTCATGACGGAAGCATGCGGGATATGCACAAGTAAACCTTTGGCACCATTTTGGAGGAGGATTTCTGAGACGGTATGCTTCATAACGAGCGTGATGCAGGCAGTTCACAGCGAAGCACGTACGTAGTACCCCCGCCGTTAACTAACTCTGCTATTTCTTTCTCCGCTTAGCGACGGTTTTACGCTTGCGTTCAGTTTTGCGAGCTTTTTTAATTTCGGTTGGTTGCTTGGCTTTTGGCAATGGCGCTTCGGTCGTGCTATTAAAATCATCTTCCTGGAATTCGGTTTCGGCGCTCGAAATACGGTTAGCATTATCGACTGAACCACGTGCGGCCCGCGTCAACTCAGTTTCTGGAGCCTGATCGAGCTGCGATGGGTCGATTGGCTGAGCATGCAGAATCGACCTGAGAACATCGTGCCGTAATGTTAGCTGCATATCCTCGAAGAGCATTTGGCCGCGGCGACGATATTCGACCAATGGATCTTGCTGTCCAACGCTCATCCAATGAATACCTTCGCGGAGGTGATCCATATTTTCAAGGTGTTGCATCCACAGGTTATCCAAGATTTGCAAATAAATATCGCGCTCAACTTTGCGCATGATTTCGGAGCTAAACGCTAACTCACGCGAGCTATATAGCTCGTGTGCCTCGGTTTGGAGAACCTTACTAAACTTCGTAGCGTCGCTGTCGAACAGTCGGTCGAGGGTCGGTTCATCGAATGGAAATACTTCGCGTAGCACGTCTTCGAATTGGTCGGTACTGACGGCCGATGATGTTGCCATCGCCTGGGCTTCTTCATCAAGGAAAACTTTAATTCGCTTAGAAATATCTTCGGCTCGCAGAATCTCGCGGCGCATCGCATAGGTAGCTTTACGGTGTCGATTCATGACGTCATCGTATTGGACGACATTTTTACGCTGATCAAAGTGGTAACCTTCGACTTTTTTCTGCGCACCTTCGAGAGACTTACTAATAAGGCGGTTTTCGATTGGCGTATCGTCATCGGTACCGAGTCGTTCCATAATTTTGGCAATGCGCTCGCCGCCGAAAATACGCATCAGATCGTCTTCGGTGCTTACGAAGAACTGGGTGACGCCTGGGTCACCCTGGCGACCAGAACGTCCACGGAGCTGGTTGTCGATACGGCGCGATTCGTGGCGTTCTGAACCGAGCACAAACAAACCGCCGAGCGATTTCGTTTCGTCGTTAAGCACGATGTCGGTACCACGGCCGGCAATGTTCGTCGCCAGCGTCACGGAGCCGGCTTCGCCAGCTTTGGCAACGATAGCAGCTTCGCGTTCGTTATTCTTAGCGTTCAATACCTGATGCGGAATGCCGGCCTTAGTCAGTGCTTTGCCGAGCTTTTCGTTGCGCTCGATCGATACCGTACCGATTAACACTGGCTGTCCCTTGGTGTGAAGTGCTTGAACTTCTTGAACAATCGCTCTAAACTTAGACTTTTCGGTGCGATAAATCTTATCGGTGCGATCGTTTCGGGCAATAATTCGGTTACTAGGAATCTCAACAACGTCGAGCTTATAAATTTGGTGGAATTCTTCGGCCTCGGTGAGCGCCGTACCGGTCATACCACCGAGTTTTTCGTATAGACGGAAATAGTTTTGGAACGAAATTGTCGCCAGTGTCATACTCTCTTGCTGCACTTCGACGCCCTCTTTGGCCTCGATAGCTTGGTGGAGTCCTTCATTATAGCGGCGACCAGCCAGCAGTCGACCGGTAAACTCATCGACGATAACAACTTCTCCGTCTTTGGTAACAACGTAATCTTTGTCGCGGGTAAATAAGGCATAGGCCCGCAGCGCTTGCTGTAAATGATAAATAGTTCGGATGTTTTCGGAGCCGTACAGATTATCGATACCGAGAATTTTTTGGACTTTTTCGACGCCCTCGTCGGTAAGAATCACAGTTTTGCGTTTCTCGTCGGTCTCGAAGTGTTCATCTTTTTTGAGCGGACGAACGACTTTTGCAAATTGATCGTAGGCCGTTCCACTGGTGACACTCGGGGCGCTAATAATAAGTGGTGTCCGGGCTTCGTCGACCAGGATAGAGTCGACCTCATCGACAATCGCATAGTGAAGCTCGCGCTGACGCAACTGATCTTCTTCGCGGACCATGTTGTCGCGAAGGTAATCGAAACCATATTCATTATTGGTACCGTAGGTGATGTCGGCGTTGTAGGCTTCGCGGCGCGTACAAGGCTTAAGACGTTTGAGGCGTGGATCTTGGTGTTCTTTGTTCTCGTATTCTGGGTCATAAATGTAACTATGGTCACCGATAATAACGGCGGCCGTCATCCCCATATAACTGTAAACTTGGCCCATCCAGCCGGCATCACGTTGGGCAAGGTAGTCGTTGACAGTAACGACGTGGACACCCTTTTCGGTCAGGGCGTTCAAATAGACCGGTGCGGTTGCAACCAGAGTTTTACCTTCACCGGTTTTCATTTCGGCGACATTGCCTTCGTGCAGCACCATGCCGCCGATGAGCTGAACATCGAAATGACGCATCCCGAGCGAACGAGTAGCTGCCTCACGCATGACGGCGAAAGCATCAGAGAGAATAGCGTCGACCGATTCTTTTTGGAGACGCTTCTTAAGAACATTGGTTTGAGCCTTGAGTTGCGTATCGGTCAGCTTGGCATATTTGTCGGCCAATGCGTTGATCGCGATGACGCGTTTGCGAAGCCGTTTAACGGTTTTAGCCTGCGGGTCGCCCAAAACCTTTTTAAGAACAATATTCATAATCCCTCAATTCCCCAGTGGTTAGTAATGCAACAAATTTCTTCGAGGTATTATATACGTTTTTCCGGGGAAAAGCGACTACATATCGAGTTAAACTATCGGGTTTTCGGGCATCTCTTTTCGAGAGAAGCGAGCAATAATGCGCCGGTGCATAGCAGGACTATGGTGCAGATCTTTGTACTTATGGACAAGCTGCTTGAGTTTTGTTTCGGCGATATCGATGGCAGCGTACATATTAACGGTACTCTCCGTGATATTGATGGTCTCGTTCGGTAGTGCTAAATTGATTTCGCAGACGCAGTGCTTGTTCGATTTTTCTTTGACTTCTTTAAGAATAACTTCGGCGCTGGCAGATTGGCGAGCCGATCGCGGAATATACTTGTCAATACCACCGATTTTGCGGTTTACGTACTTGCGTAGATTGTCATCGACTTCCATGTGCAGTCCCTGGATAGTAAAGTTTTGGAGCATATGCCCTCCTTTATTGTACTTTCTTAGTTCCGCTTTTGATTCCAGCTACTACCTATAGTATACGCCCTGAATGTCGTTCTACCCGGAATTAACGGGCTAAATTCGGGTTCTGCCGCCCATGTAAGGGCGCAAAACTTCCGGGATCACCACATCACCTTCGGCTGTCTGATAATTTTCGATAATCGCAATTGGACCACGGCTCAGTGGTAGTGCCGTACCGTCGTTGGTATGAACAAGCTGTGGCTTAGCCTCGCCACTGCGAACGCGCGTCTGTAGGCGGCGTGATTGATAATCGGTCATGTAATCGGCGGTATGCGTTTCGCGGTAATTGTTCTGGCCAGGAAGCCAGGCTTCGATGTCGATGCCTTGAGCATTCGGCTTGCCAATGTCAGCCGTGCATTTCGTGAGAACCCGGTACGGAATGCCAAGCAGTGTCATAATCTCCTCTTGGATGGCGACTATCAAGAGGTGCTCTTGCTCGCCCTGCTCGGGGGTGCTGAGGCTCTCCATTTCGAGTTTATCAAACTGATGCATGCGGAACATGCCTTCCATATCTTTGCCGTACGTGCCGGCTTCGCGTCGAAAACTGGTAGCGTAACCAAGGTAGCGGATTGGTAATTCCGACTCGGCAAGAATTTCGTTGGCGTGCATACTGCCAAGTACGTGTTCGGCGCTGCCTTGCAGCCACAAATCTTCGTCTTCGATCTTGTATCGGTCATCACGTGGCTCCAGGCGGTCCATAGCGTCATACAATTCGGTGCGGATCATTAAAGGTGGCAGCACTGGAATAAACGGCTTGCTGCTGGCGGTTACATTATTTTTAGTAATGACGTCTTGTAAGAATGTTTCGTCGCTCAGCTTGTCCATGACAAATTGAATTATCGCGAACTGCAATTTTACGAGGTCGCCTTTTAAGTAGGCAAAGCGCGATCCGGCGACTTTGGCCGCTCGATCTTTATCGAGCCAGCCTTTTGCTTCGGCAATTTGGGCGTGATGCTTCGGCTTAAAATCAAATACGGTCGGTGCACCAACGGTTTTAGAAACCACATTCTCGTCTTCGGTTGCCCCGATCGGCACATCAACTGCCGGCATATTGGGTACCCTTTTGAGTTGCCCCATAAATTTTTCTTCTATGATGGCGTTATCGGCCTCCAGCAATGACAATTCTTCTTTGAGCTGTTTGCCAGCAGCGATCTGCATATCTGTAGGGCGTTGATTTTTGAGCGAACCGGCTTGCTCATTGCGGCGGCGGCGCAGCTCTTCGATTTGTGTCAAACGAGTTTTACGGTCGGCGTCGAGCTGTAGCAGGACTGGAATATCGACTTCATAGCCTTTTTGGGCCGACTTTTCGGCGACCAGATCAGGATTATCGCGGATAAATTGAATATCTAACATAAGATGTAGTGTACCCCATCTTATCTGACGATGACAGTGTAACGACGGCAGTACTGTACTGATCTACGTTATATCTGAATTATTTTCGAGCTTGCAATGCCTTGAGCGTTAGCTCGGTGCGCGCTTTAGCGTACGTACAGTAATCGCACGGGCCGCCCATCGCCGCATCACCGATCGGTGGCATATTGTCACTATCCATGCATTTCTTCATTTTTAGCAATGTTGGCTCGACCCAAGCGTCGCTGCCGGTGTACGGAATCACTTTGGTGCGGAATTCCACCCGATCGTTAAAAGCGTCGAGGTCAGCTCGGCCGTTGGCGTACACAAAATACCCGGTGTTCTGTACGGTTAGCCCGTTATGGCGCAGCAGCCACTGATACACTTCCATCTGGCGTTTGTAACTGATCTGCCAATCACTGTCAATACTGACTTCGCGGTCTTTGGAAGTTGCTTTGTAGTCGACGACGATCACTTCTCCGGCAAGATTCACCCATAGGTCATCGACTGCCCCGAAGACGTGTAAATTTGTCGGTTCGTGAACGGCCACGACCCCAACAAAATTTTCACGCCAAGTGTTTAGCCGATTGTCGGCGTACGGAATCGCATCGACTTTATACTCGAGCATCAACGGATGTGGTTGTTTTTGAGCACGGTAGCCATCGAATTCTTTTTTGAACAGTTCGTCGATAGCCTTATTGATATTGAACGGTGGACTACTCGGCCGCGTGATTTTGAGCCGTACATCAAGCCAGAAGCAGCGCGGGCACTGCATAAATAGTTCGATTTTGGACCTCGAGACCTTGAACGCTACCGTTTGACCCGGTTTATATGGCGCTGAGCGCTCCCTCCAATATGCATGTGCCATTGGCTCTAGTATAGCAGCCAGATTAGCGTAGAATTACTGATTATTTCGTTTCAGAATCGCTAGCGTCTCGATGTGCGGCGTTTTAGGAAAAAAATTATAAATCTCAAACGTCTCGATTTCGTAGGCTTCTAGTAGCAGGGCTAAGTCCCTAGCCTGCGTTGCGGGATTACAACTAAGATACACAACTTGCGGCGGCATGACTTCGAGCACCCGCTCGATTACTTTTTTATGCAGTCCGGCCCGCGGTGGATCAAAAATAACAGGCTTCGTCGCAACGATGTAGTCGAGAGCACTTTCCGATGGTGCTTCATAAATATTTACATCGAGTCCGCTGCCCTCAGCATTAACGCTCATCATTTCGACGCTCGCCGGATCGAGCTCTATCAGATCGACGGCCGCAGTTGCAACCGATAGACCGATGCTGCCTGCTCCAGCGTACATATCGACGATACTCTCGGCGGTAACATGCCCCTTGATAGAAGTAAGCGCCTTCTCGAATACCGGAATATTGACCTGGAAGAAGGCATCGACGTTGTAGCGAAATGCTTTACCAAGTAATTCGTCTGATAACAAACAATTGCCAAGTTCATAGAGTAGTTCTGTCGGCACACTGGCTGGAGAGCGTGGGTTGGAGTGATAAACTTTAAGTCCTTTGACGCCAGTTGGTAGTTTGAGCTTAGTAAATTTTTGTAATTTTGTGTACAGTGCGGCGACAACTTGTCCTCCCGCGCTAACGCGGACAATAATTGTTTTTAGATCACCAGCACGAGTACCGAGTTCGCTAAGCTGGGCGGCAATTGCGCCAGCAGCAGCGTCGATTTCTGGCATAGCTAAGCTACTACCAGTCACAATTTGCTTACCATGCGTTCCTCGTTGATGCAGTGCTAAATGTAGGCCATCGTCGTCACCCCAAAACGAGTACTCCATTTTATTACGGTAATTCCAATCGCGGTTATCGTGCGAGACTAACCCTAAATCTGGTAATGGCACCTTTTCGTGCGCAAATAGTTCGGTAACGATCTCAGCCTTGTACTTATTTTCGGCATTACTGCTCATCAT
The DNA here is from genome assembly GCA_014377525.1 of Candidatus Saccharimonadota bacterium. GTDB lineage: Bacteria > Patescibacteriota > Saccharimonadia > Saccharimonadales > UBA4665 > UBA4729. The sequence continues at coordinate 33,705 of JACMPL010000010.1, forward strand.
CTGCCATGGGCTAGTCGAAAGATAATTAGCATCTCGCGGCGTTTCACGCTCTGCGGAAGGCTTAATTATTTCTTCGGCAATCGCTTCGGCATAGGAACTTTTTTCTTTGATTATGCGAGTCTTGAGAGTCTCACCAGGTAGCGCGTTCCAAACAAATACCTTGCGGCCATCAGCAAGCTCAGCTAGCCCCTGGCCACCATGAACCAGCTTGGTCACGGTAACGGTCTCGTAGATTGCTTGTTTCATACTTGATTCCATTCTTCAATGACACTTAAGAGCTGTTTTGGCTGACGAACAACGATGGTTGGAGCATGGGCGGCTAACATTTCTGGCGTATTAAAGCCCCAACCAACAGCAATACATGGCATATTTACCTGCTTAGCTGCTTCAACATCACGTATTTCATCACCGATATACATAGCCTCGGTAGCGGCTATGTTGTTGCGACGAAGGATTTTACGCAGAACGCGTGCCTTACCGTACAGCCCAACACCACCATAAATTTGATCAAAATTATTACCGATGCCATGTTGTACCAAAAATCGTTCAATATTCTTTTTGCTGTTACTACTAACAATCACTAAGACATAACGTTCGTTATAAAGCGTTTGCAATATTTCCGCTATTCCTGGGAACGGCTCGACTTGGTTGATTCGTTTGGTCATCAGATATTTGCCTCTGTGTATCATATATGGCCACTTCCATTTCGGTATATTGAAATTTCTAGCCACCTGTACCAGGCTAAGCGTTCGCATTTGAGACATCTCCGCATCGGAAACAAGGCCGGGTCTTTTAGCAAGTTCGTGAGAGATTTCGGCTATTAGCTGAAAACTATTAGCGATCGTACCATCAAAATCAAAAATTATTACTTTCACTGTTACAGTTTACACAAATCTCGATGTGCGCGAAACAACAAAATCAACAAATCAGTTCTCGATTGGCTCGTATGGAATGTGGCAAGCACCGCGCCCAGTGCGCTCAGTAAACTTCTGGTGGTATTGCTCAGCTTGATAGAACGGACCGGATAGTTCAATTAGCGTCACTATCGGCTCGTTCCAATCGCCCTGCGCATCGTCGCGGGTAGCTTCGGCAACATTTTTTTGATCGTCGGTTACATAAAAAATTTCTGAGCGGTAACTGTCGCCGACATCGGGGCCCTGACGGTTAAGCTGCGTTGGATTGTGCATCCGAAAAAAGTGCTTACAAAGCGTTTCATAACTGATGACAGTTGCATCAAATTCGAGCAAAATAGCTTCGGCATGGCCAGTTGTGTGGCTGCAAACGTCTTCGTACGTCGGGTCTTCTAAATCACCGCCGGTGTAGCCGACTGAACTTTTTGTAATGCCTGGAACTTGGTCAAAGTAGAACTGGACGCCCCAGAAGCAGCCAGCTGCAAATATAGCTTGTTGCATTATTAGGCTACCTGTACTCCGCGCCAGAACGCGACGTAGTCGGTGAAATCTTTTTTGGTTTGCTCAAAGGCACTTGGTGTCGGCTTTGGGTAATACCAAGCAGCGTCATTATTAGTCTGGCCGTTTGCGGAAATGTTGTAGTAGTTTGCTTCACCCTTCCAATGGCAGGTGGTATGCATGTCACTCGGACTCAGTAACTCGGCTTTGACAGATGATTTTGGAAAATACCAATTGCCTTCTATATAAATCAGATCTGCCTTGTCGGCTTCGGCAATAACAGTGTCGTTCCAAATTGCTTTCATATTATTCTCCTTTACTTGGTAAATATAATCATAACGGCTTTGTACTATTTTACTAGTTAAATACTTTACAGGTTACCGAACACCGATTTGAACTATTTGAAAAATAGAAAGATTTAGTCTTTTTTTTGATCGGCTCTTAATTGCCTAAAGAGTTTGGCGTAAGAAATTAATTCATCATATAGCTTCTGAACACTGGATGTATAGCGCGTCAGGTACTCCGGCTTAAGGGTACCTGTGTCTTCAAAAAGATCTTGAATATGTGGAAAATAAATATCCCAGGAGAGCACGACAAGTCCCGTTTCGCGGACAGCTGGCACTAGTGATTCAACTGCTCTGACGCCTCCCCAAGCACCGGCACTTGTGCCAGCGATAGCAACCGGCTTGTGGTTGTAGGTTTGGAGTTCACTATCTAACATTCGCTTGAGTGAACCTGGAAAACTATGATTATACTCGGGTGTCACTATAAAAAACGCGTCGGCCCTCTCAGTAATAACTGAGTACCGCGGATCTTTGCCTTCTGGATCATTGCCATCACCAATAAATTTAAAATCTTGCGGGTCAACTAAAATAATTTCAACGTTTTGGAGCGATCGACCAAACTCTGCAATAAAGTTTGCTGCCTTATGCGACTGACGCTGTTCTCTTGTTGTTCCGATTAGTACTGCAATTGTGATTGGCTCGTTCATACCTTAAGTATACACGCTATCTAGGCATCAAGGTCGATTGACTCGGTTTGGGCGGCTGGTTTTAGAATACCATCGACTAATTGATCGAGTTGATCGTTTGAAAGATTTGCTTTGACGGCGTAGCCTTCGATCCCCTGAGCTCGTAGTCCGATTGGCGCATCTGATTCATTTAGATTTGAGATAACTAGAACCTTGATGTCTTTGCCCCATTCGGTCATGCGCATCACTTTTAAGATCTGGTCACCAGCTAGTTTTGGTAGCATGATGTCAAGTAGCACTAAGCTTGGGCGCTCTTTCTCGATAAGCGATAATGCCTCTAGGCCATCGTGAGCCACAAAGCATATGTAGCCTAGTAATTCCAGACGGATTTTATAGATGTCGGCGAGGCTAACCTCGTCTTCAACAATTACGATTTTTGACCATGAGCTGAATTCATCCATACTGCTTATAGTAACCTTAATTTTCTCGATTGCAAACTTCTTGAACTACTATCTGTCAAAGCTTAAAA
>JACMPL010000011.1 GCA_014377525.1 Candidatus Saccharimonadota bacterium
AAGTGAAGGTCAGAGGCCTTTTTTTTGATAACTTCTTCGAGTAGAATCTCGATGCGGGGCTGAACTTGCATACTAGTTCCCTGTCCCGCGCTTAGTTTGGCTAGTCTTCTGTAGTATCATCATTATCTTCCCCGCTCCCTTTGTCTTCTGAATCTTCGTCGCTAATCTCGTCTTCTTTAGCCTGTTTTTTGTTTGCCCGTTTGGTGGCACTTTCGGATGAACTTTCGGTAGCAGCAACGCGGTTAACTTCAGTGATTGTAGTCTTACCGTCAAGTGCTTTGAGGTAGCCGTCTTCACGCATTGTTACCATACCTTGCTCACGAGCCTTATTTTGAATATCGGCGGTTGTCGCGCGCTGTAAGATCAACGCTTGGATTTCCTCGGTAATCTCAAATACTTCGTATAGGCCCATCCGGCCCTTATATCCTTTCGGAGTTGTCGGGCTATCGATACCTCTGCGTAAAGTATAAGCGTTTTGTGTACCCAGTGGCAAGCTTTCGTACCCCATGTCTTCGGCGGCAGCTTTTTTACCAGCTTCATTTTTTGGCAAGAAGCCGCTGAGCGCCTGATGGATTGCATCTGTCTCCAGAGCACTAGACTCATATTCTTCATTTTCGTCACCGATGCGGCGAACGAGGCGTTGACCAATAACAGTATGAACCGTCGAGGCAATCAAGAATGGTTCGATGCCCATATCAAGCAGCCGCGGTAGAATACCGGCCGCACTATTGGTGTGGAGTGTACTAAAAACCAAATGTCCTGTCAGCGCCGCTTGGACGGCTAACTGAGCCGTTTCCCTATCGCGAATTTCTCCAACCATGATAACATCAGGATCTTGACGCAGAATCGACCGCAAGCCAGTAGCAAATGTTAAGCCAACTTCAGCGTTGACCTGGATCTGGTTAATCCCGTCCATCTTGTATTCAACCGGGTCTTCTAAGGTTACGATATTAATGGTGTCATTCTTGATTTCTTGGATTAAGGCATACAATGAGGTACTCTTACCGGAACCGGTCGGGCCAGAGGTCAGAATCATACCGTTCGACCGCTCCAAACCTTTACGAATTGTCCGCAGAGCTCGGCCATGGTAGCCCATGTCTTCGAGCTTGAGAGTCGTGCCAGATTTGTCGAGCAAACGAATGACTACTTGCTCACCCCACACAACCGGCGAAATCGCGATACGTAGGTCGATACCGCGGTCGCCCACTTGAACTGTAAACTGGCCATCTTGCGGAATACGGTGTTCATCGATTTTGAGATTACTCAAAATCTTAATACGTGACACTAGCGGTGGCTCAGTTGATTTCGGTAGTTTCATGATTTCGCGCAGCACACCATCAATACGGCAACGTATCTTAAACTCTTTTTCGAGCGGCTCCATATGAATATCGCTGGCTCGGTTGTTAGCTGCGTACTCCAGAATAGCTGACAATGCCTTACTGATAGGCGAATCTTGGACGATAGTTTTAATATTGTCAGCCTTATCGGTTGGTTTGGCTATGGCTTCTCCAATTACTGGCCCAGATAAGCCAGTTCTCATAGCTTCTGAAACATCAAGCTCAACATCTTGCTGATACTGCTTGAGGATGGAGAGGATACCGGTTTCGCTGGCAGCATAAACTTTCAAGCCCCGACCAGTCTTCTGCGCTAGGAAATCGACTGCTTGAATATTATCGGCATCGAGCATGGCAACCACTAGACGGTGATTAATTTCACCGAGCGGTACAGCCATGTATCGTTGTGCAACGTCGTACGACAACAAGCGAAGAATCTCTTTTTTGATAACCACACCGGATAGATTGACGTACGGCATCTTGTTAACGGTCGCTGATGCTTTGGTGAGCATCTCGTCGCTGACACCGCCTTCACTCAGCAGAAGCGAAATAAACGGTTTCTTAGTTTTTTCGGCTTTTTCTTTGAGCTCAGCAACTTTTTCGGCTGTAATGATCTCATTTTTAACTAATTCCTCTTCGAGGAGCTGCTGCGAGGATGTTGAGAGAACACTCATGAGACGTGTCCTTTCTTATTGAGATCCAGCAAAAGGTTGTGCGTTCCCGCCATTACCAATCTGAACTTTTTGGGTTGGGTCGAGTGAGTCTTTGTTGAAATAACGGGTATCGGTATCGGGGAAGCTACTCGAAATACTATCTAGTATCTGCACCTTATACTGTCTGTTTTTTGGACTAGAAATAAAAAAGTTTGCCGCTACAAAGGCGAATATTGTACTAACTCCAGCGACAACAACAATCATCAGGATATCTTTTTGTTTCATTTGACTACCTTCGTTGTTACATTGAGATTTTTAGCTGGCTGGAAGGATACATTTGCAGTCACAGTAAGCTTGGTTGCGGCATCTGAGCCTGATAATTCCATCGTCTGGATGGCAATTGGTAAAATGGAACGGTCGAGTGCCTTGGTGAGCTGCTGGATTGAAGCATACGGGCCACTTACCGAAAATTGGAATGGAATTGGAACTGCTACCGGTGAAACTGAGCTGGCAATGTTTGCCTGAGTTGCATCATCGGTTCCGGACAACGACTCGAGTTTTACGCCTTGCAAAGCCACGAATTTTTCCAGGGAACTAACCAATGATGGAAAGTCGTACTGGCTAGGCAAAGCATCGAGCACGATTTTTGTATTCGTACCATCCTGGGGGCCAGATCCGGATAAGGAACCTCCAATAATATTAGTAGTTTTACCATTGAAACTATTATAGCTATCGTCGAGGGATTTAGCAGCTACAAGATCGGACTTAGCTGTTTTAAGCGCAGCTGATTGTTGAGTGATGACTCTTGATTGATAGGAGCGTTGGCTTAGTAGGGCCTTAACCGATACCAAAGAGAACGCAATAAAAACCGCAGCGACTGACACTACGATCACTATGCTTGAATTGGTTTTGTCGATCTGAAGCTGTTTTCTTGATTTAGAAGCGTTAGCCATTATTTTGGTCCTTCTTTGATTGGATTCGGCTGAAGTAGCGCATTCAGGCTGCCGATTTGAGAGCGCGTCGTGATAGTTTGTGGCACCTGTAGCTCAACGGTACTTTTGTTATCGAAGATTGGTGGATCGTAGCTGAGCGCTATTTCATACGAAGCACCTTTGCTGTCACCGCCCCCGCTAGAAGCAGTGGAAAACGACGCGAGTACTACTTTACTAAAAGCCTTGGGTGTACCCGTCTGATCTTTTACCTTGTACGAAGTGAATTTGAGCGTGTCGACAAGCGTATTTACGCCTAGTAGATCCTTGGCGTTGCCAGTGATATTAATAGTGTTATCCGTAAAACTGAATGTCGCCTTACTGATAGTGACGGTAGCTGGCGTTATCTGGGCAATGTAATCGTAGACTCTCGTGGCGGCTGGTTTGGCCTCGTGGAGTGCCGGTAAAGAACTGAGCTGGTTTTGAACCGTGATTATCCGACCAATGTTCGGTGTCGCCTGGACAAGTTTAGCAGTTTTATTGATATCTTTATTGAGGCTTTCCATGCGTGCCCTCTGCACGATATTGACACCGACGAAGGTTAGAATGGCGATAAAGACGCTAGCTGCCGCTGCGATAACCGACACCGTTGCGAGTAAGCGCTTTGTTCGTCGAGCTTTGATATACTCGAGCTTAACGTCTGGAAGTAGATTGAATTGAATCATTCGTTTCGCTCCGCAAGGCCAACTGCTACGCCGAACTGGTTAGATAATGCCAATAATTCGTTTTGGCGATCTCGGGGGAATGCGACGTTAGACCAGGCATTACCGATCTCAACATTTGCACCGAACTTGTTTGCTAAATGCAGCGGAAATTCGGGAATAACCGATGCGCCACCGGTGACGATCATGTGATCGAGTTTGTAATTACTGTAGCGCTGCTGGAAGAACTTTATAGATTTCTCGATTTCGCTTGTTAAGATGTCGATTGTTCCGCCGATGGCCTGCAAGATCTGCCCTTCGAGCTTTTCTTTGCTCATGCCGAACTTAAACACAAACTGTTGCGCCTGCTTCTCGTCGATGTTAAGCGTTTGCATAGCCGAGCGGATAATCGCTTCGGTTCCGGTTGGAATGGACCGCGTCAGGCGTGGAATGCCGTCGACTACGACGATTATATCGGTCGATTTAGCAGCGATATCGATAATCATGGTCGGGGCAATGTTACCTGTTTTAAGTAGTGCCCGAGTAAGAGCTAAGCTGTCTGGCTCAAATGCGATAACATTGAGTCCAATAGCTTCGAGTGATTCGAGCCGCTTTTCGACAAAAACATTTGGAACGCTCGAAAGCAGTAACTCGACCTTGGTCTTATCGACCGGCGAATCACCTATTAGCGCCCAGTCGATTTTGGATTCTGCGAGAGGCGTCGGGATCAAAGAGTCGGCTTGGTAGCGAATAGCCTTGGCAAGCTCATCGTTCGATAACCGGTCGATGTCGACGACGGTTGTAAATACCCGCTGCGACGAAATGCCAACCGCAACATTGTTGGTGGTCATACCAGCCTGAGACACGAGCTGTTTAATGACCTGGCCGAGTTTCTGGAGGTCGTTTTCGCTGTCGCTACCGGCCATTTTGGCGTCTATGGCCGTAAAGCCATACTTGAAGTAGGACTTAGTGCCGTTAACAGTCCGGAGTTGGACTGCCCGGATACCGGTCGAGCCAATATCCAAGCCAAAAAATTCTGATACCCCACTCAGTACGTTCATATACGAGTTATTATAGCACAAGCGTTATGTTAGTGAGCAAACTTTTCATCCTATAAAACCGGCGGTAAATTAGTAATCGAATCGTAAGAATTTATCGAACCAACCGATCCGGCATCAGTCGCTGGGAAAATCCATAATTCAGGACTGTTTTGGAATGTTTCGGCTGGCGTAACCGAATTATCGTTGTAATTGCCCGCTGTACGGCCCGGAATAATAGTACTTGCACTGACGGATCCAATGATGTTCAACTGATTATTACACTTGCTATATGAATTTAGTGGCGTCGTGTCGTTTATCGGAGAAATTCCATTACTACAGGTGTAAAACTTGCCACTAAACGGAAAGCCTAATTTTGGTTGAGCGACGTAGAATCCATGCAATTCAGTGACAGCAGGAGAATTCTGAACATAAATATTGCCAGTAACAAGCAACCTGAAACGTGGGATCCTATCAAGAGAACCATAATTGTACAAAATATCACCAGCAATACTCACGTCACCATTAACTTTTATTGTAATGTCGGCACCGGGTTGCAGAGTAGCTGCATTTAAGGTGTAATTGCCGGTAACTTGATACACATTCTTACCGGTTATGCTGAGATTTGGTGTTGTAGAGGATCCATTACCAGCATCAGCGTAGTAATCCGCTGAACACCAAGAACCGTTATTGAATAAACCACCATTTATTCCGCCATTAGCGAAGGCCAATCCGCGAGGCTGCCCCACTCCGTTCGAAGAAGCACTAGCAGCAACTCCCCTGTCTGTCCCTGTTGCGAACTGAGTTATTGAGCCATTAGCAATTGCTGCGAGGTTAGTTCCAGAGCCAAAGTAACTTCCAGACCCAAGTGCATAGCGGTTAAAACCGGTTATGGAGCTAGGCGGCGGAACGCAAACCGACTTGCCAAAACCTTCACCCGCAGCAGCGTCTCCATCTTCGATACGGAAGTATGGTTGAAAGCCAGCGTAATGGTTGGTTGGCGGATGAGCTGGCGCATCTCCTGCGTCCGTGCAGGTTATTGGTGCTGAGCCACCGAGTCTCCAAGTAACCGTGAATATTCCCGGCGCCGATGTAGAGAAGACTTGGCTTGGGCCAGTACTTGTTAGCGTCGTTAGTGGTAACCCAGGAGTGCCCGGTGGTGGACTAACAGAGTAAGCTACAGGTTTGTCGCTGAATCCAGAGACTGCAATTCCTGAGCTATTCAAGACGGTGATATACATTGCAGGGTTAGAACTTACAGAATATGGAGGGCCATAGCCCCCCGTTATTGTGACTTTTGCACCTATATCGACTGGCTGATTTACCCCGAATTTATATGAAAAGCTGTCACCCGCACAATTGGACGTTACGCATGGCCCAACGCTTACAGGAGAGCCGATCGCAGATTCTAAATTAGTTTCGGAATCAACCGCAGTATATTTAATATTATTCACTATTCTAGGATTCCATCCCCCTTGCGACGGAAGGTCATCCTGTATTCTATGTGCACCTGTTAGTTCATGAATGCCGTTGACATCAGGGCTACTCTTATCAGCCGTACCCGGACCATTTTTTACGCCATTTACGTAAAGATAATAATAGAGTGAAGCGCTGCGATTATCAGGATCGTATGCCCATCCTTTTGAAATAGTGCAAGTTGGCGGATCAACTGCACCTACAGGCGGTTGATCGGGTGGTGGTGGATCAGGAAGCGCTAACTGCCCCAAAGGGTTCCCACAGTCAAGCTTGATAACCGTGTATTCTCTGGTACTATCGTAAAAGATCATCGAGTATCTGCCCACTGGTTCAGATTCAGTAAAAAACACTTCGTCATCGCCAGCCACATAATAAGCACTATTTTCGACGTCACTGCGATACCCATAGCCTATAGATATAGCTGGGTTATTTACTCTTGCTTCAAAATTAACAAAGTCACCCGCGTTCGGTGGTCGACTAGTTTTGTAGCCGTTTATAAGACTTACGTACAGTGCAGCTGCAGTCTGGTACTTTGGGATGCCCGAGTCGTTGAATTCATGCACTTTTCTAATAAATGCAGCTTTATCCATCGTATCGTTAAAGCCATCGGGTAAGCCTGGCCCGTGAGGTTGAGGAGCCACCGCGTCGAGTCCAGTATCACAATTGGCGCAGTACGCAGGGCCATTTAAATTGACACCGGTAAAGTAGCCCCTGGCGTCAGTCCGCGCGTAGACGTGTGGACTTGCAAACAAGAAAACAGCTAAGAGCATAGGAATTAAAGCTACAAAGCCTAGCAAAATTTTGTTATTTGTTCGGGGTAGAATCATTGCTTAATTACTCAAGGCCTTTATTCTAGCTTCGATATCGGCGTTACCATTGGCAACGTGAGAAAATCCTACGCGGTCAAGCTGTTTTTTGTAATACTCAAGCGCTAATGCCTTGTCTCCAGAACCCTCGGCGCTCATAGCAACTGCCTGAGCCGAGTAGGCTGTCTGCTTTAGAGATTCGGCTTTTTTTGCAAATTTGAGGGCCGAAACGTAGTCTTTAGCCTGTACTGCTAACATTGCTTTTTGGGCGTAGATATTAGATTGGTCTTCGGGTGACCCGACATTTATTTGCTTATCGAGCAGTGCCTGAGCCTCGCTGGATTTGCCGCGAAGGCTTAGGTTCGATGCCCGCTGAGTCGCCTGCACCTGCTTAACGCGCGCATCGTCCGTGATTACTCCTGGCGCCGAAGCCTTGTGAGATGCCCGGTAGACAACAAAACCAAGTATCAGCATCGCGACAACAAATGTAGCAATGGCAATGAGTACGATTTTTTTACGTTTTGGGGTTATGTGGCGCACTTGGTCGGCTGAATCGACAGAAATATCAGCGTTGACCCTGTTCTTTAACTTCTTTGTGTCGTTACCCATGATTTTTTTTAGTATAGCAAAGCGTAAGCAATACTAACAGAGCCTAGTGCAATATTTGAGCTATTTCAATCTAGTAGTGATGACATATCAAATCTAGCACTTTTGCTGGCGGCATCCGATAGCTCTTGCTTGCCAATAGGCTGGAAATACTCGAAATCCATTGCAATCATTTCTAACGTAGGCTTATGTCCGCCCTGTATGACGTATCCGACGTCCGGATTGTCGCTATCAATTGGCTTACTATCCTTATTTTTATAACCGTTGGCAGCTATCGTCTCCACTAGTAACGCATGGGCCATAGCGACCATGCCTTGAGCGTTGTTTTCTGCAAAATCAGCTAAAGATTGTTCACTTGTTCGTTCTTGGCTATATTTGTTCTGCCAATATGGCGAAGCTGCAATCATTGACGCAAGCGTCGTTGTAGGGTTGCCAACTACCATAGCTTCTTTATAAAACAGGCTGAACTGGTAACCATCGACAAACTCAACATATCCAAGCGGCTGCTCAAAACGGAGGCTAACATCACCTTTGGCAACCGTTCCAAGCGCAGCGAATGTAGCACCGACAGCATATTCCTCGGCTGAGGTAAGACCATCGACATGCGCTCGAGGACTAATGTCGGTATGTAAGCCAGTTTTTCGTTCTTTTAGAATATATTCTTGCTCGGCTATTTGGACGCTGTACACTCTATCTTTGATTTGTTTACGGCCATGCCACAGCTTAGGGTCGACGAGTGTCGGGTTTTGTTGGAGCGCCTGAGCCTCTATGACTAGGTGCGTCCCGCTCTCGAAGTAATGCGATACAAGTCCATTCTCGGATTGCGCCTCATCGACGAGTGGTTGATCGTATAGTTCGGCCATCAAGCTCAACAATTTTACGTCACGTGCATCACGGATACGACGAATAATCAGTAAGCGCTCTGCCCTGCTGATACCCGGCTCTTTGCCAACATTCGAAGCTTCTTCTTCGACAATATCTTCAAATAAACTAGGAGTTGCTACTATCACGTCCTTTAATTTTTCTTTCTCTTGCCAGCGGCGAACTAAGTCGGGAGCATTACGAACATCAGGAACGATTAGTTCTTTCGGAACTTCCGGGAGCGCCAGTAAAGGCCAAAGCGTACGCCCCATAGTTTTGATTAATTTTGCCGTGCGAGCATCAGTTTGGCCAATCTGCGACAAAGCTTCGTAGGGTAATGTTTCCGAAAGCGGCGTCGAAGCAAAGGCAGAAACAGCGTATCTAACTTGAGCGTTATGCAGTACGGCTTGCCTGGCAGATTCAGTTAATACCGTCCATTCCCTATCGACTGGATCACCCTTTTCGGTTTCGTAGGTTGGCGACAGTCCACTGCTTGGCAACTGTTCAAGGTCAAAATTAAAATCAACAATCGGGCTCCGAGTTGGAATACGATCAAGTGCTTCTTCGATTCGATTATTTATCGATGTTATCACAATTTATATCAGAATAATTTTATTTTTTGTTTTTGCATAATGCTTCTATAATAATACTCATAAGCACTTTGTCAATAAGTTTGATTACTTATGGTTGATAAATTTACGAGATACGTTATCTGTTAGAGTTATGCTAATTGGTTCATTATCTATAGGCCTCTTAAATTGGTAACCCAACTATCTTTTAAAATAAACCTCGCCATACCGCCGACAGGCCAAAGTGGTTGTGGCTATTCAGATTAGTTTGTAGTACTTACTCGTATGCTAAGCTAACTACCCTTTCTAAAAAGTGCTAGATCAAGAACACAGTTAATAACTCTGTTGCTTAATGATTAAGCAACTAATGCTGCTGGAACGGGCTCAACTGTACGCATTTTTAAGTAAGATGGTTGCTGATTATAGCCATATTGTCGTTGCGACATTTCTAGTTCAATCATACGATTAGCACCTGCGTCCTCATTAGAAGCGAGTAGTTGGTGTAGCTCGTTGGTTGGATCAAAAGCGATTCTAGCTTTAACACATTTTTCAGCTTCTTCCCATTCAATAGCTGGATTGTAATTGCCTCGGCCGTAAGGAATGTCGCTCTCCTTTTCAAATTGGACGAAGCCAAGCTGCCAAAGAGTCGTACTTACGCCATCGGAGTAATGATCTTCAGCTTTGCAGGCGGTATACATAGATTGGTATTGTTCACGACCTTTCGTAAGTCGTATCTGCTCTAATCTACTACCCATTAGTGGGATAGTACCATCCTTTGCTTTATAAGCAAGCGCACTTGATACTGTAGCTTTTGCTAATTCTGCATAGTCACCAGAAAATCCTGGCTCGCCTTCATAATGTGGTCGTCGAGGAATGGCCTTAGAAAAAGAATAAACGCTTTTATTTTGAAAGTAGTTAATAGCATAGTCTCGTTTGGATTCGAGACTTACGAGTGCATTGTTTCGCAACAAAGCTTCTTGCTCTTTAAGCTCGCGTATTGCAACTTCAGGGTGCTCCTCGCGATACTTTAATACGGCCTGATCTGCAACGTTAGCACGCTCATCTTTCCCCCGTCTTTTTTCTTCTGCACTACCTAATTTGTAGGCTCTAGCCATACTAATAAGACGGCCATCGCTTTTCTTTTGAGTAAAATCACTATACAGAATATTTGATTTTTCATCGAGATGAGAAGCACGTTTGCGAGATCGTCTAGTTACAGCTTCAGTAACAACCAAACTAGCCTTCAGAGCTAGATTACCCAAACGGCGAAGTCGACTTGGAGCCATTTCAGAATTTCGGCTAAGTTCATATTTTTGTCGTAAACTTGGAGCTGCAGCTTCGCCTTTGCGTACGATAGCTGCGTGAGTATCACTACCGAGTAACGCACTGGCACTCTTTGTCAAAACTTTTGTGTTGTGTGCAAAGATTATAGTATTAGCCAAGCCACCGAGGGCAATCCGGCCTACATGCTGACGTTTTGTGAACTTGTTACGTCGGTCGTGATCAATTGAAGCCTGTTGCGCGACTTCCAGCATTGCAGTTTCTTGAGCTTGCTTGAGTTGTGGCTGTTCCAATTTCCAATGATTTTTTGAGCGGGCGCGTATCATTTTTGTTTGTGAACTTTTCATATTACAAGTTATAGCATAGTTATATTATAATGTCAATAAGACTGCGTTTTGGCGATATAGTTCAAAGTAGAGTTTATGGGGAAACGTCACTGGAAGGTAAGATATCGTTATGAAGATTAGATTTAACAGATAGTACGGGTATAATTAAAAAAAGTATATATAAAATAATCGCCACACAAAAGAAAGTTACCACATATAGTCAAATACCTATTTAAGTAACAGAACAAGTTTGTTCGCATGCTGAGTATAGGCATAATAGATTCGTAATCCAACTACCCTTTGAACTAAAGTTGACTGTGCCAATAACCGACCGCAGTATGCCTAGCTATTAAGATTCCTATGTAGAACAACGAAAGAAATTAACACGATAAGCTTGTATACTATTCGATATGAGTTCACATATGCATATCGCCGTATTATTTGGTGGAAACAATTACGAGCGTGACGTCTCAATAGCTACTGCGTGTCAAGTTGTAGATGCGTTACGACGGCGAGGCCACTCGGTCGTAGCAATCGATACCGCAACAGGAGTTTTGTCCGAAGACGATGAACAGTTACTTTTCCAACAAAGAATTCGTAAGACCCAGCCAAGCCCATTTGAATTAGCAAAACTTCACGATCAACAAACATGGGTACGTTTAGTAGATACTCTTCACCCTTTTAACCTAGTATTCATTGCCATGCATGGTTCACCCGCCGAAGATGGTAAGTTACAGTCGCTACTGGAACTTTCGGGCATTCGCCACACGGGATCAGGAGCTCTAGGTAGCTCGTTAGCATGGCATAAAAACATTGCCAAGGAGATATTTGTACAAAACGGCATCGAAACAGCTCCTTGGGTTGAAGAACCAAATGCAGAAACAAATCTCATTGAGCAATTAGGCTTACCCCTCATCGTAAAGCCGAATGGAGAAGGTTCAACCACTGGATTAACGTTAGTGAAGCACGAAGTTCAAATAATATCTGCCCTTCAAAAAGCACATGACTTTGGAGATACTATTGCAGAAACGTTTATAGCGGGTCGAGAGCTAACAGTCGGTGTGCTTGGCGACGCAGCATTAGGAGTAGGCGAAATTGATGTAGACCCCGATTCAACGTTTACCTATGACTTAAAATACCAACAAGGTGCCGTTATAGAAACATTTCCAGCAAATTTGCCAACGGTAATTTACAATCAAGCTCAAGAAATTGCTCTAGCTGCTCATCAAGCGCTCAAACTAAGTGGATACAGTAGGTCTGATTTTCGTCTCGACGCCCAAGGTAAGCTATGGCTTATAGAGGTAAACTCACTTCCAGGACTTACAAGTACAAGCCTTATGCCACAGTCTGCAGCGGTAGCGGGTATCGAATTTTCAGAATTATGCGAGAAAATCTGCCGAGAAGCACTTAAAAAGTACACTTAATCTAAGTTAGGCGGCTATATCTCCTTTTGGCGGTTCGATCTTGTCAACAGTGTCGGTCATTCGCCAGATATTCTTTGGATCATTGCCGAATATAGCAGCCCTAGCAAGCTCGTAGTGAAACTCTAGGCCTCTTGGCGGCGTCCACTCCTCGCCTCTAGCAAGTCGTACAGAGTTACGATGGTGTTGCTTACGTATTTGTTCATGCTCTTTGTTTTCTTCACTCATTACAGCCGCACCATATTCTGCGTATTCACGATCAGCTACTTTTGCCCCCATTTGCGAAGCTGGATCGTTGTAGTGCCACCACTCATCTGCGTAAGGTTCGAAACCAACTTTGATCATTAGGTCATACAGCATTCGGCGATTCTTTTGAGCTTCTTCATCTTCTAGGCTTAAAGTTGCTTCTGCGGCCTTCAGCTCGTAATGGCGTAAAGCAGCTTCCGAGCCACCATAGTCAAAGCGAGTACCAAAGTTGAGCATTCTACCATAGCGGCGAATTAGCTCGCTTCGCTTCATTTCGAGCATGTACTCGCGCTGCCACTCGTCTTCACCTAAAGCATCAAGGGTTCCATCAATTGCATCTATTTTGTACTGGACATCATCTTCTACCTCAATAATAACCACGTCTATGGAAGCTCCCGTATTGTGCGGAGAAGGATGTGTTTTATCATGCGAAGGTATTGATACATATTTTTGGGTTTCCGCTGACAACTCTTGTTCTGTCCAATCTGGGTAAAGTACTTTTAAACCTGCTTCATATTGCTCATACAGAGCCCCTTGAACGTCAAGAGAACGATATGCATCCATGACCATCAAATGATGACCCCTAGGTAATATACTGGTGGCTCTTTCGAGCTTTTTAGCTACTCCTTCACGCATAAATACCGCAACGTTACTACCTTCTAGCCCGCCACTGTAGGGAGAGTTGTGATGCTCATCAGCATATACAGAAGAACTAACGACGTTCTTGTAGTCAGAAAAAATACCTACTGGAACTAAAGGCTCACGACTAAGTTCTGTTTGAATTATAGGAACTTCTTTCCAGCCAGCTACTGGAGTAACTTCAGGGATTGGAGGCATCTCATTGGGTTGGGAAAGTTGTTCGTAAAGAGTGCTCATATTATTGCTTATATTTTTTATATACTACTGCTATGGTTATATACCATAGCAGTAGTAGTTTATTTGTCAATAATTGGGGCACGTACCTTTAGGGGTATCGTGCGACTATGTCGATTTAATCAAATATCGGCGGCATGGAGCTATTAACAGCTATGGAACAACTTGGTTATTTATAGCGCTCGAAATAGGTATAATAAGTTTTTTGGCCCAACTACCTTTTAAAACAAAATGCAGGATACCACCCACTGACCGTGGGCATCGTGGCTACTTTAGACACAAAGTTTCAGAAATGAAAGAAATGTTATCGTCTTAGCTATATAGGTCGAATAGAATTTTTCCCGGTGTTTTACCTTTGGCAGCGCGATGTCTTAGTTTATAAACACTATAGTTTGCTAATGTTTCAAGATCTACCCCAAAATTAGCGACGGCAATATATGTTAATGCTACGAGAAATTCTCCAAGCGCTACATCTAAATCGGCTATTTGTTCCTCCCCGCTTACGCCTGGAACACTAGTCCCATCTTTGTCATTTCTAAGGGAACGTACTAACCGTTGCTCAAATCTACTGAACACTCGACTTGGATCTCTTACCAGCGACGTAACCCCTAATGTCTCATTAACTTCAATATGCGACGCGCTACTCATCACTCTAAGTTGAACATCATTAAACGTTCTGGGAGCTTGAACATCCCTTCCAGTACGATCTTTGAGGGTTCGCACAACAAGGTCATCGATGCCAAGTCCATGATTATTAGCAACGTCAAATCCATACCATAAGAGATCACTCATTTCATCAATCATCGCACTTTTTAACTCTAAATTCTCCCCCTCTGCCTTAATCCCAGGATTCATTAAGTAATATTCAGGCATAAATACGGTAATACCCGAACCATGTTGATTAAAAAGCTCGTCAAATTCTTGTGCAATATGTTCAGCTCTCGTTGTATCATAATCGTCAAATGTTTCTACTTTTGTCTGTTCTCTAGATACAAAATTTGCATAGTCATTTATTAGACCTCCGTATAAAGGGTCTTCTTCGTAGTGCAATACTGAATATTGTTCGGTCATATTTATTCTTGGGTTAACATTTAATACCATAGCATGCTTAAGCTTACTTGTCAATTATATCCACCTCTGTTAGAATTGACTTATGAGTTCACTTCAAATCGGTATAGTCGGCCTTCCAAACGTCGGTAAATCAACCCTGTTCAACGCGCTGACTGGTAGCAATATCCTGGCGGCAAACTATCCATTTGCAACTATCGAACCAAACACGGGTATCGTGCCGGTACCGGATGCCAGGTTAGGAAAATTAGCCGAGTTATATAAAACACAGAAAGTCATTCCAGCAACGGTTACTTTCGTGGATATCGCCGGCTTGGTGTCTGGTGCAAGCCAGGGCGAAGGCCTTGGTAACCAGTTTCTAAGCCATATCCGTTCCTGTAACGCTATCGTTCAGGTCGTGCGCGCGTTTGATGACGCCAATGTCATACACGTCGACGAAGAGCATTCACCGGCTAAAGATATCGATGTAATCAACACTGAGCTTGTCCTAGCCGATCTGCAAACGGTGCAAAAGCGGTTGCCGCGAATAGAAAAAGAATCGCGGGCCAATCCAAAACTGCAACCGATGGCCGCGACTTATAAAAAAATAAACGATCTGCTAGATGCTGGCACGCCGTTATGGAGCCAGACCGATATTAACTCGGAGCATGTTGCTGACCTGCAACTTATCACCATGAAACCGGTTATTTATCTGTTTAACCTAGATGAGAATGGCCTGTCTGATACTGCACACCAAGCTAAGCTGCGCGATTTAGTGGCACCGGCAACTGCCCTGTTCGTCTGTGCCCAGCTAGAAAGTGAACTTGCCAGCCTGGACGCTGCAGATGCGGCCGAGCTGCTGGAGAGCTACGGTCAGCACGAACCGGGACTACTTAAGCTGATTCATGCCGCCTACGATACACTCGACTTGCAAAGCTACCTGACAGCTGGAGAAAAAGAAGTACGCGCTTGGACGATTAGCAAGGGCGCCACCGCACCACAAGCAGCTGGCACAATCCATGGTGATTTTGAAAAGGGTTTTATTGCTGCCGAAATTGTAACATCGGCCGATTTACTAGAGACCGGATCGCACTCGGCGGCCCGCGCCGCCGGAAAGCTGCGTACCGAGGGCAAAAGTTACATTATGCAGCCCGATGACGTGGTCGAATTCAGATTCAACGTCACCAAATAACCACTTATTATTAGCTGTTAAGCTGTTGCTTGCGGGAAATAACCCGTGGCGTATAACTCGGCATTGCGATTGTCGGCAAACCGAATCTACGGTTACGAAGCAGTAGCGGTAGTTTGGCGTAAGCGACCTTGAGTGGGTTTATTTCGAAGCCAATGTTATGCATAGTTGCCAATGGGTGCAAAGTTGGAATTTTTCGTTTTCCGAATACCTCTTTAAGTCCGGCGGCATACATTTCTTGTAGGTCACTACTTGCTTGTGATAGCGAATTATGTCGGCTGGGCTGCTGGGCTGATGGCTCATCGGTATCCGGCTGCTGTATCGGAGTTGTCTGTGCTGGTACGGTCGAATATTGAGTTACCGCGACTGGCACCTCGGCAACCGCCGGATTTTGAGTAATCCCTACCTTACCGTTACGCGCCTCGTACTCTTTCATCAGGCTTTGGGCATACAAATAATCGGCTAGTTCGGGACTTGGCCGCACCGAGCGGATTAATTGCTCAACTGCGTCAATTGGTTTCTTATTATTAGCTTTATCTGCCCTTTCGGCTGCCCTTTTGGTGTCTCTATCGGCGTCACGGTTACCTTGTTGCAGTAATTGTTCGTGTAATTCTTGCTGATGTTGATGCTGGGCTAGCAAATATGACTGCAATTGCTCATTGATTCGCTCAAGGTGTTGTTGCTGCGTCTCGGCCGAGCTGGACTGCTCTTTTTTGACATTGGCCATCCGGTTCTGTACGTGGTTTATAAGTTTACGGAGCCGCGGCTGATTGTAGCTTTTGAACTTAAGGTTTTTGGCGCCGGCACTGATATTTATTCTAGCGCCGAACAAGCGATGGCTATAATCGATCTGATTGATCATATCGAAACGCAGATCTTCGACCGTTAGATATTTAAACGGTTTTTTATCAACCAATAGCACCCTGATGTCAGTTGCAATCAGCAGTGCAAAACCGCCTTCGTACACGCCATTTACACATTCAAAGATGTTTTCGTCGTCCAAGAGGATAGTTGGGAGCTCTTTAATTTCTGAACGACCCCACCCATAAGCATTGTAGTGGATTCGTTTAAGCTGCTGCTCAACGGATTTTAAACTTGCCATTGTGATATTCTCCCTAAGTTGTATTAATATTGTATTGCTTATTGCTGAGCTAGGACGTGAAATTCATCACTAATTACCTAAGATTGTACTGTGTTTCATTGCTATTTAAATGGTTTGCTCTCATAATCAAGACATGTTAGCGACATTAAAACAAACTGCCGAACTTGTTGAAATTTTCCGCACGCGTGGCACGAAACAAACGTATCAAAAAGGTGAATTCGTCATCCTTCCTGGCGAAACCCCTTCTGGCGTTTATTATGTCTACCAAGGCTTAGTAAAAGCTTACGATATTACTAAGTACAACGAAGAAAACTTGCTTATCATCCGTAAAAGCGATGAAATATTCCCGCTTATTTGGGCGTTGACCGGCCAAGAGCGTCAGGTTATTTACCAGGCACTAGCCCCCACCACGACGCTCTGTATCAGTCGCCAAACATTTCTGGAATATATCGAAGACACGCCTGACGCGCTGGCGCCAATCCTTGATATGACCATCGAAATGTACCGGCTGCACAGCGAGCGAATTCTCAATCTAGAATATCGA
The DNA here is from genome assembly GCA_014377525.1 of Candidatus Saccharimonadota bacterium. GTDB lineage: Bacteria > Patescibacteriota > Saccharimonadia > Saccharimonadales > UBA4665 > UBA4729. The sequence continues at coordinate 17,002 of JACMPL010000011.1, forward strand.
ACCGTGCGAGAACGAATCATGTCGTTTTTGCTGACGATGTCTCAGCGATTCGGTAAAGAAACCCCCGAAGGCTTACTGATCGAGGCGCCGCTACGACATCAGGATATTGCTAGTTCAGTCAATGCTACCCGCGAAACGACGAGCCGAGAACTATCGGCACTTGAGCGAAAAGGTCTGCTCGTCAACAAACAGTCCCTGATATTACTCAAAGATGTTGACGCGATTCGAGCCTTGCTCAACTAACGCCAATTAAGCACAATTTGTTCGATTACATTGATAATCGTCTGATGATCTGGCACATCGTTGGTATCAAAATAGTGGTCAGTGTCTATATAGTCTTCGACGACACTCAAACAATTAATTTGGTCGACCGTAATGTGCATGCGATCGATTGCTGTGATACTGGCGATTGGCGTCGCCACAATCACTTTCTCAACGGCGATCATTTTGATAAATTGTAAGGCCATATCGAGAGCGAAGGCATCGCGAAAACCGTCGGAAACAATGATAATATTATGGCCGCGTAATAAGTCACGGCTGATTAGGCCCCCACTACCCATAAGTTGGTTCAAGTGACGAAATTTTGTGTACTTTTCTTGCTCGATGAAACCGTGGTATTCACTGACCAACTCGTCTATCTCACCGGCTGAATAGGCATTATTAAAACTAAACGTACCATCCTCTAATATACCGCCTACTGCTACTGGCTCTCTTGGTAGTAGCACCTCCTCGATCATCAGCATTGTTAATACGCAGTGCAATTCACTAGCGATTTGAGCGCCAACAATAACGCCACCGTCACCAATCGCGACGACAGCACAGTTTTCGTAACGATATTTAGCAAAAAGCTGTTGTGCGAGCATACGTCCAGCCTGCTTGCGAGATGAAAAATACATACCTTAACTATAGCTGAAACCCTAACGCTTTACGAGCTTACCACCACGATGAAACTCCCGTTTTTACGTTAGCCCAAAGTAGACTTATAGCTTGCGCAGTACATAAAATCGCTCGCGGTTACCCCGGCTACCAGCGACTTCGGAGTCAGCTTTATCGACAATAATAAATCTCTTGAGTGCCCAATTCTCAAAATCGCGCAGAATATCGCGCCTAATTTTGTCATTTTTGATGACACCCTTATGTTTGAGCGAGCTCTCGATTGCCTCGAATTGCGGTTTGACCATGGCGACTATTTGAGTGTTTTTAGTGCACAACGTAGCAACATTTGGTAAAATTGCACGTAAGCTGATAAACGAAACGTCTGCTACGACAATGTCGATCACTTGATCGGTTTTAAACGTAATAATATCGGTCTTTTCGTGAAGTTCTATCTGGGGATTGCCGTGTAGGCTTGGATGAAGTTGATTTGTGCCGAGTTCAACGGCAATTGATTTTAGGGCCCCGTGTTGCAGGGCATAATCGGTGAAGCCACCGGTACTGCTGCCGACATCGAGCACTATTTTGTCCACAAAATTAAGTTTGAGGAGTTTGGCGACCGAGGCCAGCTTGAGCCCGGCTCGGCTAACATATTGTTCACTAGCTGTTAGTTTGACTTCGACTTGGCTGCCAACCAATTGGCCTGGTTTCGTGACAACTTTGCCGTTAACAGTGACTTTACCGAGTTTGATATAGCTTTCGGCCTGTGAGCGGCTTGCTACCAGTTTTAAATTGGTAAGCGCCTGGTCGAGGCGAAGTTTAGCATCCACGGGAGTGTCTCATGCAAATTATTCTTTGACTCGCTCGCGGTAAGCGCCAGTCGCCGTATCGACAGAAATAAGATCGCCTTCTTTGACGAAAGCCGGAACTCTGACGGTTATTCCCGTCTCAACCGTCGCCTCCTTGGTGATCGAGCTACTAGTGTCGCCCTTAACGGCGTTCTCGGCATACGTAACACGAAGTGGAACGTTCTTCGGAAGTTCAACGTTGATCGCGACGTCGTTGAAGAACTGAAGCGTCACTTTATCGCCCTCTTTGAGGTAGCCGGCACCGTCGCCAACCAGATCAGCTAAAATCTCGAATTGCTCGAAGGTTTCCTCGTTCATAAAAAAGAAGGTTGCACCGTCGGAATATAGGTATTGAACCGTTTGGTTCGTGACGTCGGCGCTATCGACTTGCTCGTTACCCTTGAACGTTTTCTCGAGAACTTTGCCGTCCATCAAGCTTTTGATACGGACATTGACGATAGAGCCGCCGCGGCCCATGACTTTTTGGTTATATTCGACGACGCGGAATGGCTCACCTTCCCATTGGAACAAGACACCCTTCTTTAAATTAGTAATACTCAGTGCCATAAGCTAATTCCTCTCTACGATTACGTATAACTCATCTAGTAATTGGTCGGCCTCTTTTCCTGTCAGGACGCTCAGCGTGCCAGCTACCGCAATCTGGCCTTCGATATCTCGGGCAGCGGCCTGCAGGCCTTCGCTGTCGCCGGAAACGTACCATTTCTTAAACTCCATGAGGCTGGTCTGCAGACTTTGCCCGAGCTCAACGACGCTCGATGCGGGATTGAGCGAAGAAATACGAAACCCAGAACCGTTGAACGACACGCGTATCAGGCGCATGACGTGCTCAATAAACGTATTTAATTCGGCGGTATCCGGGTTACTATTGCTCATTTTAACTAATTATTCGAGACGAAGGCTAGCAGCGCTACGTGGCGAGCACGTTTGATTGCAATGCTCAAACGGCGCTGTTGACTCTCAGTCAGACCAGTCTTTTTACGGGACTCGATCTGTCCATACATGTTAACGTAACGCTGGAGCGTTTTAAAATCTTTATAGTCGAAAAATGCGACATCTGTTCGGTGCTTAAAAATCTTTGCCATGGAATTGTTCCTTTCGTATGACATTGCCGCTTCGGGCTAATAAATAAATTTATAAAATGAGCTAGTTAAAATGGAATATCATCTAAATTGATTGGCTGATCGCCGATATCTTCGATGACGACATCTTTTTTGGGAGCACTACTGGGAGTCGGCTTGCTGGCTCCGCCAGCGCTAGCCTTAGCGCTGTAGCCGCCGCTATTGCCGGCGCTACTCTCGTTGTCGCCACCTTCGCCGCGACTATCCAGGAAGGTTACGTCGCTAGCAAGGACTTCTACCTTGTTGCGTTTTTGGCCATCCTGCTCCCAAGAGCGAGACTGCAGCCGTCCTTGCACGAGACAACGACGACCTTTACTAAGATATTGGCTGACTCGCTCGGCGAGCGGTCCCCAGGCCACAATATCGATGTAGTCGGTGGCTTCTTGCCATTCTCCGCTGGCATCTTTGTAACTACGGTTTAGCGCCAGGCTAAAACTAGTTACGTTTTGACCAGTCGGCGTCTGCCGAAGCTCTGGATCGCGGGTAAGGTTACCCATTAATGTTGCTTGGTTAAGACTACGTGCCATGATGCACCCTCCTTGTTTAAAAGACCTATGTCTTGCATTTGTTAATACCTTTACCCTACGCCCTGCGGTTATTAGCCGTCAAACGAAAACGTCTGAATCATTAACTATTTAATGATACTTATTCTTCGGAGTCTTCTTTGTCGTCACTATGGTTTTCGCCGCGACGAGCAGCCTGCTCGGCTTTTTCGGTCTTCGCAGCTTCGGCTTTTGCGATAGCTTTAAGATCTGGCTTGGTGATGAGGAAACGAATCACTTCATCGGTAATGTTCAACGTCGATTCAACTTTCTGCACATTAGTAGGCGGAAAATCAACGGTGTAAAACACGTAAATAGCGTGCTCGTTGCCTTTGATGGCGTAGGCTAGCTTGCGCTTGCCCCAATTGTCGGTAGCGGTAATGGTGCCATCGTTGTCGCTAACAATTTTCTTGACTCGATCTTCGGCCTTTGTCAGGTCGACCTCGAGGTCAGGGTGATACAATACAGCAATCTCATACTCGTTCAAAACTGAACTCCTTGTGGGTTATAGCCCGCGAGACAAGTGCCACGGACTAGAAGTTAATAGTAGCTTTAGCATACCCTACTCACCTCTGTTAGTCAATTAGGCAGCGAGGCGGTTAGCCGTGCGCGTCAACAAGTGAGAGCCGCGTGTCGCCATGCGGCCAACAGTTTTAGAGATTCTTCTGGGTGACATGTCCGGCGTCACCAGTCGAAATTCTTCGGGAATTGATTCTAGCCGTTGCAAGTAAAAATCATAGGCGCGACTAAACTTTTCTTGCGCTTCACTAAAATATTGGTCACCGTACAAATCATCGGAACGATCATCTGACAGAACAGACCCGTCGACCGCTAACAGCTCTGCCCGACGTTTGGCTTGCCGCTGCTTTACAACCGATTCGCTGGTACAGCGATACAGTCCCTTGGCCACTTGCCATGCCTCAGTGTAGTAGTACATTACTTCAAGAGACGGAACCGGTGGCTCTTCAGTTACTTTATGTAACCAATTTTCGAGTTCCCGTGGCAAATGCCCTTTGAGCGGCGATATATTACGAAACTGAGCTGGCTGAACCGGTAATCCTGGCGGGCCAAGTGTGTCTCTAGAATATCTATCTGCTCGCCACTGAAAATGATGTGGATTGATCGACCGCCGCGACCATACATAGGCCGGATCAATCGTGTCCATGACAGCCATAATGGTTGCTTCGATGTCGACGACGCCATGGTCATTCAAAGGCGTTGGAATTTTTTCTTTGGTCGGGTTTACCAGATGTGCCCACCGACTTGGCAAGTATTCGCTTTCTTGCCCGGCTTCTGTCGGTACTGCTTGTAGCGCCCTAATTAAAAAGTCCCCGGCAGGATTGCCAGGGACTGTACGGTGCGGCGCCTCAATAATTCGTTCGATGCCTTGCGGTACGGACTCCATATGTCTGATGCGCCTCCATTTGCAGTTTTTGTTATTACGCTTATGATAGTCCCGTTATCGTTCTACCGCAAGGCGCAGAATAGACAACAATTTAACCTTCCTGGCGCGCTGTCTCGGTCTAGCGAGCTGGTGGTTCTGGCGCATCGCCAAAGCCGTCATCAGCGTCGGTGGTAGTGGCAGTGCCGCCGCCAAATACATCATCCATTGACTTGACGAGCACTTCACGGGGCCGTGAGCCGTCGGCTTGGCCGATTATGCCCTGATCTTCCATAGTCTCGATAAGACGCGCGGCGCGGCCGTAGCCAATGCGCAGGCGGCGCTGCAGCAAGCTGGTGCTGGCTTTTTTGTTCTCAATGACAACACCAACGGCGTCTTTCCACATATCGTCATCGGCGTCATTCGCGCCGTAGTCGGAAACTTGGCTACCCTTACTGCCACCGCCGATTTGGACTGGCTGGCTGACCACTTCGTCGTCGTACTGTGGCGCTCGCTGGTCTTTGAGGAAGGCAGTCACCTTAGCGGTCTCATCGTCTTCAATCAGTGCCGCTTGAACACGCTTCGGCTTTGGCATATCACTGGTTAGGAGCAGCATGTCGCCGCGGCCTAGCAGTTTCTCGGCGCCCATTTGGTCGATAATAGTACGGGAATCGATTTGGCTTGCAACCGTAAAGGCGATACGAGCCGGCACGTTCGCTTTGATAAGTCCAGTGATAACGTCGACGGACGGGCGTTGCGTGGCCAGCACCAAGTGAATACCGGCAGCACGGGCTTTTTGGGCAAGTCGGACGATCAGCGACTCGACGTCGCGGGCCGCCATCATCATCAGGTCGGCTAACTCATCAATCACGATCACAATATATGGCATGCCCTCTTCTGCCTTGAGATTATTGTATTCACTGATGTTGCGCTTGCCAACTTCGGCCATGGCGCGTAAGCGTCGCTCCATTTCCGCAACTGCCCACTTGAGCGCGCTAATACATTTTTCTGGTTCGTTAATAACTGGAGTTAACAGGTGTGGTATGCCATTGTACGGCGCCATTTCAACCTGTTTCGGGTCAACCAAGATGAGCTTGAGATCGGACGGTGAGTTACGATACAGCAGACTCGTCAAGAACGTGTTGATCATAACCGACTTACCAGAACCGGTCTGCCCTGCCACCAAAAGGTGCGGCATTTTTGCGAGATCAGCCACGACCGGCTTACCAGCGATATCTTTACCGATCACAAAACTCAACGCTCCCGTGGTTTCACTCCACTCTTTCGATGTCAACAACGAGCTCATCCGTACGGTTGCGGCCTTGATATTCGGCACTTCGATACCAACTGCCCGCTTACCCGGAATTGGTGCTTCCATGCGGATGGAGTGGGCAGCTAAGTCGAGCGCCAAATTATTTTCGAGAGCAGTAATCTTGGTTAGTTTGACATCAGCTGGCGGACGCATGGTGTACTGCGTAACCCGCGGGCCGATGTTAGCTCCTTCCATTTCGACGTTTATCTTAAAGTTAGCAAAGGTGTCATGAATCGACTGAGCATTGGCGTTTACGTCGCCTGCGTCGGCTTTATCTTGCTTTTGATTAAGCAAGGCGACGCCCGGAAATTTCCAGTTTGGATCACTAGCGATTGTTAACGCTTCGTGATTCTCACTAACGGTCATTTTGGCCGAGGCGTTTTTCATACTAGTCAGTCGAACAGTTGGCTGCTGCTCAGGTTTTGCCGTGTCGATGGCCGGCTCATCTATCGCGACTCCGTCATTCACTTTAAACGCAGTCTTCTCGGCTACTTTTCTCTTAAAACTCGCTAGTTCAGAATCGTCATCGCGGCGTTTTGGTATTTTAAATAATTTCGTGAGTACCTTTGGTGATATTCCAAATGCAAAAAAGGCCGACATAACGGTTGCAATAAAGAACAAAAGCCCAGCCGGGAACTTGTCAAGCGCACTGAGGACTGCCCCGCCGACTACCCCGCCGACTGCCCCGCCGTGGCCACCGGTAATTGTGCCACTAACATCCTTGTTTGTGAACATAACGTGGAACCAGCTGCTAGCAAACAATAAGACGCCGAACATACTAATCAATTTACCGCGAGGGATCCGGTGGTCATCAGCGATAAATTTATAAACACCCCAAAAGGCTAAAGCGAACGGCACAAGATATGCCGCGTAGCCGAAAGTGCTGTAAGCGCCGTCAAATAAACTGGTCGGCAAGTTTCCGCCGGTACCGAAACCGCCAAGCAGCATAAAAATTGCGATTAATATAAGCAGAATCGCTCCGGCATAAGACCAGAACGGTGAATGTCCAGCGCTTGGCGCCGCCTGAACTTTTCTACTTTTGGTTGATTTTTTCTTTTTTGCCATTGATTTTTATTATTATACCCTGTTAAACGCTTACGGTCTAGCTTATGCCAGGATCTTCTGGCACTGATGAATTTTTTTTACCAGATTCATATTCGGCTAGTACTTCAGTCATTCGCTCTTTATCATCTCTTGCACTTAGATAATCCTCGTCACTAATCTCTAGATTAGGATCTTGCCTTAATATCGCTAAAGATTCAAATCGATCTCGTGCCCGATTTTTAGCAACTAATCTATCCAAGTGCATTGAATCTGATCCTGCAATTGCC